>JBFXEX010000061.1:0-34397 GCA_050179645.1 Xanthobacteraceae bacterium | reverse complement strand
GCCCGGCCGCGTGCTCCTTCAACACCTTGATGATCTGCTCTTCAGTGAATCTGCTCTTGCGCATGTCCGTCTCCCGAAAGAACGGAACTCTACCCAAAATCGGGGACATCTGCGGGGAGCAGGTCACCTTCCACAACTCCAACACATCGGCCGATCAGCGAAAACTTCGATTTCTCGACCAGCGAGGGTACCGCCGTTGACGCGTGCTGCGCGCAGCAAGACCGTTGCCTCTGCGTGAAACAAGGCGTCAGCGGGCTTCTGGCCAACGTTGTTGCTCTTTATCAAATCAGGATATTTTTCGATGAGAGCCTTCCGCAACCCGTCCGCGTCTCGAAAATCTTCGTCGGTGTAGTCTTGCGATCTCGAATTGGAGCCAAATATCTTCTCACCGTCGACCGTCGTCGATGCAACAGTGCCTGACCTCCGTCCGAACAAATCCCAGAGGCCATTCTCGGACCGATAGGCATCGATCACCTTGAGCGCCAACTCAAGCGCGAGCACCAAAGCTGCAGCGGGACCTACGGGCGGTCGACCGCTCGCAGCCAACTGCGTTCGACCCGCTCCGCCTTCATCGGCCCATCGACCGCGGTCGTCCCGAAGCTGATCCTCGCGAAATCCCGCCTTGAGCGAGCGGAGGAACTGCCGGAATTTCAAATCGGTCCTGAGGGAGGCAAGATCGTCGCGCAGACGCAGCAGATTCTCGCGCGCGCGTTCGAACGCCGCCAGATTGACGGGCTCGACATGCGGCTGTGCAGCGGCCTGCTTCCGTTCCGGCAGCAGCCATTTCCGTTCCTCCGGCGTCATCCACCGCTGCGCGTCGAGCCGCAGCCAGCGCTCGGCGTCGGGACGCATCCAGCGCTGGCGCTGGTGCGCGATCCACTCAGGCTTGTCTTGAAACATTGGGCGGTGTCCCGGTCCGTGCGCGGCGCAGAAGGCAGGTCAGCGCGCAAATGGCGGCAGATCAGCGCGAGGGGCGCGTCAGCAACGCCCTGCGGTCGGCCATCGCGCGCAACGCGCTGTCGGCGATCCAACCGCGGATGCGGCGCTCGCGTCGTGACGGCGGCGCCTGGCGGCGTTGCTGCACGCGTTCAAGCCGCGTGCCGCGAGTTGAAACGGCCGATGCAAGGCGCGACGCGCGCGCCGAGTCTTCCGCGCTCGCGCTCCCCAATTCGGCGCGCCAGATCGTCTTCCACTCCTGCTCGGCCTTGGTGCGCGCGAACGAGAAGCGCGGATGGCGGCGGAACAGCCGTTCGTGCCGGTCGCCTTCGCCCTGCCCCGCCGCACCCGCATCCTTGACGGCGCGTACCCGCGCGCCGGTCAGCAGCGGGAACGTCACGATCGAAATTTCCCAGAGGTCGACCTGCGTGAGCCTGCGGATGCGCGTCCTCGGATCGAGCCGCCCCTGCACGGTCTTAAAGCCGATCGACAGCCCGTCGATCGCGCCGACCTTGACCAGCGCAAAGACTTCGCGGCCGCGCTGTACGTCGGGAATAAGCCGGCCGCGGGCAAAGAGCCCGCGCGAGTCTTCCACGAGCTCCAGCCAGATGCCGATCGGCTCGGCCGGGTCGTGCTGGAACAGCATCGGGATGCGGCGCGGCCCGCGCAGTATCAGCGAGTGGCGGAACGCGCCCGCCATCACCATGTCGCGCGCCTGGTCGATCTCGCCGAACAAGCTGGCATAGCCCTCGACCGTGCCGTCGGCCGAGATCGTGGTGCGCGGCGCGAACACGCTGGCGAGCGTGGGTTCGTTGAGTGCAAGCATGAGCTTTCCTTCACCCTCCTCTGGAGGGGGAGGGTCGGCCGCCGACGTGGAGCGGAGGCGGACGGGGTGGGTGAAAACTGAAAGGCGACGATGTGGGAGGGACCTTCACCCCACCCCGGCGCGCAGCTCGCGAACGCTCGCTGCGCGCCGACCCTCCCCCCTCCAGGAGAGGGTAAGAAGCAGCGGTGCTTGGCGCTCTATCCCTTGGCGCTGCGACGCGGCGACCGGGCTCTGCCGCCGTTCTTCGGCGCACGGCCGGCGGAACCACGCACCGTGCGCGCCCGCGTGACACGGTCGAGATGGTCGAGGAATTCGCGGAACACGGTGAGATGGTCGCGGCGGGTCTTGGTCTCGCCGCGGATCGAGCGCATCACGGTGTGCAGAGTGTCCATCAGCTTCGGCCTCCAAAGCGGTCGTTGAAACGGGAGAGCTCGCGCACGAACTCGTCGAAACGGCGGATTGCGGCGGCGAGCTCGCGCAGCGCAAAGCCCGCGATCGCGGTTGCCGACGCTGCCCACAGGAACAGCGCCACATGCGCGAGGTCGCCGCGCTCCGAGAAGGTGCGGACCAGGTCGTCCATGAAAAAGTTCCGGCGTGTGCGTGAGCGGAGCGCAAAACTGCGACACAGTGTCGGGAACTCGTGCCGAACGTCGCGCGTTCTTCCCCGGAAGCAACGAATAACCGCTGCGGACGCCGCTTCGGTTCACGCCATCGAGCGGCCTACGTCAGCGATACGGAGACACACATGCGATACTCATCGATCATCACGAGCGCTGCCCTTGCGCTCGCAATTGCGGGAACTGCGACGTTTGCAAACGCCGGCATCGAGTCCGCGACGGCGCGATACGAGGACGGTAAGCTCGTCGTGCAGGGCAAGACCACGAAGCCTCAAGAGTACGTCGAGCTGAGCGGCTTCTTGATCCAGCGCAGCAATCGTCTCGGCGAGTTCACGTTCGAACAAACCCGTCTGCCCAATTCCTGCACATTACAATTGCGGTCCGACGGCAAGACCACGGATGTGCAGATCGAGAACTGCCCATTGCAGCAGAAGTCCGGTCAGCGCTGATCTGCCGCGCTGACCCCAGACGCTGCTCCGCGAACCCGGATCAGCCGATCCGGTCGCCGCCCGCGATGGCGCCGTAACCGACGGCCGCGCGCTGCTCGTTGACGGTGAGGAACGGCGCGCCGGTCACCCGCTCCCATAGCGCGGCGCGATCGGCGGACAGCGCCTCGATGCGGTCGGTGTCGACCGCAAGCCTGACGTCGTCGCCGAACGCCGGCGCCAGCCATTGCGTCAGCGCCGCCGCGGTGCGATTGACCAGCGGCAGCACGGTCGAGCGCCAGAACACCCTGTTGGCCTCCTGGTAATTGGCATAGGTGTTGTCTCCCGGAATACCGAGCAGCATCGGCGGCACGCCGAACGCCAGCGCAATCTCGCGCGCGGCGGCGTGCTTGGCTTCCATGAAATCCATGTCCTTGGGCGAAAGCGACATCGCCTTCCAGTCGAGGCCGCCCTCAAGCAGCATCGGCCGCCCGGCGTTCATCGCACCCTGGTAGGTCTGCTCCAGTTCCTGCTTCAAGCGGTCGAACTGGCTGTCGGACAGCACCGCCCCCTCCGGCCCGGCATAGACCAGCGCGCCGGACGGCCGCGCCGCATTATCGAGCAGCGCCTTGTTCCATTTCGCCGCCGCGTTGTGGGTGTCGACCGCGACGGCGGCGGCTTCCAGCGGGCTGAGCCCGTAATGATCGTCGAGCGGATTGAACGAGGCGAGGTGCAGGATCGGCGGCAACGGCCGCGCGCCCTGGTCGAAACGTACGGTGCGGCCACCGGCGCTGTAGTCATACGCCTCGGCCCAGCCATCGGACCCCGGCACCACGCGCATGCGGTCGGGGCGCAGCGCGTAGAGCTCCCGTACGCTCGCTCCGCCCTCGCCGTCGATCGTCACGGCTTCGAGATAAGCGTTGCCGGCAAGCAGGAGATAGCCGTAGAGCGCCTCGAACAAAGTCGGCCCGTCCTGGCGCGGATTGGGCCGCGTCACGAGATCGATCAGTGGATGGCGGTCGCGCTCGGCCGCGCCCTCGAACGCGAGAAACACGCAGGACGCCGCGTTCTCGGCGACGAGCTTGACGGCGCGGTTCACGATGGCGTTCTGCATGAAGCCGACGCGCGTCAGCGCCGCGTAGTCGCGCGGCGTGAAGCGCGCACGCCCGCCCCCTTCGAACGCGATCAGTCGCGCGGTGCGCGACGCCTTGGATTCGGGGGAGCGCAGGAGATTTCGAAGGCGATCTAACACAGTTGTATCCTCCACGTGTCCCGGGCGCAGCGCAGCGCGCAGTGATGCGCTGCAGACCCGGGACCCCGGTTTCTTTTGCTGAACAAGAAAGCAACCGGCGTCCCGCATCTGCGGTGCACCGCTGCGCTGCAGCGCGTGCGGGACACGGATGGGGTCAAATCCAGTCAGCTAACGACATTCAACCCTTCGCCAAGGCCGCGATCGCGCGCAGGTCCGCGGCGACCGCGGGATACTTCGCGGCCAGCGCATCGAGATCGCCGATCTCGACGTCGGCCGGCGTCACGCCCGGCCATTCGGTGCTGGCGCCGAGGAACCAGCGCCGCCGCCCGGCGATGCGCGCGGTGTGGAAGGTGTTGCCCGGAATGAAGAGCTGCAGGCACTGGCCGCGCTTGAGGTCGGGCCCGACCGTTGCCCATGCGTGGCTGCCGTCGGCGTGCAGCATCAGCACCTCGATCGGATCGCCGAGATAGTAGTGATAGAGCTGGTCGTTGCGGATGCGGTGCAGATGCACGGGCCGCTCGGCCGTCACCATGAAATAGAGCGCCGATCCCACCGGCCTGCCATCCGCGAACGGCGCCGGCAGGCCGCCGGCCGCAATCGCCTGCGGACTGAGATAGGTAATGCGCACGAAGCCGCAGGTCGGATGCGGCTCGAGCTTGAGCAGCGAACGAACCTCGTCGGCGGTCAAGTCATCGGTCATCGGATGTCATTCCCGTCTCGCTACGTCCAAAGCGTACAGCCGGAACGCCGCCGATGCCATTCGAAGCACGCCTACAGCCGCCGCACCCGCGGTTCGCCCTTGGCGCCGAACGTGAGCGACGACACCGCCCAGACCAGCGCATCGAGCCGGTCGGGCGAGCGGCCGGAGGAGAGTCCGTTCAGACCGAAGTCGCACATCTCGTCTTCCAGAGCGGGAAACGTGCCGGCGTGCTTCACCCTGCCCTGCTCGTACAAAGCCGCCACCGGTTCGGCACGCAGCCACTTGCCGCGCGACGCGCGCACCGCGATGACCGGCACGCTCCTGTCGGCCTCGCCGATCACCGCACGCACCATGTCGCCGCCCTGGTTGACCTCGACGATCAGCGCATCGGCCTCGCATCGCCGCCACAGCGCGATCGCCCGCGCCGCCCAGCCGGCAGGCGACAGCTCCGACACGGTCTCGTCGGCAATCACGTAGACGGTGCCCTGCTCGCTCCGCCCGGCAGCGACCAGGCCGCAGGCATCGGCGCCCTTGCCGCTCGACGCCGGCGGATCGACCGCGACCACGATACGCTGCAGCGGCGGCGCCGCCGTGACGCGGCACGCTTCGATCGTCGCCCGCTTCCACAGCGAGTCGGAGCGCTCCTCGACGATCTCGCCGTCGATCTCCTGGCGGCCGACGCGGGTGCCGGCATAGCGTTCCAGCACGTGATCGAGAAACGCCGCCGACAGATGCCGCGCATTGGCTTGCGTTCCGGCGCGCGTCAGCGCGGTCGACGGGTCGCCCATCAGCTTCTTCAACAATGCAATGGGCCGCGGCGTGGTGGTGATCACCTGCTGCGGCTGCGCGCCGAGCCGCAGCGCGAACTGCAGCACGTCGAACGCCGCGTCCGCCTGCCGCCACTTCGCCAGCTCGTCGACCCAGGCGGCGTCGAATTGCGGGCCGCGCAGGCTTTCCGGGTCTTCCGCCGAAAACGCCTGCGCCACCGCGCCGTTGCTCCACTCGACGCGCCGGCGCGATGGAATCCAGGTCGGCCGCTCATGCAGCCGGTGCGCGGCAAGGAGGCCGGAGACGCCCTCGACCATCACCTCGCGCACCTCGTGCTCGTTCTCGCCGACGAGCGCGATGCGCCGCGCCGGCCTGTCCGCATAAGGCCCCTCGCCCAATGCCGCCGCGCGCACCCATTGCGCACCGGCCCGCGTCTTGCCGGCGCCGCGGCCGCCGAGAATGAGCCAGGTGCGCCACGGTCCGCCGCCTTGCGCGGCGTCGGGCGGCCGCTGATGCCAATGCGCAAACTGCCTCCAGTCGTGCAGCCAGGCGAACAGTTCGCCGCGGTTAAGTCTCGCCAGGACCAGCTTCTGCTCGGGCGGCGACAATCGCATCCATGCGTCGAGCAAGTTCACGACGGAATTCGTCGAGGTCTCGGGGGCCGCCATCGTCATGTTCGGAATCTGCCGGCGACGCGGCGCCGTCCCTGCTGTCGTCGAGCGCGACAAGCTCGCGCAAGGTCTTGACCAGCACGGCGAGTGTGCGCGCATCGCGCTCGCGGTCGTCGGGCTGCTGCTGATGGCGCGCGAGCCGGTCCTCGATGTCGCGCACCTGCCCCTCCGCGGTACGCCAGAGCCGGGACACCAGCGCGACGCGGTCGCCGGAGAATTTTCGCCGGCGCGGCCCGCCTTGACGCACGACTCTCCGCCGCGGCAACGGCGGCAGATGCCGTTCACCGTCGGGCGGACCGCCGTCGAACCAGTAGTAGAGCTGGTGCTCGGTCAGGCCGGTGGCGCGGCGGATCTCCGCGATCGTCGCGCCATCGAGATACATCTGCCGCGCCTTCGCGACCTGTTCGGGCGAAGCGGACAACGCCTGCGGCTCGTGCATGGTGACTCGCTAATGCAGGTTTCGTTTCAGCGGAATCGAAACTCACTCCGTTCGTCCCCGCGGAAGCGGGACCCGGTGCCACAAACACCGAACGGATCGCTCTGGGTCCCCGCTTCATCGGGGACGGACGGAGGGCAGAATTTGATCGGGATCGCGGCCAGCAACTGCGCGGACAATGCGCCGCTCAGCCACGCGCGGCCGGCAATGTGTTTCGTGGGGATTTTGTGGAGGCAGCGAGTGCCCGCTCCCGCGACGCAACTCTCGACCATGCCCGAAACCTAGCGGACCAGCGTCACGCTGTCAAGGCTTATTTTCCTATACACGCCGCCCCACCACCCCGGCCGCTGTCGAAGCGCGTGTCGCCATGCTAGCCTGAACCGGTACGGGGCTCTCCTCAGCAACGGAGAAACACGATGCATCGGCTGACTTCAGCGATGTGCGCCGGCGCGATCCTCGTCGGCGGACTTGCACTCGCCGCCGCGCAGCCGGTCGATGGCGACCAGCAGAAGCTGCAAGGCGCCTGGACCGCGACCAAGGCGGACAACGACGGCAAAGCCGCCGGCGATCTTGTCGGTCACCGACTCGCCTTTACGGGCAACCAGTTCCAGATCCGCTCCAAGGACGGCAAGCCGCTCTACGCCGGGACCTTCCGGCTCAACCCGGGCGCAAAGCCGGCGGCGATCGATTTCGACCACACGACGGGGACACTCAGCGGCAAGTCGTGGAAGGGCATCTACGCGCTTGACGGCAAGATGCTGACGATCTGCGACAACGCGCCAAATCTCGCCGGCGCCCGCCCGGCTGCGTTCGGCGCGAAGTGCGGAGCGGGATACACGCTCATTGCATTCACGCGCGCGGATTGACCTACGCCGACAGCGAGCCGCAGGAAAGAAACGTGCGCTTGCGGGCGAACAGTTGACGCGACGGGCGGGACCGCCCGGCCGCTCTCAATCCCGGCCGTGCATGAAGGCCGGCTGCTGCTGGCGCTGCGCCAGCGTGCCGGCCGGAACCGTCTGCGTGGCCGCGTTGCCGGCCGGACGCCGCGAACGGCGCGGCTGGTCCTTGGTGGACGTCGCCGCCTTCTCCTTCGCGGCCTTCGCTTTCGCGCCCTTGACGGGCTTGGCGGCCTTTTCCAGCATTTCGGCCTTCTTGGCCTTGCGCTCCTGGTCTTCCTTGGAGCCGGGCGGCGCGTCCTCGCGCTCGTAATCCGCCACGTCGGTGCGCAGTGTCGAATTGCCGGGAATCTGATTGGTCAGCAGGATCGCATCGACCGTGTCGTCGCTCGCGAGCCTGAGCCCGGAGGGCAGTTCGGGCGCGATCGCCGAAGTCACCGGCTCGCCGTCCGGCCCGCGCTCGGTCAGGACCGGCGCGGTGCGGTCGGTCCCGGCCGACGGCAGATATTCATCGATCAGCTGGCGCATGCGGGCGTCGCGTGCGCCGCCCGAGCGGCCGCCGAGCACGACCGCGACGATCTCCCGGCCGTCGCGCTTGACCGAGCACAGCAGGTTGTAGCCCGAAGCGTTGGTGTAGCCGGTCTTGATGCCGTCGACGCCCTCCACATTACCAAGGAGAGCGTTGTGGTTGCCGATCTCCTTCTTGCGATACGTGAAGCTCTTGGTGGCGAAGTAGCCGAAGTAATTCGGGAAGCGGTGCTGGATGGCGCGGCCGAGCAGCGCCTGGTCGCGCGCGGTGGTGATCTGCAGGTCGGCCGGCAGGCCCGAGGCGTTGACGTAGATCGTGCCCGACATGCCGAGCGCGATCGCCTTGCGTGTCATCAGCCGGCCGAAGTCCTCTTCGGTGCCGCCGAGCGCCTCGGCGATCGCGGTGGCGGCGTCGTTAGCCGACCGGGTGACCAGCCCCTTGATGGCATCCTCGACCTTGATCGTCTGGCCGGCCTTGAGGAAGAGCTTGGTCTTGGGCCGCGCCGCGGCGCGCGCCGAAACCGGCAGTTCCGAATCGAGCTGGAGATGTCCGGCCTCGAGCTGCTCGAACAGCAGGTAGAGCGTCATGACCTTGGTCATCGAGGCGGGATGACGCGGCGCGTCCGCGTTCGCCTCGTGCAGCACCTGGCCGGTCTTGTCGTCGACCACGATCGCCGCGTAGTTCGGCCGGTTCCAGCCGCCGGCGGCGCGCGAACGCGTCTTGCCGACCCGCGCGGACCGCTTCTTCGGGGTGCTGGCGTCCTGCCCGGCCGAGGCTTCGGCGTTCTTCTTGGCCGGCCGCGCCTGCGCCGCATCGAAGGTCAGCGGCGCCACCAGCAGCGACGCCAGCAGGCCAACCGCCGCGACCCGCTGCCAGACCGAGACATGGCGCACAGAGAGGTGGCACGAAGAGGAGACGTGACGCAAAGCGATTCGGCCCAAGCGCATTCGAAATGCTCCTGCTCGCCGGTCCAGGCGCGAAGAAGGTGCAGTGCCGCTAATAGAACCCGAATCGCGGCCGTTGGCTGTGATCGGCCGGCCACAGTGGGCGGAATTCGTCGCTCAGGCCGGCGGCGGCGGGGGGGCGCCGCGCAGCGGCCGTTCGGCCAGCGCCAGGATGCAGCAGGCGGCAATCGTCAGGCACAGAAAGGCGGCCGCAAACACATAGCCGAAGGCGGTGGCATCGACGCCGGACAGCGCGTCGGCCGAGGCACCGCGCACCGGCACGCTCGCCAGCACGATGGCGCCGAAGCCGGTGACGATGAAGGTCGAGCCGAGCGCGCGGAAGAAGTTCATGGTGCCGGTGGCGATGCCGAGCTGGTGCATCGGCACCGCGTTCTGCACCACCACGATGGTGAACGGAAACGTCGGCCCCATGCCGAAACCGACGAGCGCGATCAGCGAAAGCGCCGCCGTCGAAGAGAACCCGGTCGGCCAGATCGCGAGCGGCACCAGCGCGGCGAGCGAGATCACGAGCCCGGCAAGCGGGACGCGCTTGTAGTGCGTGAGGCGCGCCACCAGCCGGCCGCCGCCGACCGAGCCGACGGTGGCGGCGCCCTGCAGCGCGATGATCGCCATCGCCGATTCGGCGACCGACATGCCAAGCGCGAGCTGCGCATAGAGCGGCAGAATGATGGTGAGCGCGATCACGGTGCCGATCGCAAAGAATGCCGACGCGGTGCCGACCCGCACCGCACCGTCGCGCAGCACCGACAGCGGAATGAATGGTTCGGCCGCCGCGATCGCGCGCCAGGCGAACAGCGCCCACATCGCCGCCGACAGCGCAAACAGCGAGAGGATCGCCGGCGAGCCCCAGCCGTAGCGCCGCCCGCCCCAGGTCAGCGCCAGCATCAGCGCGATCGCCGCACCGACCATCAGCACCCCGCCCAGCAGGTCGAGCGCGTGCGGCCGGTCGTGACGCGGCAGCTTCCGCAACAGGTTGTACGTCAACAGAAACGCGATGGCGCACAGCGGCACGTTGACCCAGAAGATCCACGACCAGTGCAGGTGCTCGGCGATGAAGCCGCCAATGAGCGGCCCGGCCACGGTCGAGAAGATGAAGGTCGTGGAGGTGTAGGTCTGGTAGCGCGGTCGGTCGAGCGGCGAGGCCACGTCGCCGATGATGGTCTGCACCAGCGGCATCAGCCCGCCGCCGCCGAACCCCTGCAGCGCGCGCGCCAGGATCAGCATCATCATCGAGGGCGCGAGCGCGCAGGCGACCGAGCCCGCCGCATAGATGCCGATCGCAATCAGGATCATGGTGCGCCGGCCGTAGGCGTCGGACAGCTTGCCGAACAGCGGCGTCGACGCGGTAGCGCTGAGCAGGTTCGCGGTCACCACCCAGGACATGTTGTCGATGTCGCCGAGGCTGGCCGCGATGGTCGGCAGCGCCGTCGCCACCATCACCGAATCGAGCGCCGCCAGCATCATGGCGAGCAGCACGCCGAGAATGATCTTCCGCGCCGCGGCGTGGTCGAGATAAGGCGAGACGGGCGGCGGAAGCGGCGTGGGATCGCGCATGCGGATGCTGAGAGGGGCCTAGTGTCCCGATTGCGAAGTTCGCATCATTGTCCGGCGACCTCGTTGGCGAACTTCGGAATCGAAGGACACGGTATTGATCCAGTGTGGCTTGGTTCAGGAGTCCGCATACCAGACCAGCCGGAAGGCCGATGCGGACGTCTGAACCGCCACACTGCCGCCGGCCACTTCGGCCCAGGCGCGAACCACCTTATAGGTGAAGGAAACTGCCGCAGCTATGCGCGCAGCGCCGGGCTGGACAGGCCGGCGGGCGCCGCCAAATGGTCGAATTGACACAAAATCGTATTGGCGATCAGGGCGTAGAGCCGCGCGCTGCGCTCGTCCAAGGGCTTCGGCCGCCCGGCGGCAAACCGCAGCAAGTCGACGAACGCGCCATAAAGCAGCTCGAGCGTGCGCTCGTAGGCTGCCCCCTCGCGCAACGCCCGGGCGCGGGCCGCACGCGATTGCGCGTCGGCCTCGGCCCGCGCGATCGCCGCATCGGAACGTTCTCCGGCGCGCACGCAGGCGGCCGCCGCACGTTCCGCACCCGCCGGATCGGTGGCCTTGAGGCCAACGGCAACCGGCTTGTCCGCTTCGTCCCGCGCAATGAACCGCGCACCGGCGCCGCGCGCCGCCAGGCCCGCCGCGGTGCCGTCGCGCGACAGCCGAGTCACCCGAGGCGTCCAGCGCTGCTTGCGGGCATACTTGTAGATCGTGCGCTCGGTGACGCCCGCGAGCCGCGCAATCTCCCGCACCGGCACCACCGACTCCTCGTACAGCCCCCGCACCCGCTCGGTCAGCGATGGTGGCGTCTTGTCGAGAGAGGCCATCGATAGCGCGGCCGACTCAGTCTGTCCCCTCCCTGCATGCTCTCTCGGTCCCCTCCCCCCTTGTGGGGGAGGGTCAGGGAGGGGGGTGTTTGCGGACACGGACAAAGATGTAGCGCCCGCTTGCGCCGCAGCTTCAAACAACGCGCGTGCCTTCACGCGCAGCGACGGATCACGTCGTGACGTCGTCATGGCAACTGATTCAATTGTGGACGATGCCGCAAACCTAGCGGAGCAGCCACACGCTGTCAAGGAATATATTCCAGAGACCTCACGCCGCCTCCAGCCGCGCCAGCTCGGTCTCGAACTCGAACCGCAGTTGCGCGCCTTCCTCGTCCGGCAGGCAATTGGTCATCTGCGGGAAGATGACGCGATTAACAGCACATTGTAGGTCGCATTGGAATTGAACGGCGGATCGAGATAGACGAGGTCGATCGACTCGTCGGCAATATATTCGCGCAGGATGTCGAGGTTGTCGCCGTTGAAAAGCGTGTTGGTCGCTGGTGTCTTGGGCATGTCAGGCCGCCACCACGCTGATTCTCGCCGCCGCGCGCCCGCGCGGTTTCTTGCGGATCACGATCTCGACGTCGCGGTCGAGCGCCGTGAGAAACGTCATCATCCGCTCGACGGAAAATCCTTCGAGCTTGTAGTTGCGCAGCGCCGACACCTTCGGCTGGTTGAGGCCCAGCCGCTTGGCGGCGGCCTCCTGCGTCAACTTTCGCTCTTCGATGATGCCGTTGAGCGCGAACGCGAGCCGCAGCTTGGTTTGACGCTCGTCGGCGTCCCGATAGCCGAGATCGGCAAAGACGTTGGTGCTGCCGCGCTCGATGTCCTCGCGCTTAGCCGCCGGCTTTGCCATAGCGTACCTCGTGATCCTGCTGCGCGAGCTTCAGCCGGCGCGCAATGAGTTCGATGTCGGTTCTTGCCGTTTTGACGCCGCGCGGCGATTTTTTCTGGAACGCATGCAGGACATACACCGCCTCGCGGAAACGCACGGAATAAACTGCACGATACGTGTCGCCCTGATGGTCCTCAACGACTTCGAAGACGCCCGGCCCTTGCCCCTTCCAGGACTTGGCCTTCGGGTGCTTGCCGCCGAATTGCGCCAGACCAAGTGCATTGCCCAGTTCGTCCTTGACCGGCGCGGGGAACGCCAGGAAATCACGCTTGGACGAACCGACCCAATCAAGCGGCCTCTCGCCCCATGCCAAACGGGGACGCATGATATATATCCCAAATCTGGGATGATGCAAATCTCGACTTGAGCCATCCCTGAATTTGTTCTTCTTTTGTTCTTATCATAGCAAGCGGCCCTCGGCAAACATGCCGTTGCAGATTCGACGCCTTCGGCACCAATCTTGTCCGCATCTCCCCTACCCCATCCGCCTGCCCGCTCTTTCGTTTGACGCCCTACCCCCTCCGCCGCGCCCCCTTCGGCCAGCGCACCGGCCAACTGACGATCCGGTCCTCGAGGTCGGCGTCCGGGACGTCGTCCTCCATGGCGCCGACGCGGCCGCGCACCGACATGCCGGCCTGGTGCACGGTCTCCGGGTCGCCGGACACCAGCGGGTGCCACCAGTAGAGGTCGTGGCCGTCGGCCAGCAGCCGGTAGGCGCAGGACGGCGGCAGCCAGACGATCCGGTTGATGTTGCGCGGCGTGAGCTTCACGCAGTCCTTCACCGTGGCGGTGCGGTTGGGATAATCGCTGCAGCGGCAGGTCTGCCCGTCGAGCAGCTTGCAGCCGACGTCGGTGAAGAAGGTGCGCGACGAATCGTCGGCGTCCTCGAGCTTGACCAGGCAGCACTTGCCGCAGCCGTCGCAGAGGCTCTCCCACTCCGAATCGGTCATGTCCTTCAAGGCCTTGCGCTGCCAGAACGGGCGCTCGTCGGCGGCCGGCGCGGGCTTGGCGGGCGGCTTCAACACCGCGGGCGGCGCGCTCATGCGGCGGCTCCGGCCGGGCTTTGCCGCGGGGCCCTTAGCGGCCGCCGATCGCGAGAAAATCCCAAATGATTAAAATGGCTTATCATGGTGCTCCGAATTGCCGGCCGGGACGGTCCGGCCCGCCGCGACGCCGCGCCCGCCCTCTCATCTATAGCAGGCGACCGGGCACCGGCAGGGGCCCGTCGCGCCATTTCCGGGCCGAATCCACCGCCAAATCCGTTCACCCTCGCGGGGTTTGCCCCCCCGGTGTTGCCATTGCGCCATAGTTTGTCCGTGTTGCATCGGTTAAAAGAACCACAACGGATGGGCGATCTCGCCCCGCCGATCGTGTCGTTACGCCCGAGGCTCCGAGCGTGCAGGACTTTTTCCACGGCGATCAGAACCACTGGCGCGTGCGCCTGCGGCACTTCTTCCTCGATCTCGATGCGCGAATCGATTTCGGCCTCTACCAGGCCAGGACCTGGGGCCGCGAGCTCTACGAGCGGCTCACCGTGTTCATGGATCGGTGGCACGTCTCCGGCTGGCGGCGGTGGTATTTCGTCGAGCCGGCCTCCGAGGCCGCGACGCTGGGCGCGCTCGGCCTGATCGCCCTGCTGGCGCTGGCGATCCCGGCGTTCCGCGAGACCTCCGACGACGACTGGGTGAAGAAATCCGAGCTCGCCATTACCTTCCTCGACCGCTACGGCAACGAAATCGGCAGCCGCGGCATCAAGCACAACGACGCGCTCCGGCTGGAAGATTTTCCCGACCACCTGATCAAGGCGACGCTCGCCACCGAGGACCGGCGGTTCTACGAGCATTTCGGCATCGACATCCCGGGCCTGTTCCGCGCCATGAGCGCCAATGCGCGGGCCGGCGGCGTGGTGCAGGGCGGCTCATCGATCAGCCAGCAACTCGCCAAGAACCTGTTCCTCTCCAACGAGCGCACCATCGAGCGCAAGGTGAAGGAGGCGTTCCTGGCGATGTGGCTGGAGGCGCGGCTGCCGAAGAACGAGATTCTCAAGCTCTATCTCGACCGCGCCTATATGGGCGGCGGCACCTTCGGGGTCGACGCCGCGGCGCAGTACTACTTCAACAAGTCGGCGCGCGACGTGAATTTGGCCGAGGCCGCGATGCTGGCCGGGCTGTTCAAGGCGCCGTCAAGATTTGCGCCGCACATCAACCTGCCGGCGGCGCGCGCGCGCGCCAACGTGGTGCTGGATAACCTGGTCGAGGCCGGCTTCATGACCGAGGGTCAGGTGTTCGGCGCCCGGCGCAATCCCGCCATGGCGGTCGACCGCCGCGATGAGCGCTCGCCGAATTATTATCTCGACTGGGCGTTCGACGAGATGAAAAAGCTGACGCTGACGCTGCCCAGGTCGGTGCATGAACGCGTGTTCGTGGTGCGGCTCGCGCTCGACGCCGGCATCCAGAAGCACGCCGAGAAGACGGTCGAGAGCCTGCTCAAGCAGTACGGCCGCGACTACCGGGCGAAGCAGGCGGCCGCTGTGCTGATGGACACCGACGGCGCGGTGCGCGCCATGGTCGGCGGCCGCGACTACAGCGAAAGCCAGTTCAACCGCGCCACCGATGCGGCGCGCCAGCCGGGCTCCTCGTTCAAGCCCTATGTCTATGCCGCAGCGCTCGCCAGCGGCGGCTTCAAGCCGAACACGGTGGTGGTGGATTCACCGGTCTGCATCGGCAATTGGTGCCCGAAGAACTACTCCGGCGGCTATTCCGGGTCGATGACCTTGACCACGGCGATCACCCGCTCGATCAACGTCATTCCGGTCAAGCTGTCGATCGCGCTTGGCAAGGGCAGCCCGAAACTCGGCCGCGCCAAGATCCGGGAATTGGCCAAGGCAGCCGGCATCCGCTCGCCGTTGCCCGACACGCCGTCGATGCCGATCGGCGCCGACGAAGTCACGGTGCTCGATCACACCGGAGGTTACGGGATCTTCGTCAATTCAGGCATGGCGATCAAGCCGCACGCGGTGCTCGAGGTCCGCAACAGCACCGGCGAGCTGATCTGGCGCTTCGATCGGGACGGCAAGAAGCCAGTCCGGGTCATCTCCCCGCAAGTGGCCATGGACATGAACATGATGATGAACCAGGTGGTCGAGGCCGGCACTGCGCGGCGCTCGATCCTCGACGGCATCAAGGGGGCCGGCAAGACCGGCACCACCAACGCTCACCGCGATGCCTGGTTTGTCGGCTTCACCGGCAACTTCATCATGGGCGTCTGGTACGGCAACGACGATTACTCGCCGATGCACCAGATGACCGGTGGCTCGCTGCCGGCGCAGACCTGGCACGACATCATGGAGTTTGCGCATCAGGGCGTCGAGCTTCGCAACATTCCAGGCGTCGCGCCGAACGGTTCGACGGTCGGCAAGACCCTTGCCGACAGCAAGGAGCCGCTGCCCGCGGAACGCCCCACCGTGCTGACCAAGCGCGGCACCGACGTGCTGGTGCGCGTCGAGCGCCTGATGGAGGATGCGACCCGCGCGCTCGGCAACCGCGGCGCTCCGGGCAAGGCCGTCGAACTCCAGGATCCCGCCACCGCCCCCGCTGCGGCCGGCACGCTGGCCGCCTCGGAGCGGGCGCCGGCCGCGCGGGTTGCGCGGTAATGAGAGCGCCGGACGTGATGGCCGTGCGCACCGTGCTGTAACTCGATCGGGTCGACCGTGCGTCTGCTTCTTGGAGCGATCTTTGCCTTCACCGTCGCGGCGGCGATAGGCCTTGGTTTGACCTGGCTGGCGCTCACCGAGGGCACCGCCTATGGCGGCGTCACCATCGGCAGTTGGACCGCTTGGCCGAAGAACGGCACGCCTGGCATCGACCCCTACGCGCGAGCAATCGTCGCCCGCACCGGCGAACTGCCGGTCGGCTCCGGCGATGGCGTCGCGTTCTATGCCTTCACCGACGACAACGGAGCGCCGCTCGACGGACGGTGTGACGTCGTGCTCAACGGCACCACCCCGCAGGCGCGGTTCTGGACATTGACGCTGTACGATCCGGACGGCCGCATGGTCGCCAATTCGCTGCAGCGGCATGGCTTCACCAGCCAGGAGGTCATCCGCCGTTCGGACGGCAGCTTCGAGGTCACGGTCAGCCCGCGCGCGCGCGCCGGCAACTGGCTGCCGACCGGCGGCGTCGAACGCTATCTGCTGGTGCTGCGGCTCTACGATACGCCGATCGGCGCCGCGACCCGCACCGGGCGCGACGCGCCGATGCCCGCTGTCATTCGGAAAGCCTGCCCATGATCCGGCTCTTTCTGTGGCTGCTTGGCGGCCTGCTGCTCGGCGGCATCGTGCACCTTGCGACCGTGCTGCTGCTGCCCAAGCTGGCGACGCAAGACGCCTATGCGCGGGTGGCGGCGATTGCGCCGGTCAACACCGTCACGCCGCTGCCGCCGCCGTCTCCTGACGATGCCGTGCTGCCGTACATGGACCCGGCCTTCGCGGTCGCCGTCTGCCGCTTCGATCTCTCCGGCGGGCCGTTAAAATTCTCAGTGCCGATCAGTCCGGCCTACACCTCGGTCTCGTTCTACACGCGCAGTGATGTCCCGTTCTACGCCATCAATGACCGCGCGGCGGGCCGCCGGGTGATCGAGCTCGATCTGATGACACAGGCACAGCGCGACGAACTTCCGCAGAACGAAGAGATCACCGCCGCCGACCGCCTGATCGTCTCGTCGCCGACGACAACAGGACTGATCGTGATCCGGGCGCTGGCGCCCGAGCCCAGCCTGATGACGGTCGCGCGCGCCGCGCTGACCGCGACGCAGTGCCGGCCGCAATGATGTGGGCAAACCGCTAGTTGGCGGTGTAAAAAGTCCACATCCAGACGAGATCGCGCAGCCGCGGGTAACGCGCGCGGCGCCATATGTCTGTGAAGAACTTCGAGGACACCGAATGCGGGAATTCAGGCGCGAGCGGATCGTCGGCGACGGCGGCGGCGCTGCGTGCTGGAAACTTCGATCGCCGAATAGCCCGCCGGCGCATCAGTGTAGCGCTCGATCCGGATGACCGGCAGGATGACCACCGTTGCCGACATCTTCTTGCCGGCGACGACGCGTGGCGTCCGCGCGGTGCGCTCCACCAGTGGAAAATTGATGACCGTGCCCATTCTCATTCCCCGCACTTCCCGGCCGGACCCCCGATCCGACCCCCTTGATACTGACGCTAATTTAGCGGCTTGCAAGGTTAACGGCTTCATAACGTCGGCCGCCTAAGCTATTTCAAAATGAATGTGTTGCCCCAAAGGCGCAGTCCGATGATCCAGACGCCGTCCACAATGAATGATCTTGAAGGCCTGATGGACCTCGATCCCCGCGGCGGGGTCGATATGCGCCCCACGCTGCTGCGGGTCCTGACCGACCTTTATCTGCAAAAGCCGGCGCACAGCCCGGACGACGAGCGCTATTACACCGAACTGGCGCTGCGCCTCATCGATGCCACCGATACCGACGCGCGGGCCGCGCTGGCCGCGCGGCTGGCGCGCTATCCGGCCCCGCCACGCGAGGTGATCTTGCGCCTGGCTCGCGACGTCATTGCGGTCGCCGGGCCGATTCTCATGCATTCGCGCGCGCTCACGCCCGACGATCTCGCGCAGATCGGCGACGAATGCGGTCTGGAACACGCGACCGTCATCGCGGCGCGTAGCATCGGTCCGGTGCAAGATCCGGCCGAGCCAATCGCCGCGCCGCGCACCAGCGATCCCGAAGCGGTCGAGCTGTCCGAATTGTTCTATGCCGCCGGCGCGTTCGAGCGCCGCCAGATCCTGATCAACCTGGAATTCGCCGCCTGGGCGCCGGCGGCGCCCGCCGCACTCGAACGCAAGGACGTCTGGCGGCTCGAAGCCGCGACGCTGCAGCACAACCTCGACACCGTCGCGCGCGAACTCGAACGCGCCCTCGGCATTTCGCACCTGCAGGCCAAACGGATCATCCAGGACGAACGCGGCGAGCCCATCGTCGTTGCCGCCAAGGCGCTGGCGCTGCCGCCCGACGTGCTGCAGCGCATGCTGCTGTTCGTCAACCCGCACATCGGACAATCGATCGATCGAGTCTACGAGCTCGCCGAGCTGTACGGCGAGATCACGGTCGACGCGGCGCGACGCATGATCGCGCTGCTGCGCGATGCCGACCCGGCCGAGTACCGCTCGCCGCGGTACGAATCGCCGGCCTGGCGCAACGCCGCGGAGAACGCCCGCCGTGCGCTGTCGGAGATCGCGCGCCGGCCCGCCGCGCTGCCGGCCGTCACGCTGCGCAAACCGGCGGGCTAGACATGTTCCGGTAAACTTGACGCACACCGGCGCCAAGGATTCGACGTCTCGCTTTGCCCAGACGGAAGTTTGTTCGCCTGTCGCGCCACGAGCCGGGCCGACGCGATGCCGGCCCGACCGGACCCAAGTGGGTTAGAGTGGGTTAGATCACCAGTTCGTAGTTGATCTGGCTCGCGTTGACGAGGTCCGTCGGGAACACGAGCCCGTCGAACACGCCGTCGTCACGGAAGTTGAGGTTTTGGATGCGGGAGTCGGTGTCGCGGCCGCCGTCCGCTTCCGCATAGGCATGGGCCTCGTCGAAGAAGTTGTCGGCCAGATACTCGGCCAGCGCATCCTGTTCGGTACCGTCAAACGCGAAGGTCGCGTCACCGGTAAGACTCATGTCGGCCATGCCGTCGTCGTCGAGGTCATAGAGATCGACACGATCGACCGCCGGCCCGGTGGGGAACGGATAGCCGTCGCCGCCATCCGCCATGAAGTTCAGCGTGACGACGCGGAAGGTCTGGCCGGCATCTCCGGCGATCTCCCCGTCACGCACGAGCTCCGCGATCAGATTTCCATCCTCGTCGAAAATGCCGGCATTCTGGATGCGGTCGCCCTCCGCCCGGCCCGGATCGAAGGAGAATCGCACGCCCGAAACCTGCGCGAACGAGCCGCCTCCGACCTGGCCGACGCCGTGTTCGAGGACGGCAACCAGCTCCGCCTTGGTCAGCGTCAGCAGCGTCAGCCCATTGTTGAAGGCAAGCGCGGTGGCAATGTCGTTCTGCGAGATGCCGCCCTCGGGCTTGATAACGTTGCCGTCGCCATCGACAATCTGCTCGTTCGGAAGCCGCTCCGCCTCGGTACCGCCGGGTGGAACCACCGTCTGCCCAATCGAGGCACGGATGCCGCCGCCGTTCTTGATCGAGACCACAACGCTCGGATCGGTCTCCTGCGCGATCACAAGGTTGGCGTCGGCCGTCAGATTGCCGAGGTTGGTCTCCTGGCTGCGGACGCCATCCGGATTGTCAACGGCGGCGGTGCCGGTGCGGTTGCCGTTCAGGAACACGTCGGATACGCCGAAAACATTGGACTCAGTTGCGAGAATCTGTGTCTCGATCGCGTCGACGATCTGCTGGATTTCCGGATCGATCAGGCCCTCTGCGCCGAGATCGGCGACGCCCTGGTCGTCGGTGGCATAGGCGCCGGAGACGTTCTCGTCATAGCTGTCGGCGATGATGTTGCCGTTGGCGTCGAAGTCGATCACCAGACGGCCGACATACTTGTAGCTGCCGTCGGTGTTGACCACCACCGTGGTGGTGCCGCCGGCGTTTTCCACGAACAACGGGTACTGGCCCTGATCGCTGTCACCGGGGCGGATACGGTCGTTGTCGTCGAACAGCCGGGTGTTGGAACCGCCGGCGACGATGATGTCGACGTTCTCCAGCCGCTCCGCCAAGGCCAGTTCAATCTGGATCTGCTGCATGTGAGCCAGCAGGATGACCTTGTTCATCGCCGGGTTGGCGTCGAGCAGCGCGTCCACCTCCGCCTGAATGATGGCGGCCAAGGCGTCGATCTGATCCGGCGTCGGATTGACGTCGAATGGCGTCGGCGAGACCGCGAGCGTGCCGGGCGAGGAGATGATCGGAAGCGTCGGCGTGGTCGCTCCGACGACGCCGATCTTCTCGCCGTTCACGTCGATCACCACGGATGAGGTGACGGTGTTTGATTGCGGCGCACCCCCGCCTGCGGCCTCGAGCGCCGCGAGGTCGGTTTGGGTCGCGAAGTCGAGATTTGAAGACAGGTACGGGAACGCGGTCCCCGCGAAATCGGCGCCAAGGATGGTGCCGGACGCATTGCCGCTGATCAGACCAGCCAGCACCGCTGAGCCGAAGTCGAACTCGTGGTTGCCGAGGGCTGCGGCCTGTACGCCGAGTTCGTTTTGGATTTGGATGTCGGCGATGCCGCCCGAGCCGAACACCGCGGACGACGCGCCGAAGAAGACGCCCGGGATGAACATGTCACCGGACGACAGCGTGAGCGTGTTATCGGGCTGGCCGTCATCGCCGATGTCCTGCGCGCGCAGAGCATTCAGCACCGCCGAAAGATTTGGCGCGTCCTGAATTGCCGAGGTCGATGCTTCCTGGTCGGTGAAGTGCAGGAGTTCGAGCGTGAAGGCGGGCAGGCCAAAGGTTTCGTCCGCGAATTCCAGGAACTCGACATTGTCGTAGCGATCGACGCCGTCGGGGAAGCCCGAGCGCAGGTCGACCACGATCTGGTTATCGGTGTCGATCAGGTAGTCGCTGCGATTGCCCGAGAACACCACGGTGTCGATGCCGGCGCCGCCGTCGTGCTCGTCGTTGCCGCCGCCGCCGACCATGATGTCGTCGCCGTCGCCGCCGAACAGCTTGTCGTCGTCCTTGCCACCGTTGATGAGGTCGTCGCCCTGATCGCCGTGCAGTTCGTCCCTGCCCTTGCCGCCGGCGATTTCATCGTCGCCGAAGCCGCCGAAAATCTTGTCCTTCTGATCGCCGCCGAGAAGCTGGTCGTCGCCGGCGAAGCCGAAAATTTTGTCGTTGCCGCCGCGGCCGTCGATGACGTCGTCGCCGCCGGTGCCTTCGAGCTTGTCGTCCCGGTTGCTGCCCTTGATGGTCTTGCCGTCGAAGCTGATTTTGTAGAGCGATGTGGTGCCGGACACCTCGTTGGCGACGGCAAGCAGCGGCACGCCGATCGCACTGTCCTTGGCGGAGATGAAATCCAGGCCCTCCGGCGCGATGTCGCCGTCGGTGCGGATATATTGGACGAACTCCACGTCCTTGGGATTGGTGATGTCGAATATCATCACGCCACCACCAGCGCGCTCCAGGCCGACGAATGCGTAGGTTTTTCCGTCGACCTCGCCGACCACGACCGATTCCGGCTCGGGGCCTTTCGCATCGGAGCGGGTGTCGAACTCGTCCGGGTCGGCATCGTCGGCGTTGAACAGCTCGGGCGTCATCTCGGCAATGATCTGTTCGAACATGTCGCCGCTGTCGAAAACCTTCTTTCCGTTCTGGTCCCAGATCGTGAAGGAACGCGCACCGTAGGCATACAGCTTGTCGTAGTCGCCATCACCGTCGGTGTCGCCGTTGATCGAGGACACCGCGAGGCGGCCGATATTGTCGTCGGACTGCAACTCCGCGGCGTTAGGGAATTTCACCGGATCGAGCACGATGTCCTTGATCCGCACGGTCTCGCCGCGGTCGTCGCCCTCGTTCGCGGTGACGTAATAGGTCTTGCCGTTGGCTTTGTAGGACGCGATGCCATCCGGCATGTAGAGGCCGAGCACGGGCTGGTTGCCGATGTCGATGGTGCCATCGTTGCCGGGGCCGTCGCGGTCGCTGCCGTCGAGGCCGTTGCCCTGCTTGGAATGATCCTTGGCGCCGAGCGGTTGAATCTCGACGATCTTGCCCTTGTTGATATCGAGCACCGCGACGGCGTTGGCTTCCTGCAGGGTGATGAACGCGGTTTTGCCGTCCGGCGCAATCGCGATGTACTCCGGCTCGACGTCGTCCGAGAGCAGCCGCCCGGGGAAGATGCGGAGGCCGTCGGCTTCAAGCTCGGCCTGCTTGGAATCGAATTTGGTGAAGTCCGCGTTCTTGACGGTCGCCGCCGCAACGCCATCGGACAGGTCGATGATGCTGACCGAGCCCTTTGCGTCGCCGGCGTAGATCGGAAGCTCGTCGTCGTCGAAGTTGGGCTCGCCTTCGTTGGCGACCAGGAGTTTCTTGCCGTCGGGTGTGAACGTCAGCATGTCGGGCAGCGCGCCCACTTGAACCGAGCCCAGGAAGTTGCCATCCGCGTCATAGAACGCGACCAGACCGGGATCGGTCTTGTCTTCCGCCTCGACCGCGACCGCGATGATCCCGTTGGCTACCGCGACGCTGTTCGGACCTCCGGTCGGCGTGCCGTTGACGACGCTGACGTCGATCGAGCCGACCTTGGTGGGGTTCTTGGGGTCGGAAATGTCGAGAATATCCACCGTCTCGGATTCGGCGTTGGTGACAAACAAGCGCTGCGACTGTGGATCGTGGGCGACGATCTCGGCCGCTCCTTCACCCAGAGCGGAATCGAACGTCGCCAGGAGGGAGAGCTCGATCTGCGAATCGTCGTTATCAGGCCCGCCGTGGCCGGGGCCATGATTCCCGTGATCGTCATGGTGATGGTTGCCGTGATGCCCCCAGTCAAAAAAATCGAAAAATCCAAAACCGTCGCGATCATCGTCGAAGAATGTCTTGTTGTCGTCCTTGTCGGAACGCCAGCCCTTCCCGGAAAGTTTGAAATGCGATCCCATCGGCGCTCTCCTGTGTGTGCTTTGATTGACGCAATGGCTCCGCCTCGCTGCGGGCGCGCTTTGCCAGCAACGTCCACGCCGCAACATGCCGCGACGGCGATTGCCCGAGGGGTCGCGTTTGACCCCTACTGAAGTCTTGAGTTGCCCCGGAGGGGCGAGGACGCGCGGACGCTAGCAACGTCGTTTGACAGGTCGATGAACGCCGAGCGATCCGCAAGCTGCAGGCTTACCGGCACCAGGTTCCGCACAGCGTCAGGCGTCGCCCGCCCAATTCGGACGACAGCGGGGCCGGCGACGCGCAGCAAGCAGGGCGTGGGGCCGGCGGGAAGGCCGCGAGGTCAGCCGGCGAGCCGGTCGAGAAAGTGCCGGCCGGCTCGGTCCTCGACCTCAACGATCCAGACATCGGGATCGAAGCGCACTTCCTTTGTCAGCCGCTCCTCAATCCTCTCTTCGGGCGCGGGCTGTCCGGAAACGCAGGCGCTGAACATGCGATCGGCCGGATGCGCGTCGTCGAACGCGCTCTGCGGAGCAGGCCCGAACAACTCGGCCGTGCCGTCGAGCCGGTTCAACTTGACGAAGATCGCACCCGCCTCCTCGGCGCCGCGCCGGCGCACCACCGCATAAGCGCCTTCGCCATTGCAGCGGCGGATATAGGCCGCGACCCAGATCGCGGATTTCAGGCGCATGCCGATCCGCCTCTCTCGCACGGGATAATCACCAACGGTGGGATCACACTACAGGTCGTGCCGGGATGCGCAAATCGGCTGCAACGCCGGGCGATGTCAGTCCACGGTGCGCCCGGTGACCGCGGCAAGCTCGCGTACGACGCGGTCGGTCGCCTTGCCGGTCACTGGCAGCTTGCGCTCGCGTTCGAACTTTTCGATTGCCGCCTGGGTGTCCGAATCGATGATACCGGTCGGCCTGATCTGCCCGTAACCGAATTCGGCCAGCACCCGTTGCACCGCGATGACCCGCCGCGATGGTGCAGGCCGCTCGGGCGCGACCTCGTTGCGGACCGTTCCCGGGCGTGCGGCCGCCACGTCGTTGCGGACCGGCGCCGAACGAGCCGGCGTCGCGCTCGTGCCCTTGGCAATCCGGGCGGGCGAGTGCTGGATTGCCTGCAGCAGGGCCTCGGTCGGCCGTGGCGACGCCTTGAGCCCCGCAGCGCGCTCGAACTCGCGGATCGCACGATCGGTCTTTGGCCCATAGAAGCCGTCGACCGCATCCTCAAAAAAGCCGCGCCGCGCCAGTTCGCGTTGGATGTCGGTGATGATGGCGCCGGGCGTACGGACCGCGGGCGGTGTCACCGGCGCCGGCGGCGCAACCGCCGCCGGCGGGTTCGCCTGCGCGGGGAGCGACACAGTGCGCACGGCCACCGGCGCCAGCGGAGTTGCCGTCACCGGCGTCACCGGCGCAGCTTCGGCCGGCCTCGGGCGCGGTACCGACGCAGTGACGGTCGACGGCACGCTCCTTCCGGCGGTGACGGGTTTCACGGCTGCCTGCTTGCCCTTGAACATCGGCGCCGGATGCGGGCCCGCCTGCATCAGCAGCACGTTGATCAGAATCGCAACGGTCACGCCGGCACAGATCACCACAGCGATCGCGTCGCGCCGGCCCCAACCCAGTCTTGTCAGCAGCTTCGTTGCTGGCGCGTTGCGAGAACTAGGCACTTTTCTTCACCGTTTCTTGGCTGAGTGTGTTGGCGGTCCGAGCCACAGGCAATGCGACCACAGTGTCGCCGGCTGCAGGACGCGGCGTCGCGGGATGCGCGGCCCGGCAATCAAGCGGCAGGCGGACGGTAACGCGAGTACCCTCGCCGAGCCGGCTGCGGATATCGACGCGGCCGTGGTGCAGCGCGACCAGCCCCTTCACGATAGACACGCCGAGCCCAGTGCCGTCGTGGCGCCGGTCGTAGCTCGAGCGCGCCTGAAAGAACGGATCGCCAACGCGGGGAAGGTCCTCGTCGCCGATGCCGACGCCGGTGTCCTCGACGGTGAGGACGACCGCGTCGCCGTCGACCCTGGCGCCCACCGCAACCTTGCCGCCATGATGGCTGAACTTGATCGCGTTCGCGAGGAGGTTGAACATGATCTGATTGAGCGAGCGCTTGTCGGCGACGATCTCGGGGAGCTTCGGCCCAGCCGTGACGATGAGCTCGATGCCGGCGTCGCGCGCCTTGAGCGCCAGGATCTCGCAGCAGTCTGCGATCACCTGCTCGGGCGCGAAACGCTCCGGACGGATCTCGTAATTGCCGGTTTCGATCTTCGACATGTCGAGGATGCCGTTGACCACCGACAACAGGTGATGTCCTGAGCCGTTGATCAGGTGAGCGTATTCCTGCCGGCGCTCGGGCCCGATGCGCAGCGCCGTTTCCTTCATCAGCATTTCCGAGAAGCCGATGATGGCGTTGAGCGGCGTGCGCAGCTCGTGGCTCATGGTTGCCAGAAACGCGCTCTTCTGCGCGTTGGCCCGTTCGGCTTCGGCACGCGCCTCTTCGACCGCTTGCTCCTGCGCCTTGCGCCCGGTGATGTCACGCAACACCGCCACCACTTCGCGGCACGCGCCGGCGCTGCGATCGCCCGCCGCACGCTCCAGCAGCCGGCAGCGCATCTCGATCCAGATGAAATGCCCCGCCGGATGCGCGTCCGGCTCGATCGCGTCGCGCCGCACGCGAAACTCCGCCGAGCCGGCCTCGCCGCTCAAAGCGGCTTGCGACAGCGCGGTGAGATAGGCCGGACGGTCGGCGACGTGGACGCGCTCGAAAAGTCCATGGCCCAGGAGGTCCTGAACCTTGGCGCCGAACAGCGGCTCAGCCGCCGTCGACACGGACAGCACGGTGCCGTTGCGGTCGTGGCGCGTGATCGCGTCGGTCATGACGAGGTCCGTCAGCGAGGACAGCACATGCGCGCTCTCGGCCCCCCCGGCGCGCGACAGGAAGTTGGCGTGCACGAAGCCGTTAAGGTAGCTGCGGAAGGTCGTGACCAGGCCCACGTCCGTGCGCGCCTTGATTGGGCGCCCCCCTTTAATTGGTTGCGGCGATCGTGTCAGAGGCCACTTAAACGAACACTAAGCCGCGTGGCCGATGGGCCACACCGGGTTCGAATTCTCCGGCTATCCAAGGCACAGACGTTCGGCATTTCGGCAGGATGGTGAACGACAGGTTGCCGGCGCGGCTGCGGCCGGTCGCCGGGAGCGCCCGCCGGCGAGGTTGCCCGACGCGCCAACTCGCTACGGCCACGGGCTCAGGGACAGATGATTCAAACTTTAATCAAATTCCGGAAGTTCGAATTTTACTAAAATTTGCGCCGCATTTGACTTGAAACTGGGCAAAAGGCCCGCGATCCGGCGAACCGCCGTTTCAAGCCTTGCTGCTAGGTTCTCTTCAAGCGGCGAAAAGGCCGCATGGGGATCAGGGGCAGCGTCATGCGATTTCTCCTACGATTGGGATTCTGGCTGACGGTCATTCTAGTGTGTCTGCCGAGCGGCGGATCGCAGTCGCCGTCGAAGGTCGACATCAGCGCCGGCGACGCCATCACGGCCGCGGCCGCCGCAATGTCCGACGTCAAGCAGTTCTGCGGCCGGCAGAGCGATGCCTGCGTGGTCGGCTCGCAGGTCGCGGCCGCGCTTGGTCAGCGGGCGCAAGCCGGCGCGAAGATGCTTTACGAGTTTCTCAACGAGCATGTTGGGCCAAGCGAGACCGGAACCGTACCCGGCGACAAGGCTGTTCCGGTGCCGTCGCCGAAGCCGTCGCAGAACACGCTGGTGCCGCCCGACCGCCTGCCGGCCTGGCGCGGCCCGCACAAGGAGGCAACGGCGACTCGCTCCGACCGCCGCTGACCGGCGCGCAGCGGTGCGCGAATTAGCAAATTCGGCCTCGTCCGGCTGTATCTCGCACCCTATATCGGGTATGCGGGGATCACCTGGAAAAGAGGCCGGACGCGCGCGTGACCGCCAACATCGACGATATCATCGACAACTTCTCCCTGCTCGACGAGTGGGACGACCGCTACCGCTATGTGATCGAGCTTGGCCGGGAGCTTGCCCCGCTGTCCGAGCAGGACCGCACCGACGCCAACAAGGTGCAGGGCTGCGCCAGCCAGGTGTGGCTGGCCACCACCGTCAAGCCCCACGACGCCGGCGGCCCGGCGCTGCATTTCGCCGGGGACAGCGACGCCCACATCGTGCGCGGCCTGATCGCCATCCTGTTCGCGTTCTACTCGGGCAAGAACGCGCGCGACATCCTCAACGGCGACGCCGTCGCGTTGTTCGAGGGTCTCGGGTTGCGCGAACATCTCACGCCGCAGCGCTCGAACGGGTTTCGTTCCATGGTCGAGCGCATCAAGTCGGACGCCCGCGGCGCGTTGGCGGCGGTCGCCTGAGCGAAGTGTCCCGATTCCGAAGTTCGCATCTTTTCTGCAGCACCTCGTTTGCGAACTTCGGAATCGAAAGGACACTAGCGACTTATCGATCACGTGTGGCTTTGCTCCGGAAGTCCGCATTTCGAGCTCGCGCCAAGAATGATGCGGACTTCTGAACCGTCACACTATTCACCCACCAAAAAACGGGCATCGTCGGCGAGCCAGATCCGCACCGGCGCGCGTGCTGCGCCGCGCGCTTCGGCGCCATAGCCGTAGTGCCGCGCCAGCCGGTCGAGGCCAAGCTGCAGCACGACTTTGGCGGAGCTGCGCGGCCAGCCACGCTCGCGCTCAACGTCGTCGAGTCCCTTGAGGAAGCAGCAGACGTCGATGAGCAGGCCGTTGAATTCCTGCCCGACCTGGTCGAGCGCCTGCCGCACCTCCTGGCGAGCGGCCACCACCGCCTCGGTCAGCGAGACTGCGAGCCCGCCGTGCTGGCCCTCCCCCGCCGCCCCGGCGGTCCAGTTGGCGGTGATGTGCGGCATGAGTTGCGCGCGGGTGAAATCGGCGCGCAACCGCTCGCCGGCCTGGAGCTGCCTGGGCTCGATCAGCGGGCGGCCGTCGCGTCCCTTGCGGCGCGCGAGCCAGGCGAGAGGGCTTTCGGCAAGATCCATGGTGAGACGCGCGCGGCCGGCCGGCGTCTCGGCGTCGGTCGCCGCGAGCTTCAAATGCTGGCCGCGGAACGGGCCGACCTCGCCGCCATCGCGCGCGAGCGCGGCACGCGCCAGATGCGCACGGCCGGCCTCGGTGATATCCAAACCGCCGTCACGGCGCCGGCGCACCAGATCGGCAGCCAGCAGCGTCTCGGCATCTGCCGGCGGCAGCTCTGCCGGATGTGGCCGCGCCAGCGAAGCGAGCAGCGCCGCCGCCGATTTGCCGATGCACCGCCGCGCACGCCTGCCCATGCCCAAATCCTCCGCCTGTTTCTAGGCGAACATTCCTATAGGAATTTCATCCTTTGAGTCAAGGTGTATGAAATCGGGCATCCACAGTCGCGGCACGCAAAAAATCCGCGCCGGGCAGGGCCGGCGCGGATTGCGATCTGTGGCGATGTCTCGGCTAGCGCAGTCTGGTTCGAGTTGCCGCAAACTCTATCCCCGTTCGTCCCCGCGCAAGCGGGGACCCAGGGCAAAGCGTTCGGTGCTTGTGGTACTGGGTCCCCGCTTCCGCGGGGACGAACGGAGAGAGCTCTTACTTGCGCCGGCGGCGCTGCTGGCCGAGCCCCATCTGCTTGGCGAGATGCGAACGCGCAGCCGCGTAGTTTGGCGCGACCATCGGATAGTCCGGCGGCAGCGCCCATTTGTCGCGGTATTGCTCGGGCGTCATGCCGTACTGCGTGCGCAGGTGACGCTTCAGCGACTTGAACTTCTTGCCGTCCTCGAGACAGACGATGTGATCGGGCGTGATCGACTTCTTCACCGAGATGGCGGGCTTTGGCGGCTCGAACGAGTGGTCGCCCTGCCCGGTCGAGACGCGGCTCAGCGCCGAATGCACCTGGCCGATGAGCGCCGGCAAATCCACCGAGGAGACGGTGTTGTTGCTGACATAGGCCGAGACGATTTCCGCCGTCAGCTTGATGAAGTTGGCGCCTGAGTCATTCATGGAAGAACCGCCCGCGGAAACCGAACAATTGACTTTCGTTACTGCGTTGCTGGGATTGCTTATTCATAGTCTTGGCTGAAAGCAAGTTAAAGTTTATTTATTGAAAGTAGACATAGCCAATTATTGTGCGATGCTGATCGCCGCAAAGTCAAACCCACCGCAAGTGTTGCGCGGCGGGCGGTTTCGACCAAGACTCACCGAACGCTCACGTCCGGGTGAGTACATGTGAGTTGCGTCCGGCTGGACCGCGCCTAGATGTCGGCTCTGTTGCTTCGTCCGCTTCGAGAGGGTCGCCCGATGAAGTCCGGTTCCGCCGCCAAAGTCGTCAAGTCCGATGCTGAATGGAAGCAGCAGCTGACGCCGGAACAATATTACGTCACCCGGCAGCATGGCACCGAACGCGCGTTCTCCAATCCGCTCAACAACGAGAAGCGCCAGGGAATGTTCAAGTGCGTTTGCTGCGGTGCCGAGCTGTTCTCCGCGGACACCAAATTCGAATCCGGGACCGGCTGGCCGAGCTTCTTCGCACCGCTCGGCCCGGACGCGGTCAGCGAGCACGACGACCGCGCGTTCTTCATGCGCCGCACCGAGGTCCGCTGCGCGGCCTGCGATGCGCATCTCGGTCACGTCTTCCCCGACGGGCCGAAGCCGACCGGGCTGCGCTACTGCATGAACGGGTGCGCGCTGACCTTCGAACCGACCGCCGCCAAGCCGTAGCAGGCGACAGTCATTCTCTCGGGTTCCCGGGCCGTCCGCTGGCCGGCGACTTGGAATCCATGACTTCGGCTTCGCGATGAGTTCGGTTTGGATGACGGTGCCTTCGCCGCCATGGACCCGTCAGGGGTGCTTCTCGATATGCGCCCGCAGATCGGCGATCGAGTTGAACCGAACCGTGCCGTCCGGCAGGTTCGCCTCGATCGAGCCG
Source organism: Xanthobacteraceae bacterium (assembly GCA_050179645.1). Classification (GTDB taxonomy): domain Bacteria; phylum Pseudomonadota; class Alphaproteobacteria; order Rhizobiales; family Xanthobacteraceae; genus VAZQ01. The sequence continues at coordinate 4,535 of JBFXEX010000061.1, read as the reverse complement.
TCGGTGTAGAGCGTGTAAGCCATTCCGTCGACCACGCCCGACTTCAACACGGTGCCAGACGGCTGTGCGGCCGACGCTCCGAGGTCCCGCGGGCGCGGCTCGGCTGGCTGGGGCTGGGCCGGTTCGGCGGTCGGCGCGGCCTGGGACTCGGGTAGGACCGGCGGGGTGGAGGCCGGCGATGTGGACCGTCCAGACTCCGCATGCCGCGGTTGAACACCAGCCTCCGGACCGCCGCGAGCGGTCTGGCCCGGCGACCAGTTCGACTCGCCCTGGCCTGCGCGCGCCGCCGCCTGCTGGCGCGACCGGAACAGGAAATCGAGCCGCGAAGCCTTGGCGGTGTCGGCCGTCCCGCCGCCGAGCCGATCATCCGGCGACAGTCTAGGCTCAAGTGCCGGCTCAGACACCTGGCGGCGCGCCTGCACCTGCGCGTGCCCGCCATTAGGCGATAACGGGACGTCTTCGCCTTCCGGCACCATGGCGGGCTCCGGACGCTGACGTTCGGTCCGCGTGATCGTCGATCGCAGCCGTTCGATCGCGGTCGCCGAAACGTCGGCGCTGGGCGACGGTGCCGGTTCGGGATGGCGCTGATCGTGAGCCACCGGCATTTCGGGCCGCTGGCGTGCCGGCGGCGGCGCGGGGCGCTGGCTCGCGGCCAGCGGTGCCGGAGTAGTCGGGGGCGCAGCTTGCGGGTGCGCGGCTTGCGCCGGAAGCGGGCCGAGGCTCGGCGGCGGCGGCGCAATCGGCAGCGCAGGCGCCGACGGCGCCACCGGCATCGAAACGGTCGGCGCAGGCGCCGGAGCAACGGTCGCAATCTGGGGCTGACTGTCCACACGGCGCATCGGACGCGCCCGAAGCAGGTCGCCGACCCGGCGAAGTTCGGCCACCGCAGCCGCCAATCCGACCAGGATCAGGCCACTGCAAAACGCTATCGTGCCCACCGTGACAAGCGTGGCGCCGAGACTTAACTCTATGATAGGTATGGCAAAACCCAGGGCAGCGAGGCCCAGGCCGGTCACCACGACACCAATCACCAACACGATGACAGACATTACGCCCAGTCGCTGTTGGCCCACCCTCCCCACACCGCCAGCCATGGCCACTTGGCTGCTACGGTTAATATAGAATTGTGAACCCCTTCGGTACTAATCGCAAGAATTTATGTCGCAGGCACCAGTCTAAAGCGTCCTTACCTTAACAATCCGAGGCTTCCGCCAAAGTTCCATCGGAAGAACCAAGTCCTGTCTATGGCTGCCGAACCACCGAAGGCCGGCCCTCTTTAAGAATCAGGGGATGTCGGGGCGAGCGGGCGGCCAGGTCAGCCGCCACGCCCCGAACCGGACCGAGATCAGAGGAGCCGTGCTGTTGCGCCATCATGCCAGCAGAGCGTCGCGACCGACCGCTTGGGCGTTGATCCGCGACGTCAAACCGGCAATCCACCACCTTTTCGTTCGCCAAGGGCATTGACGATGCTCGGCGCCCTCTTCGACAGAGCCAAATAACAAACCTCTGGCTGCACCAGACAATGAACCTCACCACCATGATCAGGGCGCGCCACAAGTCGATGCTCGCTCGCAATGTCGTGTCAGGCTTTTGTTTTATGAAAGGACGATAATGTTGCAGGCGGCCGAAATCGGCACCGCCGGACGCTTCCGGCGGGGTGGGCCTCCGCCGCGCTGCGAGTGGAACCACTGGACACGGCCACGGGTTTGCACTTACTGGGGCTATCGAGGAGGACTGAATCAATGACATTCCAGCTGCCAGAACTGCCTTACGCCTACGAAGCGCTCGCTCCCTACATGTCGCGCGAGACGCTCGAATATCATCACGACAAGCATCATCTCGCCTACGTCAACAACGGCAACAACCTGCTCAAGGGCACCGAGTGGGAGAACAAGTCCCTCGAGGACATCGTCAAGGGCTCGTTCGGCAAGAACGCCGGCCTTTTCAACAATGCCGGTCAGCACTACAACCACCTGCATTTCTGGCAGTGGATGAAGCCGAACGGCGGGGGCGACAAGCTGCCGGGCAACCTGGAGAAGAAGATCATCGCCGACCTCGGCTCGGTCGCCAAGATGAAGGAAGACTTCATCGCCGCCGGCGTCGGCCAGTTCGGCTCGGGCTGGTGCTGGCTCGCCGTGCAGGATGGCAAGATCGTTGTCACCAAGACGCCGAATGGCGAGAACCCGCTGGTGCATGGCGGCAAGCCGATCCTCGGCTGCGACGTCTGGGAGCACTCCTATTATATCGACTATCGCAACCGGCGGCCCGACTACATCAAGGCCTTCCTCGATCACCTGGTGAACTGGGAATACGTCGCCAAGATGTACGACGCAGCGGCGAAGTAAACGGCCCGGCCGCGGCCGATCGGCGCGAAGACAAGCGGGGCCAGCGCGCCCCGCATTTGTTTTGCCCTTCGCATCGGCGGCATAATCCGGCATGCCCTCGCATCAGCAGACGGCGGCCCGCGCCTGCGATCTGATTGCGCTCGCCGCGCTCGGCGCGGTGACGCTCGTCGCGCTGCTGACCTTCCGCGACTACGGCCTGAGTTGGGACGACTACGCGCACGCCGAATACGGCGACCTGCTGCTCTCCTTCTACACGTCTGGCTTCGCCGACAAGCGCGCGCTGTCGTTCGTCAATCTCTACTACTACGGCGGCGGCTTCGATCTCCTCGCCGCGGCGCTCGCCAAGGTTCTGCCGCTGAGCGTGTACGAGACGCGCCGGTTCCTCGGCGCCGCGGTCGGCATCCTCGGACTGTTCGTCACCTGGCGGATCGGCCGGCGCATCGGCGGACCATTCGCCGGCCTGCTCGCGCTCGTCCTGCTGGCGACGTGTCCGCCCTTCTACGGGCACATGTTCATCAACCCGAAGGACTCGCCGTTCGCGACCGCGATGGCGATCCTGCTGCTCGGCCTGGTGCGGGCGTTCGAACAGTATCCGCGGCCATCGGCCGGCACGAATGTGCTGGCGGGCGTGGGCTTCGGCCTGTCGTTCGGATCGCGCATCATGGGGGCGTTCGGCGCCATCGCCGCACTCGCCGCGTTTGTGCTGACGTTCGCCGTTGAGTCTCGCCAGTTAGGAATACGACCGGCCGCTGCGCGGGCCGGGCGGTTCATCCTCATGCTGATCCCGGCCGTTCTGCTGGCCTATGCGGCGATGGCGCTGGTGTGGCCGTGGGCGGTTATTAATCCGTTCAATCCGTTCCGCGCGCTCGAATATTTCGCGCGGTTCTTCGAGGAGCCCTGGGACGAGCTGTTCGCCGGCCGGCTCGTCTCCGTCCCCGACATGCCGCGCAGCTACGTGCCGACACTGTTCGCGCTGAAGCTGCCGGTGCTGTTCTCGCTCCTCGCATTCCTCGGCAGCGCCGGCGCCATCGCCGCCGCCTTCGGGCGCGACGTCGCGGCGCCGCGCCGCGCTGTCCATCTCGTCGTCGTGCTAGCCGCCCTGCTGCCGCTCGCGGTGACGATTGCGCTGCGGCCGGCGATGTACAACGGCATCCGCCATTTCATGTTCGTGCTGCCGCCGCTTGCCGTGCTCGGCGGACTTGCCGCGAGCTACCTGCTGCAAGTCCTGGTCCGCGGCCGCGTACTGCAAGGCATCGCTCCCGCGCTGTTCGCGCTCGGCATTGCGCTCCCGGTCGTCGCGATGGTGCGGATTCATCCGTTCGAATACACCTACTTCAACCGGCTCGCCGGCGGCGTCGCCGGCGCGCAGTATCGCTACATGCTCGACTACTGGGGGCTTGCCTTCAAACAAGCATCGCAGGGCTTGCTGGAGAAGCTCAAGGGCGAAGCGAAGCCCGCCGGACGTCGCTGGAAAATCGCGGTCTGCGGGCCGCACCGCTCGCCGCAGGTCGAGCTCGGCCCCGATTTCGAAACCACCTGGGATCCGCGCGGCGCCGACTTCGCCATGATGCTCGGCGTGTTCTACTGTGCGAAGCTCGATGCGCCGGTGATCGTCGACGTCGAGCGTGCCGACGTGCCCTATGCGCAGGTCTATGATATCCGAGGACGCACGTTCGAGACGCTGCTGACCAAGCCGGGACTCGAACCGCTCAAATAGACATCGAGGAGGCCGCCATGCCGCGCACGTTCGTGTTCGATGCCTACGGCACCCTGTTCGACGTGCATGCCGCGATCGGCCGCCACCGCGCGGCGGCGGGGCCGGAAGCCGATCGCTTCTCCGAGATCTGGCGCGGCAAGCAGCTCGAATACACCTGGACGCTCACGCTCGCCGGCCGCTACGTCGACTTCTGGACGCTGACCCAGCGCGCGCTCGACTACAGCTTCGCCCGCGTGCCGTCGGTCGACCGGGCGCTGCGCCCTGCTTTACTCGACGCCTACCTGTCGCTCGACGCCTTCGCGGACGCCCGCAAGGTGCTGGAGGCGCTCAAGAGCGGCGGACACACTACCGCGATCCTGTCGAACGGCTCGCCGCCGATGCTGGCCGCTGCCGTCAAGGCGGCAGGAATCGGCGAACATCTGGACGCCGTGCTGTCGGTCGACGCGATCCGCATCTACAAGCCACGCCCCGAG
>JBFXEX010000060.1:0-34562 GCA_050179645.1 Xanthobacteraceae bacterium | reverse complement strand
CGGCGCCATGACCCGCGGCTGGGCGACGCCGACGGACGCCGCGGCGCTCGGCGCGGCCGGCACCTTCGCGGCGGCCGCCGCCTACCGGCCGCTGACGTTCGGCAACCTGATGAAGGCGCTCACCGGCACGGTCGCGATCTCGGGCACGATCCTGTTCATCATCGTGGGCGCCACCACGTTCTCGCAGGTGCTGAGCTTCTCCGGCGTGGTCAACGGCCTGATCGGGGAGGTCATCCGGCTCGGCCTGTCGCCGACCGTGCTGCTGCTGGCGATGCTGCTGCTGCTGCTGCTGCTCGGCTGTTTCGTCGATCAGGTCAGCATGATGCTGATCACTCTGCCGTTTTTTATGCCGTTGGTGCAGCAGTACAATATCGACTTGATCTGGTTCGGCGTGCTGTTCCTGATCTGCATGCAGCTCGGTCTGCTGACGCCGCCGTTCGGTCTGCTGCTCTTCACCATGAAGGGCGTGGCTCCGGCAACCATCCGGATGAGTCAGATCTACAGTGCGTCACTGCCGTTCGTTGTAATGAGCATCCTGGTCCTCATCGCGATTTTCCTCGTTCCGGCCATTGCCACATGGTTGCCCCGATCTTTGGGAGGATGAGCCCGAATTCGGACGTCGAGGGCGGTTGCAGCCACGATCTTCCTGGAGAGAGGGCATGCTTCGTCGCCCGAGCCGCCGCGACATCGTGAAATCGGCCGCGAAGCTCGCGACGGTCACCTCCTTGGGAGCCTGCCACGCGACGGTTGCGCGCGCCGAGAGAGCAGCCCGGTCCGAAATCAGAGCATCGTCGCGCATCGACGCGATGCTGCAAGACGCGACTCGTGCGGGAGACGTGCCCGGCCTCGTGGCGTTGGCGGCGACCGACAACGACATCATTTACAAAGGGATTGTTGGCGGGCGCCGGCTGCACACCGGGCCGTCGATGACGCCCGATACAGTGTTTCGCGTTGCCTCGATGATCAAGCCGATCACTTCGGTTGCCGCACTGCAGCTTGTCGAGCAGGGAAAGCTTTCACTCCACGCTCCGGTGCCGGAAATCGATCCGGACCTTGGGGCGCCTCACGTGCTCGACGGTTTCGATCCAAAAGGGCTCCCGCAGTTGCGTCCGGCTAGACGACCAATCTCCTTACGCGACCTGCTGACCCATACCGCCGGCTTCACATACCGGCTTTGGGACAAGAAGGCCGTCCGGTACCTGAAATCGATCGAGCTGCTGCCGAAGGCGGAACGAGCCCGTGCGCCGCGTACCCCGCTGATGTTCGATCCCGGCGAACGCTGGCAGTACGGCACCAGCATCGATTGGGTCGGTCGTATCGTTGAAGCGATCAGCGGCGAGCGCCTGGACATTTATTTGCGCAGGCACATCTTCGATCCGCTGGGGATGAAAGACACCTCATTCGACATCTCGCCGGAGCAACAACAGCGCGAAGCAAGTTCACATCGACGCGGTCCAAACGGCGCTTTGACGCCGCAACCGCAGGAGCGGCACACGCCCCGGCGATCGTTCTCCGGCGGGGGCGGAATCTATTCGACCGGGCCAGACTATTTGACGTTTCTTCGCATGCTGCTGCGAGGCGGCTCGCTGGACGGCGTCCGCATCCTTCGTCCCGATACCGTTGCGCTCATGGGGCAGAACCAGATCGGCGAGATCGAAGCCGGCGTCCTCAAGACGACGGTGCCTTCGCTGTCCAACGACGTCAATTTCTTTCCGGGCATCAATTGCAAGTGGGGCTTCGGCCACATGATCAATATGCAGGCCGTTCCAGGCGGCCGCAGCGCCGGCAGCCTGACCTGGGGCGGCCTTCTCAACACTTACTACTGGATCGATCCAGCAAGGCGGATCGCGGCCGTCTTCATGACGCAGGTCCTGCCGTTTGCCGACACCCGGACATTGCGAATCTACCGCCAGTTCGAGCGCGGCATCTATGCAGAGGTAGGTTAGCGCAGCCACAGCGCTTGACGTCTGCGTGGGAACCGTCGGCGACCCTCAGCCCTGTTTGGCACGCCCAACGATACCGCGTACAGATTCCGCGGCCTCGCGTATGGTTTTGGACATGTCGATCGCCGCAAGCTTCCCGTCTCGTACGAGAACACGGCCGTCGACGATCACGGTCTCAACATTCGACGGCTGGCCAAAGAACACGATGGCGTAATAAGGATCGCCGGCCGGCGCCATGTTGATGTCGCGGGTGCGGATTGTGATGAGGTCGGCGCGTTTGCCGGGCGTCAACGAACCGGTCTTGTCGGCGACTCCCAGCAATTTTGCGCCCTCGATGGTGGCTAGCTCGGCCAACCGCTTCGGCTTGAGTTTCTGCGGAGCGCCGCGGCGTTGCCAGTCCGACCACATCAGCGCCCGCATGACGTTGAAGAAGTCCGCATTCGTTGCAGCGGAAGAATCGATCGACAGGCCGAGCTGCGTATTCATCGCCTCGAGCTCGTGATACTGAATTTGGCCATTGCGGACGGCGGAGTAAGACATCTCGATGACCGGTGCGATGCTCCACGGCGTTCTTGTGTCGCCGATCATCCGGAGCTCCGCCGCGGTCATGCCCTGCGGGTGAACCAGCAGCATGTCCGGGCCGAGCAGACTGTTCTTGCCCATAAGGTCGATGAGACCCTTCGGTCCACAATGGACCGTCATCGGCAGTCCGAGCTTGCGGATCGCGTTCTGCTCAGTTCGAAACAGCTCTACCGGTATCGAGCCGCGCTGCCCGGCCGCACCCGGCGTACGCATGCAGACGCCAATTCCGAACATCTCACCGGCCCATTGCTTCTGCACGCTTTCCAGCCCTGCAAGGTCCATCGTCTTGTCGGCCGCATGGCCTTGGCCTGTGCCATAGGAAAACCGGGCACGGAGGCCGGTGTCCTTCAGTGCCTGGAGTTCGGCGGCGGCATGCTCGGGCGTCACCGTGTTGTGCGACCAGTCGTGAACGGTGGTGATGCCTGAAAGCAGTCCCTCGGCAACGCCAAGGCGAACCGCGCTGTAGGAGTCCGCCGGCTTGAAATGCCGGCCGAGACGGATCGTGGTCGGAAAATACCCTTCCTTGGGATCGTCGGCGCGAACAATCATCCGCAGCGCCGTGCTCCACAGATGCCAGTGCGTATCGACAAATCCCGGCATCACGATCATGTCTCGGGCGTCAATCACCTGGGCACCGGGGGCGTTGATATTGGCGGCGACGGCGACGATCGATCCATCGCGCACATGCACATCGGCGGACGGAAAATCGCCAAGGGCGGGGTCCATCGTCAGCACCTGGCCGCCGCGCACGAGGAATTCACCCCGGGCGGGAAGATTTCCCGCGGCGCCCAGTGCGGGTGCCGAAGTCTGGGCCTGCGCAGGCACGGCGCGCAGGCTCAGGGTGGCGGCAAGTCCACCGGCCAGTGTGAAGAGGTCACGGCGATCCAATTTCCAGCTGCCGAACATGGCGAAGCCTCGGGCTCTGTGTTGAAGATTGTGATTGCCACTATTCTCGCAGCTTCATTCCTCTCCGTAAACGCTCGCGGTAGCGCAAGATCGCGGCGTCACGCCTGCGACGGGAAGACGCGCGGAAAGCTTCGCGCTTCCCTGCGATCCGGATCGACCCTATACTTCAACTCCAGAGTTCATCTGGATACTTCAACTCCAGAGTTTTTCTGGAAAATTGGCGGTTGCAGCGCGCTTGGTGCGAATACGCCGGGGCGCGCTGGTTCCGAGGGAACAGCCGGTCTCGGCATTCGTATGGCGTCCGACGCGATCATCACCTTCGATAACGTCGGCGTCTCGTTTGGCGAAGAGCGAATTTACGACCGGCTCAGCTTCGATGTCCGGCGCGGCGAGTTCGTCTGCATCCTGGGCCCATCCGGTTGCGGCAAGTCGACCTCGCTGCGGCTGATCGGTGGTCTGCTCAATGTCGATGCCGGCCGCATCACCGTCGACGGGCGGGCGCCGCAGGATGCCTGGCCGGAGATCGCCTTCGTGTTCCAGTCGCCGCGACTCGTACCCTGGCGCACCGCGCTCGATAACGTACTGCTCGGCGCGCAACTGCGCTTCGGCGGTGGCGACAAGGATCGCCGCCGGGCGCGCGCCGACGAACTGCTGGCGCTTGTAGGGCTTGCCGGCGATACACGAAAATATCCGTCGATGCTCTCGGGCGGCGAGCGTCAGCGGGTGGCGATTGCCCGGGCGCTCAGCGTCGATCCCAAGATCGTGCTGATGGACGAGCCGTTCTCGGCCCTCGACCCTAACATGCGGTCGCGGATGCGGGTCGAGATGGAACGAATCTGGATCGAGACCGGCAAGACCGTCGTATTTGTCACCCATGACATTGACGAAGCGCTGCAGCTGGCCGACCGCACCGTGGTCCTGTCCAACAAGCCGACCCGCGTGATCGAGGTGATCGAATTGAAGGCGCCGCGGCCGCGGTCGCTTGGCGATCCCGACCTCGACACCCATCGCCAAAACCTGATTAGATTGTTCCGCTCGCTCGAACAGCCGGCCGTTCAGAAGGAACCTGTCGCATGATGAAGCGCCGCTCCGTCCTCAAGCTCATGGCCGCTCCGGCCCTGCTGACCGTAGTCCGGCCCGGTTTGGTCAGCGCCAAGGAAAAGGTCACTTACGCTTACCTGCTCGATCCCGCCTACGACGCTGTCACCTGGGCGATGCGCAACGGCAAGGTCGTGTCCGACCTGATCGAAGTCGAAGCGCGCGGCCTCGCCATCCCGCAGCTCATTCAGGCGACCTCCGCAAAGCAGTACGATGTGGTCATGACGGCGGTCATCGCGGTACCGCCGGCCAAGGCGCGCGGGCTCGATCTCGTTGTGCTGTCGGCGGCGCTGCAGCAGTCCCCGGCCGGGGAAGGCGGCGGCATCTGGGTCAAGCGCGACTCTCCGATCAAGAATCCGAAAGAGTTGAAGGGCAAGACGCTCGGCTCTTATGCGCTGCGTTCGACCGGCTATACCCAGGTTCGGGTGGCGTTAATCCACAAGTATGGCCTGAACGCCGCGCTCGAAGGTGGCGACATCAAGCAGGTCGAGATTCAGGCGCCGAACCTGCCCGGCGCGCTGGCGGCCGGACAAATCGATGCCGCGACGCTGATCCACAGCCAGGCATTCCGGGCGCAGAAATCCGGCGAGTTCCGGCCTATCGCCGAGACAGGACGCGACAACATCGAGGCGTTCGGCATGCGCTTCGTCAGCGCCGTCAATGTGTCGTACCCCGAGAAGCTCGCGCAACGGCCGGCCGCATTCAAGGAATTCAACCGCATGTTCCGGGAGTCGGTGCAATATGCGCTGTCGCACCGGGACGAGGTGTTCGGCGCAGTCGGCCAGCAGACCAACCTGCCACCGGAGTTCTTCAACTGGTGGTTCGAGAAGAGCTCTGCGGTCCCCGGCACATTCACCGACGAGCATGCCAAGATCATCAATAAGTTCTATGAACTGTCGAAGGAGATCGGGATGATCAAGTCCTATCCCGACATACGCACGGTGGTCTGGGAGCACGCTCTGCGCTCCTGATGGCCGAAACCGGGATTGCGCTGGAGCGGGCACAGCGTCCGCGCGGCATGGCCGCCCGCAGTCTCGCCGCGCATCTGTTCACGCTGCTGTTTCTCGTCGCCTGGCAGCTCGCGTCGCTGGTCGCGCCGTCCTACCTGTTGCCCGGGCCGGTGCCGACGGCGCAGCGGCTGTGGGTGTTTCTCACCAGCGCGCGCGATCTCAGCCATCTCGGCGCCTCGCTCTATCATGTGGGCGCGGCCATCGCGATTTCGTTCGTGATCGGTTCGTTGCTTGCGATCATCCCTTACTACCTGCCGGTGCTACGCCTCGCCATCGAGCGGCGCATCGGGCCCTTCCTGAATTCGTTCTCGGCGATCGGCTGGACGCTGCTGTCGATCATGTGGTTCGGCGTGACGCCGCTGACTGTCATCTTCGCCATCAGCGCTGTGCTGGTGCCGTTTGCGCTGGTCAACATGTCGGCGGGACTCGCCAACGTCGATCCCGAATTGATCGAGATGTCCCAAAGCTTCACGCGGCGCCGGTGGCGGATGTTCGCGCTGGTGATCGTGCCCTCGCTCTTTCCTTTCATCTTTGCGACGCTCCGGATCATGTTCGGCGTGTCCTGGAAGGTCACGTTGACTGCCGAACTGTTTGGCGGCAACAGCGGGCTCGGCTATATGATCAATCTGGCGCGGCAGGAGTTCGACACCGCGACGATCTTCGCGGCCATTATCCTCATCATTGCCTTCGTGCACTGCATGGACCGGTACGTGCTGGGTCCGATACAGGCCAGCGTGTCGCGTCACTATGCCGGTTGAGCGGACATCGAGCGGCTCCGTGCTCGCCAGTCGCGTGATCGGCGAGGGCGTCGTCGTGCTCGCGCTACTCGGATGGTGGGCGCTGGCGCGTCAGTTGCCGGAGTTCATCCTGCCCGGCCCCGTCGAAGTCTTTCGGCGCCTCGTCGAGATGCTCATGTCGCCGGAATTCCTCTGGCACCTCGGCACATCGGCGTGGCGCGTGCTGGTGTCGATCACCACGGCCGTGCTGATCGGCGGCGGGCTGGCGTTTCTCGCTCATGGTGTGCCTTGGCTCGAAACGGTGATCGAGGAGCGCATCAAGCCGGTGCTCAACTCGTTTCCGTCGATCGGCTGGGCGATCCTCGCCGCGATCTGGTTCAATCCGGGCAACTTCAGCGTTATTTTTGTCGAGGTCGCGATCCTCATTCCGTTCTGCCTGATCAACTTCAGCGAAGGGCTCCGCAACATCGACCGCGAGCTGATGGAAATGGGCCGGAGCTTCACGCGCAATCGCGCCCGCATTCTTTGGCGGATCACGCTGCCGCTGCTGGTGCCCTATGCGCTGTCCGCGATCCGCATCGCCTATGGCATCGCCTGGAAGATCGCGCTGGTGGCCGAGTTGCTCGGCGCGCCGAGCGGCGTGGGCTACGTCATGTTGCGCGCGCAGACCGCGGCAGACAGCACCACGTTCCTTGCCACCTGCTTCGCCATCGTGCTGATCTTCGTGGTCGGCGAACGGCTGGTGATCGTGCCTTTGGAGCGGCGCTTCGCGCGCCGGTGAAACGGAGATTTGAGCCATGACGATGACCGCGACCGCAGATCCCGTGGTGCGATGCAAGGCCGGTGAATTGCGCGGCGCCGTCGAGAACGGCATCCTGGTGTTTCGCGGCGTGCCCTATGCGGCGGCTCCGGTCGGCGATCTGCGCTTCCGGCCGCCGCAGCCGCCCCCGGCCTGGCAGGGCGTGCGCGACGCCACCAAAGACGGGCCCATCCCGCCGCAGGGGCGGTCGCGGCTTGCCCACGTCATGGGCGATTTCGAGCGGCCGCAATCCGAGGATTGCCTCACGCTCAACATCTGGACGCCGACTGCCGATACCAGGAAACGGCCGGTCATGGTGTGGATCCACGGCGGTGCCTTCTCGAGCGGCGCGGGCTCGGTGCCGTGGTATTCGGGCGAACGCTTTGCCGCGAATGGCGACATCGTCGCGGTGTCGATCAACTACCGGCTCGGCGCGCTGGGTTTTTTGTGCCTGGAGGGCGTCAGCGACGGCAATATGGGGCTGCTCGATCAGGTCGCGGCGTTGCGCTTCGTCCGCGACAACATCGCGGCGTTCGGCGGCGATCCGGACAACGTCACGGTGGTCGGGCAATCGGCCGGCGCCGCTTCGGTCGCGATCCTGATGACCATGCCGCAGGCCGCGAGCCTGTTCCGCCGCGCCATCCTGCAAAGCACGCCGTTCGGACGGATGTCGCGGACGCGCGAGGATTCGCAGCGCATCGGACGGCGGCTGCTCGACGTGCTCGGGCTTAAGTCGGATGAGACTGATCAGCTCAAGGCGCTGCCGTCTGCGGCGTTCGTTGCCGCGCAGGGCGAGGTGGCGCGGCTGGAGAAGAAGTTCGCGGACGCTCAGGCGCCGTTCTGGCCGGTGATCGACGGCGAGGTCTATCCCGGCGAAGTGATGCCCGCGCTCAAGGCCGGCGCCGGCGCTGGCATCGACACGATGATCGGCACCACGCGCGAGGAGATGGCGGCGTTCTACTGCATCGATCAGGAGGTGGCAAAGGCCGATCCCGCGGCCGTCGAGGGCGTATTCGCGTCACTGTTCCCGTCAGGGCATAAGGCCATCTACGATGAAATCCGCCGCATGCGCGCCTCGCACGCCAACGCTGCACTGCTGGGCGACTTGATGAGCGATGCCATGTTCCGCATCGGTAGCCTGCGCATGGCCGAGGCGCGGGCTGACCAAGGCGAGCCGGCCTATGTCTATCAATTCGACTGGCAGTCTCCCGCCGGCTTCGAGTCCTGCCACTGCCTGGAGATTCCGTTCGTGTTCAACAACCTGAGCGACTGGACGGATTCTCCGATGCTCAAAGGTGCCGACCCCTCGGTGATGCAGGGTCTGGCCGAGGCGATGCATCGCGCCTGGATAGCGTTCATTCGCACCGGCAAGCCCGATCATGCAGGTCTTCCGCTCTGGCCTGTGTACCGGCGCGCGGACCGCATGACCATGCGCTTCGACACCGTGATCGGGCCGGTCAGCGATCTCGCCGGCCTCGGCTGGCGCCAACCCTGGCTTCGCTGATCGCGGGTGGCGTCTGGTCTCAGCCTCGCTCGTTCGCCGGATTGGCGCTCCCGCTCAAAGGTAGGACAGGACCAGATACGCCGCCAACATGACCGTTGCCCAGAACGTCATGCTGCCGGTCGACCAGCCGCGGGCCAGTGTGCCGTCCGGCCCGTAATGCCGTTGAACCACTCCGAGGAATTCGCGTCCGCCGCGTGCCGCCGCATTCCCGATGCCACCCCCCGTACTCTCCATTGCGCGGTCAAGGCTTCGTACCAGCATGGGCCCGAGCTTTCGGTAGAACCAGTCCACGTCGAGCGTGATCGTCAGTGTCCGCTTCAGCCAGCCGAGCATCAGGAAAAAGGCGAGGCCGGAGAACAGCAGCAATTGCAGATAGAAGACGACGTGGCTTGCCGTGTACGGCACATAGGTGACGGGGAATGGCAATAGGGCGTAGAGCGGGCCCGGCAGAACGCCAATGATGATGCAAAGCGCTGCGAAGAATATCATGGCGGCCCGCATATTCCATGGCGGATCGTCCGGCCGCAGCCCCGAGTCCCGTTGGAAGAAGACGAACCACGGGAACTTGATGCCCGCGTGCAGAAACACGCCGGCCGAAGCCGCCGCCAGCAGATACCACACCACTTCCAGATGCTGCATGCCGGCGGCTTCCGAAATCATCGATTTCGTGACGAAGCCCGAGGTGAGCGGGAAGGACGAAATCGACAACGCCCCGACGATGCCGCAAATCGTGGTCAGCGGCATGGTCCGGAACAACCCGCCGAGGTCGGTGCATTTACGCTTCCCGGTCATGTAGAGCACGGAGCCCGCCGACATCAGCAGCAGCGCCTTATAAATAATGTGCGCAAAGGCGTGGGCGGCGGCGCCGTTGAGCGCCATCTCGGTGCCGATGCCGATACCCGTCACCATGAAGCCGACCTGATTGACGATCGAGTAGGCGAGGATTCGGCGCATGTCGTTCTCGAGGATTGCGTAGATGATCCCGTAGAACACCATGAACAGCCCGACATAGATCAGCAGTTCGGCTCCCGGAAATCCCCGCAGGAGCACATAGACGGCGGTTTTTGTGGTGAAGGCTGACAGCACGACCATGCCGCTCCACGAGCTTTCCGGATAGGCGTCGGGCAGCCAGGCCGACAGTGGAGGCGCTCCGGCGTTCAGCAGAAAGCCCGCCAGGATCAGCCAGCGCGGCAGGGTGTCGAGCGCGAGTTTGTCGAAGGCAAGGGAGCCGGTCATCGCGAACTCACCGACGATGCCGGCCATCAGCAGGACGCCGCCGAACAGATGGATCACCGCATAGCGCATTCCGGCGCGGCTTGCCGACGGTCCCGCGCTCCAGAGCACGAGCGTGGAGGCGATTGCCATCAGCTCCCAGAAGATGAAGACAGTCAGCAGGTCACCCGCGAAGGCGACGCCGATGGCGCTTCCGGCGTAGCACAAGGCCGCAGCCAGTTCGGTCACGCGACTCTGGTTGAGCGCAAACAGCCCGCCGGCGAAGGCCATGATGGCGAAGATGGTCGCAAATAGCCGCGAGAGCGCGTCACCTTTGACGAGTTCGAGCGTGTAGCCGAGAAAGGGCGCCTCAAGAGAGAGGCCATCGGGCACCTGCCAGACCAGATAGAGCGTCACCAGCGGCAGCAGCAGCAGCAGCAGCTGGCGCAACCGCACCGACAGCAACGGCAGGAGGAGGCCGCCCAGGATCAGAACGACGCCCGGCGGGATGACGAGGCTAGCTGTCATAATAGGTATCCGGCCGTTTCAGGATCGCGCCCAGCGCCTTGGCCACCACCACCATGGCGACGCAGCTCGCGAATCCGAACCACGCCCCGAAGCCGAACGTGCCGTCGAGCCCGAAATAGGGATGCGGCGTGATGAACAGGTCCATCAGGACGGTCGCCGCGAGCACGATCACGAACGCGATCCAGAGTCCCCTGATGGTCGATGGGCGCACAAGCCAGTTGTCGTCCATTCGGTCACCTCTTGATCATCAGTTGCGCCAACGCATAGGGAATCTCCGGCCACAGGAAGAAGAACACCGTACCGGTCGCCGTGACGGTGAGCGCCGCGACGATCGGCCAAGGCGCTTCGCCCGACTCGTGCTGATGCCCGTGGCTCGCAGGCTCATAGAAGAATGCGCGGAACACGATCGGCAGGAAATAGCCGGCGTTGAGCAGCGTGCTGAGGATGATGACCGCGACCGCAAGCCAGTTGGCCGTCTGCATCGCTCCCGTGAGGATGAACCACTTTCCGAGGAATCCGACCGTCGGGGGAACGCCGATCATTGCCAGCGCGCCGATCGTGAATGCGCCCATGGTCCAGGGCATGCGCCGACCGATGCCGTCGAGCTGGCGCACTTCGGTCAGGTGCGCGGCGGTGTAGATCGAGCCGGCGGCGAAGAACAGGGTGATCTTGCTGATCGCGTGCGCGGCGAGATGCATCGCGGCGCCGATCGCCGAAATCGGAGCCAGGATGGCAACGCCGAGTACGATGTAGGAGAGCTGTGAGACGGTCGAATAGGCCAGCAGCTTTTTCAGGTTGTCTTGGCGGAGCGCGATCAGGGAGGCAACCAGGATCGTCGTACCGGCGACCGCCGTGAGCCAGGTCGACTGTCCCAGGCTGCTCAGGTTGTCGATACCGAAGATCATCACCGCGACCTTCAAGATCGTGAACACGCCCGCCTTCACCACGGCGACGGCGTGCAGCAGCGCGCTGACCGGCGTCGGCGCCACCATCGCGGCGGGCAGCCAGAAATGCATCGGCATGACCGCCGCCTTGCCGATGCCAAACACGTAGAGCACCAGCAGGATCGATATGACCGGCATGTCGGCCTTGCCGGCCAGGATGCCGCCCGGCGTGAAGTCGAGGGTGCCGGCAATCACCCAGGTCGCAATGATCGCCGGCATGAACAGCACCAGCGACGACCCCAGCAGGAGCAGAAGATAGATGCGGCCGGCGCGGATCGCCTCGGCGTTACCTTTGTGCGTGACCAGCGGATAGGTGGCGACCGTCAGGGCCTCGTAGAACAGGAACAGCGTGAACAGGTTCTTGGCGAATGCGATGCCGATGGTGCTGCCGAGCGCGACCGCGAAGCAGACATAGAACCCGGTCTGCCGCGGCTCGTCGTTGGCGCGCATGTAGCCGATCGAGTAGACCGAGTTCACGATCCACAAGACCGATGCCACGAGTGCAAAAAGCATCCCGAGCGGCTCGACCTTGAGCGCCAGCACGAGCGCTGGCGTGACTTCGATCAGCACGACTTCCGGACGGGCACCCTCGAGCACCGGCTGGAGCAGGCCGAACACGGCAGCGCAAAGGACGCTTGCAGTCGCCAGCGTCACGGCCTCGCGCAGGTTCGGCAGCTTGTGAAACAGCGGAATGATCAGCGCGCCGGCGAGCGGCGCGAACAGTGCCAGGAGAACGAGGCGCTCGGACGTTGCCGCCGACGTCATCGCATCCCCCCGAGCAAAGCCTTGGCGACGGCATCGGCGATGCCCACGCTCCATTCGGTATCGATGCCGAAATAGATGGTCGCGGCGGCCAGCACGACGACCGGAAGCAGCATGGACGGCGGCGGGTCGCGCGCTTCCGCGATCGCCGGCACGGGTTCGCGCATCCAGGCAACCTCGACGATGCGGCCGACATAGATCAGCGCGAGCAGCGAACTTGCCACAATGACGAACACCAGCGGCCACCAGCCTTTGTCCAGTGCGCCGACGGAGAGGTACCATTTCGAGATAAACCCGGCCGTGCCAGGCGTGCCGATGAGCCCGAAGCCCGCGATGGTAAGGGCAACCATGGTGATCGGCATCTTGCGGCCGATACCGGCGAGGTCGGCGATCTGTACCGTACCGATTCGGTAGACGATCGCGCCGGCCGCGAGAAACAGCGCCGCTTTCATTATTGCATGATTGACGATGTGGACGAGACCGCCGGTCAGGCCTGCCTGGTCGGCAAGCCCGATGCCGAGCGTGATGTAGCCGATCTGTGCCACGGACGAGTACGCCAGCATGCGTTTCAAATTGCTCTCGAACACCGCGATCAGCGAGGCGATCAGCATGGCGGCGACCGAAAGCACCACGATGATCTCGGCGATCGGCAGCGCATTGAAATCGATCGCGACGCCGAAGACCGAGAAGTAGTATCGTATCAGCAGGTAGATCGCGACCTTGGTCGCGGTTGCAGAGAGAAATGCGGTTACCCAGGAGGGCGCATACGCATAGGCGTTTGGCAGCCACGCGTGCAGTGGGAACAGCGCGAGCTTCATGCTCACGCCGACGGTGATGAAAGCGAGCGCCGCGATGATAGCGCGCGACTGGTCGCCCCAGGCAGTCCCCAGCCGGGCCGCTATGTCGACCATGTTCAGGCTTCCGGTGAGGAGATAAAGAAAGCCGACGCCGATGACGTAGAGTGTCGCCCCGATCGTTCCAACGATCAGATACTGGAACGCGGCGAGCAGCGCCCGCCGGTCACGGCCGAGGGCGATCAGCACATAGGTCGCGAGCGACGATATTTCGAGAAACACGAAGGCGTTGAACGCGTCGCCGGTGATCACGATGCCAAGCAGGCCGGTCAGGCAGAGCAGGTACATGCAGTAGAACCATGCCCGCTTGCTCGCAGGAATTTCCGACGCGACGGACCGATAGGCAAAAGGGATGGTTACGGCTCCGATCGCCGAAACCAGCACGAGGATGAAACCGCTCAGCAGATCGACCCGGTATTCGATGCCCCACGGCGGCTCCCAGCCGCCGAGCGCATAGGAGATCGGTCCGGTCTGCATCACCTGCCAGAGCATGGCGCCGGCAATGAGCGGCATGAGCCAGCTCACGATCAGCGTGATCGCAAAAGCCACCTGGCCGCGGCGCATGAATGCCACGAGTACCGATCCGAGCAGCGGTATCACGACCTGCAAAGCGGGAAAATGCGCCGCCAGCGCGGTCATGACTCGGGATCCTTCTCAAATATCTCCTCCTCCTCGATCGTGCCGTACGCCTCGTTGATGCGGACGACGAGCGCCAGACCGAGGGCCAGGGTCGCGACGCCGACCACGATCGCGGTCAGGATGAGGACGTGCGGCAGCGGGTTTGAGTAGAGGGTATAGGCGGGATCGATGATAGGGGCCGTGCCGCCGACGATTTTTGCGGGCCCGATGTAGAGCAGATAGACCGAAGTCTGGAAGATCGACAGCCCGATGAGCTTCTTCACCATGTTGCCGCGGGCAACGACGATGTAGAGGCCGGTCATCATCAGGAAGATGGTGACCACATAGTTGTAGTGCTCGAAGAGCGTCCGCAGCGTCGTCATTGGCGCTTGCGCTCCACGAAGGCGTAGAACAACGCGACCATGGTGCCCGACACGGTCACCAGAACGCCGGCTTCGACCAGGAAGATGCCGAGGACATGTCCGCTGGCGGAGTTGCGGGCAAAGGCGGAGTAGTCGAGGTAGTTCAGCCCCAAGACCATGCCGGCAACGCCGGTGCCCGCGTAAATCAGGACGCCAAGCGGAATCATTCGTTCGACCAGCTTCTGCGGCGCGATGCGATGGGCGGCATTAAGGCCGAACGTGATGGCGAGCAGGATGACCATGCCCGCCGCGATGACGCCGGCCTGGAAACCGCCGCCAGGCCCGTATTCGCCATGGAACTGGACATAGAGCGCGAACATCAGAATGAACGGCAGAATGAGCTTGGTGCCGACCCGGAGGATGAGATCGAGGTTCATGACGGGGTCTTCTCCCGCCCCCCGCGACGCCGTCCGCGAGCGCCGCGCAGAAGCAGCATCACGCCGATGCCGGCGGTGAAGATCACGGTGGTCTCGCCGAGCGTATCGAAGCTTCGATAATCCGCCAGTACCGCGGTGACGGCGTTGGGAACACTGGTTTCCTTGATCGTATCGCCGATGTAGCGGGGAGCGACGTGCTGGTGAATGACGGCGTCGGGCGTACCGAACGGTGGAAAGACAAGCGTGCCCCAGATCAGGCAAGCACCGGTGACAAGAGACACGAACAACGGCAGAGGGCGAAGGAAAGCCGACTGAATTTCGGTGGTCTTCACGAGGTGCAGGGTGGCGAGCAGGATCACCGTGGACATGCCGGCGCCGACGGAAGCTTCGGTCATGGCAACGTCCACGGCATCGAGCACGATCATGACGCTCGCCATCAGGAAGCTGTAAATGCTGGCAAGGATGACGATGCCGAACAGGCTGCGCTGTCGAACGATGGCGACCGTCACGACGCCGAGCATCGTCAGCAAAGCCGCGTTGATGACGACTTCTATGGCTGCCTCCCGTCTTCCGAACTGCCTGCCTTCGGACGGGCGCTGCCGCTGCGGTCTTCCGCCAGCATCGGCTCGACGCCTTCATGCAGGCAGGCCTGTGCGAGCGCATGCGTCACGACAGGCGTAGTGAAAACAAAGAGCGCCAGCAGGAATGCCAGCTTCAGCGTCACCAGGGTGAAGCCCGCCTGCAGACCCATGCCCATGATGAGCAGACCGACGCCAATGGTGTCGGTGACGCTTGCGGCATGTATCCGCGTGAAGATCTCTGGCATCCGCACGAGCCCGAACGCTCCGACCACCGTGAAGAACGACCCGGACAAAATCAACGCCCAGCTCGCAAGGTCGATTGCCGTGCTCACGACCCGGACTCCGCGTCGACATCGTAGGCGAGATCGCCGTGGCGAAAGAATTTCAGCACGGTGAGGGTGCCGATAAGGTTGAGAAGGCCGTAGGTCAGGCCGATGTCCAGGAACTCGGGGCGCCCGGTGAGGAACCCGACCACGGCGAGCAACATGATGGCCAGGGTGCCGACAGTGTTGCCCGCAAGCACGCGGTCGAACACGGTCGGCCCCTTGATGGCGCGCGTAATGGCGAGCGCAAGAGCGACCAGGATGGCAACGGCTGCGGCGACAAACATCAGTCCGTGCCCTCGAATTCGTTGACGCGCCGGTTCATTCCGCCGCCTTCGAGATCGTCGGCCCCGGCCTTGGTCAGCGCATGCACGGTGAGTTCGTTGCCTGCGACTGCGACCGTCAGGGTGCCGGGCGTGAGCGTGATCGAGTTGGCGTAGGTTGCGACGCCCGCGCGGCTCCGCTGGCTTGCTCGGACCACGGTCATGGTGGGCGAGATTGGCAGCCGCGGATGCAGAATGATCCTGGTGACGGTCCAGGCCGACTTGGCGATCTCGACGGCAAGCCAGGGGAAATATGTCAGTGCGCCTCGAAACAATTCGACCGGGTGTCCCTCGGCGTCGGCGGCCCGCATCCGGATCGCTGCCAGCACGCAGATCGCCGTACACGCGGCCCCGGCGCCGATCAGCATCGGCGTGTAGTGTCCCGACAGCGCAATCCAGAAAACGAATAGGAAGCTTGCCAGACTGAAATACCGCATCGCTCCGTCCGTCGTCTTGCGCTTGGCTGGCAGGCAGAGGGTTCCGCGAACCCGCTCGCCGTCGCGCGCATCCCCGGTGTTCTTACCGCGCCTCTGCGGCGGCGGCCAAGCACTCTATCAGACGACCATCCCCCTTGCGAAAATTCTCCGACGACTCCAGCGCGATCGATCCGTTCGGATTAGAGCATTTGTCCCACAGGGACGATCGGTCGCAGTTTTTCCCCGAGCGCGTGCCGTGGGAACTCATTCATGCTCAGGCCGGCGGCGACGGTCAAGCACCGCCGGAAAAGATCGCAGAACCGAGCCTTGGACGCGGCTATCGTCCGGCGCCGATCCGAGCGTCCGCGAGCGGCGCGCCGTCGACATCCGGTGCTGCCGGCAGACGCGAACCCGACATGCCGGTGATCAGGCGCGTCCCGCGCTGGAAGGTGAGGTAGTTCCACATCCAGTTCATCGCCACGATCAGGCGGTTGCGGAAGCCGATCAGGAAATAGATGTGAGCCACGCTCCACAGCACCCAGGCGATGAAGCCGCTGAGTTTGAGCTTGCCAATCTGCGCCACTGCGCGCTTGCGGCCGATCGTCGCCAGCGAACCGAAATCGCGATAGCGGAATGGCGGCAGGTTCTTGCCGCGCGCGCGCGCCAGCAAGAGACGGGCGATATATTGCCCCTGCTGCTTGGCCACCGGCGCGACCCCGGGCAGCAGGTCGCCGTCTTTTCCGAGCGCGTGCGCGGCGTCGCCGAGGACGAAGATATTGGGGTGCCGCGGCACCGATAGATCGGCATTGACGATGGCGCGGCCTGCGCGGTCGCAATCGGCGCCCAGCCATTCGGCGGCCGGCGATGCCTTCACGCCCGCCGCCCACATGATGGTCCGCGACTCGATCCGCTCGTCGCCGAGCAAGACGCCGCCGTAGTCACAGTCCGTGACGCTGACGCCGAGCCGGACTTCAACGCCCAGTTGCTCGAGCGAGCGCCGGGCCGCTTCCGATAGCGAGGGATCGAACGACGCCAGCAGCCGCGGCCCGGCTTCGACCAGGACGATGCGGGTCGAGCGCGGATCGATCGAGCGGAAATCCTTCGCCAGCGCGCGCCTGGCGAGTTCGGCGATGGCGCCCGCCATCTCGACGCCGGTCGGCCCGCCGCCGACCACCACGAAATTCAACAGCCGGCGGCGCTCCGCGGGATCGGGCTCGGTCTCGGCGCGTTCGAACGCCAGCAGGATGCAGCGCCGCAGATAGGTGGCGTCGTCGATGGTCTTCAGGCCCGGCGCATACGATGCCCAGTCATGGCCGAAATAGGCGTGCTCGGCGCCGGTGGCGATCACCAGGTCGTCGAACGGTATCCGGTGGCCTTCGGCGATGATGTCCTTGTTGACGGTGTCGACGCCCGAAACCTTGGCCAGCACCACGGTGATGTTCTTCGCGTCGCGCAGAATGGCGCGAATCGGCGACGCGATGTCGGCCGGCGACAGTCCGGCGGTGGCGACCTGATAGAGCAGCGGCTGAAACAGGTGGTAATTGTGCTGGTCGACCACGGTCACGTCGAACGCCGAGCCGGCGAGGCCCTTGGCCACCGAGAGGCCGCCGAAACCCGCGCCGATCACCACGACCCGCGACCGCCGCCCGGCCTGAGCCGTCATCGGGTTCGTGTCCATGCTGCACCTCCCGCTCGCTCGTTGTGCGCCCCCGGCCGGCATCGTGAATGCGCGCATCTGCTGCGACGCGCATCTTCGCGCACTTCGCATCCATTGCAAAACTGCCGTTCGCATTTGCCCCGGCGGCGCGGCCGGAAATTGCCGGCGCAGACTGCGGCAATGTGTCTGGCGCCGCGGCGTGCGACGTCAGCCGGTCGGAATCACCGGCAGCAGCAGGCAGGAGGCGCGGGCGCCATCGTGATAGATGGTGTCGGTGCCCATCAGCGAGGGATGATAGGGGTGCGAGAACACGCCGTCGGTCGCGCCCGAATCGCCGTTGGCGAGTTCGAGCCGGATGCGGTGACCCTGCTTGAATACATAGGAGATCGGCAGCACCTCGATGTCGAACTCGTAGATTTCGCCGGGCGTCAGCGGCTGCGGATTGGTGTGGGTGTAGAACGGCCGCGTCGGCGTCGAGCGCTGCGGGTCCTTCTCGCGATGCGAAGCCTTGAGCCAGCCCTTCGACACCGGCGTGAAGCCGGGCTGTTCTCCCTTGGCACGCGCCGCCGCATTCTGCGGGTGCTGGTCCGTGAGCTTGACGATGAACTGGGTGTCGATCGCGCTCGACGCGGCGAACAGCTTGAGCACGATCGGCCCGGTCACTTCGAGGTCGGCCTCAAGCGGCGCGCTGGTGAAGGTCAGTACGCGCCGTGGCGGGTCGACCCGGCCGTCCGGCCCGATCACGGCGACACCGTTGACCCATTGCCAGTCCGGATAAGTGTAGCTCGTCGGTGCTTCGTCCGCCGTGGGCTCCTCGGCCGAGAGGCCGCCGTCGTTGAGCGACGTGACGCTGCCCGACGGTCCCTTGCGCAGATAGTACGGAGTTATCACCGCGTTCTTCGGCGGCCATTCCTCCTGCGCGCGCCAGACATTGGCGCCGCGCACGAAGATCTTCACCGGCTCGCTTTCCATGAAGCCGTTGTTCTTGCCCTTGAGGTGCAGGTCGTAGAACGGCAGCAGCTCCTTCTCGTGAAACTCGACCTCGTCGAACATCCGGTGCGCTTCGAACGTGTTGCGCGCGCCGGTGACCACGAGCTTCTTCGGCGCCTTGACCTCCTCGTAGCCGAGGATGTTGCCGCGCAGGTGCAGGCCCATCTTGCCCCAGTGTCCGACCGACAGCACCGGGCACTTGATCTGGTCGAGGCGCCAATAGGGCGAGCGCACGCGCCAGAACTCGTCGTCGAGCGAGTGCTCGATAATGGCGCCGACGAGATCGAGCTTCATCGGCGCACGGCCGTGCCGGCCGGCCAGGCGATGCTGATTGTCGGCGCGCAGCGACGTGTACCAGACCGAGCGGTAGCTGCAGTAGATGCCGCCGTGGTAGTTCGAGCCGCGATACTGATCGACCAGGCCGTCGTAAGGCACGATGCAGGCCAGCCCCGGCGGGTTCATGGTCGCCATCAGCCATTGCGCCATCGCGTAGTACGACTGGCCGATGCCGCCGACGCGGCCGTTGCTCCAGTCCTGCTTGATGATCCAGGCGATCAACTCGACATAGTCCTGCTGCTCGTTCGGTCCCATGAACTCGAACTCGCCTTCGGAGCGGCCGGCGCCGCGCACGTCGGCGTGGATGTAAACGTAGCCCTGCCCGACATACCACTCGATCGGGCCGGTCTCGCGCCACAGAAACAGCGGATAGGCCGGCACGTCGTCCATCTCGTACTGATAGGGCGAGGCGGCAAACAGCGCCGGAAAGCGCCCCTCGGCGTCCGGCCGGTAGACGCACAGCGAGATTCGCACCCCGTCGCGCATCGTGACGGTGACGTCCTGTTCGACTTTCATCTGATACGTCGGCACGTGTTTCCTCCGGATGGTCCTGGCGCTTGATCTTGTCTGCGTTCGGTGCGCCGGGTGAGATGCTTGTGCGGCGCATCGACAGTTTGCTTTGCCCGGCACAGTAGAGATGCCGATGGCCGGAGCAAGCCAGGGAAATTACACCTGTCTTCGACGTGTTATGCGACCGCGACATCACCGGCGCCGATGCTTATTGCCGTCAAGGGCTGGCTGCGGCATTCTTACCGCACCAATAAGAACCACACTTGGGAGGACATGATGCGACGCTGGCATCGCTTTCTAGCATTGCTCGTACTGACTGCGCTGGCTTCGCCGGCCATGGCGCAGGACTATCCGACGCGCTCGATCCGGGCGATCGCCTCGCAAGGGCCGGGCGGCCTGAGCGACATCTGGATGCGTGCGCTTGCCGACGAACTGGGACCGGCGCTCGGCACCACTGTCGTGGTCGAAGACCGTGTCGGCGGGGCGGGCACGATTGGCGCCCGCGCCTGCGGCGAATCGGCGCCCGACGGCTACACCATCTGCATCCTGCCGACCGAGGCGATGGTCATCAATCCGGTCATCCATCCCAACAGCGGCTTCGATCCGAAGAAGAGCCTCGCGCCGATCACCAAGACATTCTACCTGACGCAGGTGTTCGCGGTGAACGCGTCGCTGAAGGTCAAATCGTTTCCCGAACTCATCGCGCACACCAAGGCCAACCCGAAGACGATGAACTACATGGCGCCGTCGCTGTCGAAGGTGGCCTTCATGGAAGAGCTGAACAAAAAGGAAGGCACCGACTTCGTGCGCGTGCCGTTCAAGGGCGGCGGTGACGCGGTCAACAGCATGCTCACCGGCACCACGCCGATCGCCGCGTTCGGGATCGGCAATCTCATATCGTTCATCCGCAGCGGAAAAATCATCGGGCTCGCCGTCGATGGCGACAAGCGCTCGCCGCTCGCTCCCGACATCCCGACCTTCCGGGAGATCGGCTTCAAGGAGCACCTGATGGCGACGTTCTTCGGCATCTATGCGCCGATGGGCACGCCCGCGCCGTACATCGACAAGCTGAATAAGGCAATCGTCAAGATTGCCTCGAATCCCGAATTCCAGAAGAAGCACATGGTCCCCCGCGGCCTCGCGCCGGTGCTGAACACGCCCGCCGAGTTCGCCAAGGAGCTGGAGAAGGACCGTGCCGAGGGCCTCGCGGTGATCAAGGCTTCGGGCCTCTATCCGAACGTGAAGTAGCGCAGCCGACGCGCCCGTGTCCCGGGCCGTGGCCGGGGTAGCGTCCATCAGGGCGTTCACGCCCGTCTTGGACGGGCGATGGGCGCGTAACCCGACGGCAGAAACACCGAGCGACCCAATGCGGGTTCGCGCGCCTTGGGTCCCGCCCCGCGAGGACGAACGGAGAGAGCTTCGATTCGATCGAGCGAAATCTGCTCTCTCTGGCGTAGTTGCCGTCAGGCCGGAACGCGCTTCATCACGTCCTCGGCGAACCATTCGATCTGCTCGATCAACTCCGACATGGAGTTGGCCGGGACCATCAGCGCGCAGCAATGGTCGACGCCGATCGACCGCAGATAGGCGATCTTCTCCAGGATCACGTCGGCCGAGCCGACCAGGTTGGCGACCACCTGCTGGCTGAGGTCGCGTCCCGTATAGGCGAGCGACTTGCGGTGGGCGACCAGCCCGCTTTCCATGTAGATGCGCTCGGCGTCCTCCATGGTCTTGGCGATTGTGAAGGAGAACTGCGGCGCGATCTCGATGGATTTCGGATCGCGGCCGTATTCCTCCGCGCGGCGGCGCAGATGCTCGATCCGCTCCTTCATCTCGTTGAGCGGCCGCCATCCGGGCAGCCAGCCTTCGCCGAGCTTTGCGGCACGGTCCACCGACTCCATGCTGTGTCCGCCGATGAACAGCGGAAACGGATTCTGCCGCGCCTTGGGCGCCATCTCGACGTCTTTGAAGGCGTAGAACTTGCCTTCGTGGCTCGCACGGGTTTCATAGAGCAGCTTCAGCAACGCCTCGAGCCCTTCGTCCATCATGTCGCCGCGGCGCGCCTTGGCGAGGCGCGAATTCCAGGCCGCGAATTCCTCGCGGTAGGCGCCGAGCCCGACCCCGAGCGTGAACCGGCCGTTGGTGAGTTGATCGAGCGTCGTCACCTGCTTGGCGAGATAGACCGGGTCGCGCATTGGCAGCACCAGCAGCGACGTGCCCAGCCGCAGCGTGGTGGTGGCGGCGCCGATCGCCATCAGCGTGATCAGCGGCTCGTAGAACGCCGGCTGCTGGCCTGGGAACAGTTCCTGGACGTACTTCTGCGTGGTGATGTGATCGTTGCCCCAGACCGAATCGTAGCCGAGACGTTCGCAGAGCAGGCCGAGCTTGACGAAGTCGCCCGGCTCGACGAACGGGATCGGGTACATCACCCCTTCGAATCCGGTCGGAAGGCAGATGCTGAACTTCATGGCTCCCCCTTGGGCGACAGGCCCGCGGCTGCGATGATCTGTTTGAGATGGTCGGGATCGGCGACGCCGGTGACCACGATCTCGTCGAGGCCGGCTTCGCGAAAAACCCGCAGCCGTGCCGCCAGCTGTGCCGGCGTGCCGCTGGCGGCGTGCGTTTCGACGATGCGGTCAGTGATGAGCGCAGTGGCGGCGGGCCAGTCGCTGGCGGCCGCCGCTGCGCGCAGGCGATCCTGGTCGAGACGGTTGCCGGCAAGTTCGAGATTGTGCGTGTGGTGCGCGCCGCGCAGCGTGATTGCCAGGATCCGCCGCAACCGGTCGTGCGCCAGGCCGGGATCGTCGGCGACCGACGCATAGACGAGGCCGACCCGCCGGACCGGGCGGCCATTGGCGCCGCGCGCGACATGGTCCAGCGACCAACGCACGAATTCGACCGAGGTGCCGGCGGAGATCAGCACTGCATCCGCCTCGGCTCCGGCCATCTCCAACATCTTCGGTCCGGACGCCGCCAACGTCAGTGGCACCGCGCGGGTACCGTGCACGAGTTGCCGCGCGTCGACCCGATAGGCCTTGCCCTGAAATTTCACCGTCTCTCCCGCGAGCAGTGCGCGGACGAGCCGCAACGCCTCGCGCAGGGCGCCCAGCGGGCGCGCACTGTCGATGCCGACCGAGGCGAGGTCGGCCGGTGCGCCGGAGCCGAGGCATAGCCCGACGCGCCCGGGATAGAACTCGTCGAGCGTTGCCGCCGCCATGGCGAGTTGCACCGGATGAATGGTGAACGGACTCATCGCCATCAGGTTGACCCGCAAACCGCGGCTGGTGCCGAGCGCGGCGCCGGCGAGCGAGATGGGATCGCGCAGGAACAGGTGGTTGGCGATCCAGATGCGGCTCAGGCCGGCGCGGCCCGCCACCGCGACCTTGCCGAGAAAGGCGGGGGGCGCGTCGCGACCGTCGGAGGCAATGCTGAGCTCAGACAAGGCTTCGTACCGCTTCGAGATTCTCCAACCGATCCCGCACGCCGTCAGACGATGCGCAATTCGCTGCCGGTGCTCATCAGCGATTCGAATCCGTCGGCGGTGACGCGGATCATGTCTTCGACCTGAAGCCCGCCAAAACCGAGCTCGTAGTACGGCGTCTCCAGGCAGATCACCATGTCCTGCTCCAGCACATCCTTGCTCGATG
Source organism: Xanthobacteraceae bacterium (assembly GCA_050179645.1). GTDB lineage: Bacteria > Pseudomonadota > Alphaproteobacteria > Rhizobiales > Xanthobacteraceae > VAZQ01. The sequence goes on along the minus strand of JBFXEX010000060.1, from coordinate 11,483 downwards.
GCGTGAAGTCCGGCGCGTCGTAGCCGTCGAGCCCGATGCCATGGCCGACATGGTTGCGTTTGTAGTGCGGAATGCCTTCGCGCCGCACCGTCTCGACCGCCTGCTCGAAGATGTCGGCGGCGCGGGCGCCGGGCTTCACCATTTCGATCGCCCGCAGCATTCCGGCGCGGATGGCGTGATGGTAGGTCGCGACCTTGTTCGACGGCTGGCCAACCACGGCATTGCGCGCGATGTCGGCACGGTAATGGTTGTAGCGCCCGCCGACGTCGAAACGGATGATGTCGCCGCCGCGGATCTGACGAGGCGATGGCTGGACGTTGGCGAAGGCGGTGTGCGGGCCGGCCGCCAGGCAGCCGAGCACCGGCGATCCGCGCCCGCGCACGGTGCAGCCGTGGAAGGCGAGCGCCATGTCGATTTCGGTCGCACCCTCGCGGGCGACGGCGAGCGCCGCATCGATCGAATGCTCGGCGATGTGCGCGGCCTGCCGCAGTCGCTCGACCTCGGCGGGCGTCTTGACGGCGCGCGCATAGCGAAACACGTCGTTGGCGCGGAGGAGCTTCGCGTCCGGCAGCGCCTCGATCAGCCGGTCCCAGTACGCCGGCAGGATGCCGAGATCGTCGACGCCGATCGTTGCGCGCTCCAGCCCGCGCTCGCGGATCGCCGCCACCAGTGCCGCAATCGCATCGCCATAGTCGTCGCCGGACAGCATGCCGCCAAGCCGCTGCTCGACCGGATCGAGCGTTGCCGTTGCATCGGTCTCAACCGCAAACAGGCCATAACGCCGCACGTCGGTGATCGCGACGTCCACGTCGAACACGCGGTCGGCGATCAGGTCGATCAGTCCGGTGCTGGCGACGATACACGGCGCGCCGCCGCCCTCTCCCGGCACCAGCACGTAGTTCTGCGGTCCGCGCCGGATCCACTGGCTCATCGGCCAGAAGCCGCTCGCATAAGTGACATTCTCGGGCGAGGTCGCCACGACGGCGTCGAGGCCGTCGCGCCGCATCCGCGCAAACAGCCGCTGCTCATTCATCAGCATGACGATTCTCGATTCAGAGTTGCAGAGACGGCCCGACGACCGCCGGACCCGAGCAGGTCCGGCGGAACCGATGCATTGTCACTTTGCCTGCAGTTCGGAGATCAGGCGCTTCGCCTTCTCCATCTCGGCGGCGACCACCTCGCGCACCTGCGGCCCGGGCATATCGATGATTTCCATGCTCAGCTTCTTCATTGTGTCCTTGAAGCCTGGATCTTCGAGCGCCTTGCGGAACGCCGTTTCCAGCTTCAGGCGGATGTCCTCAGGCATTCCTGCCGGTCCGATGATGGCCTGAACGGAGCGCAGATATTCGAAACCCAGTTCGGCATAGGTCGGCACATTCGGATAGGCCGCGGCCCGCTTCGGCGTATTGAGGACCAGGAGCCGCGCCTGCCCCGATTCCACGTGCGGTGCCCAGACCGACACTTCGGAAATGAAGTCGACATGATTTCCGAGCAAAGCCAGGTTCGAGCCCGCGGAGCCGCGCTGCGGCACGTGGTTGAACTGGGCGCCGGTCCGGCGCTCCAAGGCCTCGACCATGAGGTGCTGCGTGGAATTGGCGCCACCGGTGCCGAAGTTGAGCTTGTCGGGATTTTTCTTGCCGTCCTCGACAAGGTCCTCCAGCGTCTTCCACGGCTTGTCCTTGAGCACTGCGATGCCGATCAGGTTGTCGCCGTAGTAGGAAATGAAGGTGAAGTCCTTCAGCATTTCGTAAGTCACCGGCTGGCCGGTGAGCGGCGCGAGATAGGTCGTGCTCGACAACGTGCCGATGGTGTAGCCGTCGGGCTTCGCCTGCGCGAGTTCCCGCATGCCGATGATGGTCGACGCGCCCGGCTTGTTGAGGATGATGATCGGCTGGCCAAGCTGCTTTTCGACGGCCTTCGCAAGCACGCGCGCGGTCTGGTCGGTACTGCCGCCCGGCGCCCACGGCACGATCATGGTGATCGGGCGGTCGGGAAACGCGAATGCCGGCGCCGCGCAGGCGGTCAGCCCGATGGCAACCGCGGCTGCGGTCCGGATGAACCATTTCGTCAAGGTGATCATGTACGCTCTCCGTCAGATTGCTGGTTCGACAATGTCGTGGCATCGACGCCGTAGACCTTTTCCAGCACGTCCAGCACCCGATCGAGGTCCGGAGGCACCGTCGGTATCGGCGGGACGCCTTTCACTGCCGCCGGATCCTTCAGTCCTCCGGCGGTCAGCAGGCACGCCACTGTCTCGCCTGCACGAATCGTGCCTTGACGCCGCAGCAAGTCGACTGCGCCGAGCGCCGCCGCGGAGGACGGTTCCACAAACAACCCTTCCTTGCAGGCGAGGTCGCGGTGCCAGGAGAGCAGCACATCGTCCGGCACCCGCATGATGGCGCCGCGGGTATCACGCACCGATTTCAACGCCTGGAACGTGCTCTGGGCCGCGCCGATCGAGCCCGCGACCGTGTCGTAGCTGCGCGGGATCGACGGCGGATCGTCGCGGCCCTCGCGTTCGGCCTGCGATAGCGAGCCGTAGATTTCCGCTGCCACCAGCCGCGGCATACGGTCGATCCATTTCAGGGCAACGAGTTCAGCGAAGCCTCGGGCCATGCCCACCAGCGCGTCGCCGTAACAGACCGGCAGCACCACCCAGTCGGGCACCTGCCATCCGAGCTGCTCGGCGACCTCGTAGGCGAGCGACTTATAGCCCTCGATGCCATAAGGATTGCTGCCGACGACCGGACCGAAGAAGGGGGAGGTCGGGAACCAGCCGAACCGGCGTACGCCCGCTTCCAGCAGCGTCCAGCGATGCGCCTTGTCCTCGACGGCGACGACCATGGCGCCGTAGGCCTGCATCTGCGTCATCATCGGCCCGGCGGCACCGACGAAAGTAAAGACGATCGAGGGCAGTCCGGCGCGCGTCGCATAGGCCGCCGCCGCAGCACCGGCATTGCCCGAGGAACTCGACGCGATTACCCGGGCACCGAACAATGCACGGCCGGCCGAGACCGCGACCGAGGCCAGCCGGTCCTTGAACGAACCGGTCGGGTTGGCGAACTCGCATTTGGCGTGCAGGCTGCCGAGGCCGAGTTCGCGCGCGAGCCGCGGCAGCTCGACCAATGGAGTTAGGCCTTCGCCCAGCGAGACGCCCTCGTCAGGGCCGACAGGAAGGCTGTGCGAATAGCGCCAAATCGAGCGCGGGCCCGACGCCAGCGAGTCCCGGGTCACGCCGTCGAGTACATCGCCGCGATATTCGACGACAAGATTGGACGGCGCGGTTCGGCGGCACACGGGGCAGTCGGCGACGAAGTGTTCCGGAGGATAGAGTGCGCCGCAACGCGGGCAGCGCAGACCGGCAATCCGCTGGGTGGCGAGTGCCGGAGCGCCGCGGGCGGTACTCATTGCGCGGCACCCAGCCGTCGCGAGATCTGCGTCGCAACTTGTTTCACTTGCCTGCAGATGTTGGCACGAGCGGAGGCATCCGCCATCGCGGCCGGACAGGCGAAGCTGACCGCGGCGACCACATTGCCATCGGCGTCGGACAGCGGCGCTCCGGCGGAGAACACGCCGGGGAGATTCTCTTCGTCGGAGATGGTGACACCACTTGCGCGGGCGGCAACCAGATCCGCCAGCAGTGCGGACATGGCCGTGATCGACCGGGCAGTCTTGGCCTCCAGCGGGCCGCGACCGATCAATTTCACCACAGCGTCTGGCGCCATATCGAGCAAGAGCGCCTTGCCCATCGCCGTGGTGTGCAGCAGCGTGCGCTCGCCCGGAACCGCGCGGACCGCGATCGGCCCCTTGCTCTGCAGCACCAGGAGATAGAGCGCATGGGCATCGCGGATCTCGCCGACATAGGCATTGAGCTCCGTCGCATCGACCAGGGACCGCAGCACCGGCAGCGCCGCATCCACCACGCCGCCGGCGGTGAGATAGGCGCGGCCGACCATGAACGCCCGATGACCGATCGCGTATTTCCGGGTCTGCGGTGTCTGCTCGACGAAACCGTGCGCCGCCAACGTGTTCAACAGCCGCTGAACCATCGGCGGACTGAGCGTCAACGTCCGCGCCAGCTCGCGTACGCCCATATCCTCGTCGGCAGCAGCGAGATGCTTGAGCAACTCCAGTCCGCGCGACAGCGTCTGTGCTACGTTCCGATTATCGGAACATTGTTCCAGGCTCATGGGCCACATAAAACGGGCCGTACTTCGCGCGGTCAAGCGCAAAGTGATGAATTTCGTCGGCGACGTGAATGCTTGGGCCGGATGCGTTTTGTGATCGAGACCGGATCGCGACAATCTCGCCGGTGGATCACTTTGGAGAAGAGCCGATCCTAAAGGATCGAACGCAATGAGGGCCGACCTGGGTCGATCCGGGGCGAACGCCGCACCGAGCGCTTTTGGTGCGCCGGGGATATTGAATCACGCAAAGGCAGTCGTTCTCATCTGCCGCAGGCTGCACACCGTTGTCTGAGCCTTCTGAAATCTCAGGTCGCAACCGCGGCGCGCAAGGGCACGCCCACCCGCTATTACCGCCGCAGCCAGTCGGCAGCAGCGATCACCGATCTCCGCAGCATGCAGCAATCAGCGTCGGGCAGTCGGTCACCATGGCGGTCCACAGCCGCGTCGCTCCCGCTGCAGCTTCCAGTGCCTCATCGGACACTTCGCACATAAGGATTTCCTCGTCAGTCTGGTCGAGGGCGGCATCAAGATCGCTGGTGTCCATGGGGATTGCTCCAGGTCGCCTTGTCGCGGCAGCCGGTCAGCAGCAAGGACAAGGGCTTCGTTCGAAATCTTGCCTGTCGTTCCGACGCAAGAGTGCATCACGCGTTTCCTGTCATGTAAAGTCTCATTCCTGTTATCAGCCGCTGTCGGCCGCCAACGCCCGGTCTTGGTTGTTGCGACGCGCGGTGACGTGATAGCTGGTGAGGGATTGAACGACCGCACGGCGGAACATGACAATGGTCGCCCCGATCGCCGCGCGAGCCCGGCCTGTTCGGGCTGAGGCCGAGAGTCGATCGGAGGCATCGCGTGGATGCTTTTCTTGAGCGCCTGATCGTTCGGGCTGCCACCGTCGACGAACTCCTGTCCGACGATTTCGAGGCGATGCCAGGACAGAAGGAGGATGCCGATCCGGCTGCCCGGCGGTTAGCCGCGTGGTGCCACTCGTCCGCCAGTGGCGACTGGTCGCTGTTTGCCCGGCGGCTCGAGCGAGACGAGTTGTCGTTCGGCGAGGTGCTGGCGAAATTCGCCACCGTTCGCCACAGCCGGTCCGCGCCTGTGCCCGCTTGGATCGACGACGCCGTCTGGATCGAGGCGGCATTGCGAAACCCGCGCAACGACGCCGGGATTGCCGCGCCCCCGCAGGCCGAGCCCTGCGCTTTCGAGCATCTGATGGCGCCGGCGGTCGAACACGCCGAGGCGCAGCTGTGGGCATGTGTCGACGACAGTGCCCGCGCGATTCTCAACGACTCCGCGCGCGCCTGCCTGCGCCATTCGCTTCTCAAGGAGCAGTGCAATCTTTGCGCGGCCGCGATCTACGAGCGTTTTGTCGAGGCGCGGAGGGCGGCCTCGGCCGACGCGCGCGAGACGCAGCGAGATGGCGGCACCGCGCAGTATGACCGGTTTGTCGCCGACATGAGGCGTGACGGGTTTCGGATTCTGTTCGACGACAAGCCTGTTCTGTTGCGGTTGCTTGCCTCGATCACTAGGCAGTGGATCGAAACGTCGCGCGACTTCGTCGTGCGCCTCAACGCCGATCTGTCGACGATCCGTCGCGACATCCTGCACGGCGCCGCCGGCGGCCGGGTTGCGCGGATCGAGTGCAGCCTCTCCGATCCGCACAATGGCGGCTACTCGGTTCTGATCGTTCACTTCGAGGACGGCTCTCGCGTTGTCTACAAACCGAAGGACGTGCGGCTCGATGCGGCCTGGCACGCACTGGTCGGGCGGCTGAACCGCAGCGGCGCCCCGCTTGAACTGAAAGCGGTGCGCGTGATCGCATGCGACGGCTACGGCTGGACCGAGTTCGTCGAACACCGAGGCTGTGCCGACGGCGAGAGCTGCCGGCGTTTCTTCCGGCGGGCCGGCGCCTGGCTCGCGCTGTTCCATGGCTTCGCCGGCACCGACATGCACCAGGAGAACATGATCGCGGCGGGCGAGCATCCGGTTCCGATCGACCTGGAAATGATCTTGCAGGCGACCGACCCGGAACAGCAGACCGCCGCGATCGAGGCGCAGGCTTTCCAGGCGGCGACGGAGATTGTCGACAATTCGGTCCTGATGGTCGGGCTGGTGCCCGCTTATGGCCGCTCGCCCGACAACAAGGTCTTCGCCAGAGGCGGACTGACCTCGGATTGGACGTCCCGGACGAAGCTTGCGTGGAGCAACATCAATTCCGACACCATGCGACCCACCAAGACGAAGGAGGCCGGTGCGACCGTCCCGAACCTGCCGCATGTCGGTGGCCGCTATGCGAAGTTCGGCGATCATATCGACGATTTCGTCGCCGGCTTCGAAGACTACGCCAGGTTCCTGCTGTTGCTGAGCCGGGACGCAAGCCAGGGCGGGTTGTTCGACGGCTTTGCCGGACTGGCGGTCCGCAAGGTCATTCGTCCGACCCGCTTCTATTACATGCTGCTGCAACGGCTGCGAAATCACCGCACCATGGGCGACGGTGTCACATGGTCCGCGCAGGCGGACTTCCTGGCCAGGCTGGCGGATTGGGATCGATCTGCCGATCTGCTGTGGCCGCTGCAACGCGCCGAGCGCGCCGCGCTGGTGGAGCTCAACGTCCCGCATTTCGTGTCGCCGAGCGACGGCAAGGAGATTTGCGACGCCGAGGGCGCCTCGGTTTCGTCCGAAGCAACGCCGGGTCTCGCCCGCGCGCGCGCCCGCGTGCGCGACTTCGACGAAAGAGAGGTCGCCTGGCAGGTCGAGGTCATCCGGCAGAACACCGCGACGGTTTCGCGCTCCGAGGATACGGGCCCGATTGCCACAACGCCGGTTCGCGTGCTGCGCAGCGGCGCGGCAATCGTGCCCGACAAGATGCTCTTCCTGGCGGAAGCCGACAAGATCGCCGCGGAGCTTGCGCATTACGCCATCCGCAAGGGGCCGGCCGCGGCCTGGATCGGGCTCGACTGGCTTGGAGATTCCGAGGCGGTCCAGCTCGTGCCGCTCGGCGCCGATCTCTACAACGGCGTCGGCGGCATCGCGCTGTTTCTCGCCGCTCATGCGGCGACGACGGGAAGCGAGGCGTCGAAGGAGCTGGCAATGGCGGCGGTTGCGCATCCGCGCAAGATGCTCAGGGGGCGCAACGCGGCACGCATGGCCCGCGCATTGGGCGTGGGTGGCGCAACGGGTCTCGGCTCGATCGTCTATGCGTTCGCCGTGATGGCCCGGTGTCTGCGCGACGACGATCTGCTGGCGGACGCGCATGCGGCGGCGAAGCTGTTCAGTGACGACCTGATCGCGGCGGACAAGCAGCTGGACGTGATCGGCGGATGCGCCGGAGGGATCCTCGGTCTGTTGCGGCTTCATCGCGACGGTCCGTCCGCCGACGTGCTCGGCCGCGCCGTAAAATGCGGCGAGCACCTGCTGGCGCAGCCTCGCCGCGGCGAAAATGGCGGAAGCTTTATCGGGCAGGGCAGCGGCGAGCGTCCGCTCAACGGCATGTCGCATGGCGCGGCGGGGTTTGCCTATGCGCTGGCGTCGCTCGCGGCTGCGACTGGGCGCGGCGACTTCGCGGATGCGGCGGCACATTGCATCGCGTTCGAGGATGCGAGCTATGACGCGCAACGCGGCAACTGGCCGGATCTCCGCGGCGATCAGGGATCGACCTGGACCTGCCAGTGGTGCCACGGCGCGATTGGCATCGGGCTGGCGCGCGCCGCCGGCGCCAAGCGCGGCCTGATGGATGCCAGGCTGCTGGCATCCGACGTCGGTCTCGCGCTCGCCGGCGTGGAGCGCGACTGGCCCGGCCGCGTCGATACGTTGTGCTGCGGCACGCTCGGCAGCATCGAATTGTTCTGCGAGGCGGCCGACGCGCTGGGTCGGCGCGAATTGCGCGCGCTTGCATCGCAGCGCCTGGCGGCTGTCATCGCGGACGCGGCAGCGGGCGGTGACTATCGCTGGAACGTCGGCAAGCGGCAGTTCAATCTCGGCCTGTTCCGCGGCCTCGCGGGCGTCGGCTACACGCTGCTGCGCCAGGCCGACTGCGCGCTGCCCAACGTGCTGATCTGGGAATAGACTAGCGCTCAGGGAGTTCAGGGCGGGCTAAAAAGGACTGCCGGTTGTGTTCCAACCCGAATTCGTCGGCCGCGTCAGCATGGTCGTGCATTCGGTCGAGTGAATGGCGTCCAATAAAACCCCAAGCCACATCCGAATGGACGCGCTCTTGTGACGTGATCCCGGCTATGCCGGCGTCATCCGTACCGGAAGTTTGGTGACGGCCCGTAGCGTGTTGTGCAGCATCCGTTCCGGCTTGTCCGTCAGGTCGATCGAGGCCACGCGCTCGCGCAATGCGAGGAGCAGCATCTCGATCTCCATGCGGGCAATCATCTGGCCGACGCAGCCGTGGATGCCGGCGCCGAAGCCGACATGTCCCACGGTCCGGCGGTCGATGTCGAAGCGCGCGGGCTCCTCCCAGCGGCGCGGATCGCGATTGGCGGCGGCGACCGAGACGTAGATCTTTTCTTCCTCCGCGATCGGAACGCCCGCGATCTCGGTCGGTTTCGTCGTGGTGCGGAAATAGCACTGGAACGGCGACTCGAACCGGAGCGCCTCTTCGATGGCGGGACGCACCTTGGCCGGATCCTGCCGCAGCTTCTGCCATTCGGCAGGATGCTCGGCAAAGCACAGCAGCGCGTTGCCGAGCGCAAAGATCGTGGTGTCGATTCCGGCGGAGAGAAACGAGCGCACCAGCAGCGCCGCCTCCTGCTCGGTGATGTCGCCAGTATCGGCGTGCTTGTACACTTCGGCGCCGAGACTTCCCGGCCGCAGCGCCGCGCGCTCGCAGCGGCGCATTACCCAGGGCAGGATCTCATCGACCGGCGCCAGCGCGGCGTGGTAGAAATCGTTCTTCGGACCCATGGTGTTGAACACCATGTTGCCGTAGGGCAGCAGCATTTCGCGTTCGTCGTCGGCAAGCCCCACCGCGTCCGGAAAAACCTTCAAAGGATAGGTCTGCGTCAGTTCGGCGACCGCATCGAAGCTGCCGAGTTCCAGAACCCGGTCGATCATCTGCACCGCGTCGCGGTGGAAGCCGTCGCGCAACTCGCGCAGGTTCCGCGGCGACAGCACCCGGTTCATGACGGTGCGCGCGCGGGTATGGGTCGGCGGATCGGTCTCCAGGAGCAGGCTCGGTGGACGCCAGTTGCCCTCTTTGTGGAAGTTCGCCAGGCCGACGCCGGCGCCCGAACCGAACGTCTGCCAGTCGTTGAGAATCGCCTGCACTTGTTCGTAGCGGAACACCGCCCAGGCGTCGTAGCGCGTCAGGCGCACGACCGGCCCGGCCTCGCGCAACTGCTCGTGGTACGGGTAGGGGTCGGCCAGAAACTGGCGCGAAAACGGATCGATCTCCGACGCTGCCACGCGATCATCCAGGGTCAACATTTGCGGGCCTCCGCAGACATTCGGCGCGACGGTTGCCGGCTTCCGGTCGCATCCTCATTGCACCACCGGGGCGGCGTCAACCGCCCCACTTCCCCGGTGACAGCATATCAGACCGACAGTCTCTGCCGGATTGTCTCGTCGGCCATCACGTCGGCGGGCAGCCCGTGCGCGATGATCTGGCCTTTTTCCATCACGTAGCAGGAATTGCTCAGCGCCGCAGCGCGCCGCACGTTCTGCTCGACCAGGAGCAGGGCAATGCCGTCGTCGCGCATTCTGACGAGTGATTCGAAGATCTCGTTGACCACAATCGGCGCCAGCCCCTCGGAGGGCTCGTCGACCAGCAGAAGTTTCGGGTTGCCGATCACCGCGCGGCCGATCGCCAGCATCTGCTGTTCGCCGCCGGAGAGCGTCTTGCCCAGTTGCCGGCGCCGCTCGCCCAGCCGCGGAAACAGCGCGATCGCACGGTCGAGGCGGCGCTGCCGCTCCGCGCTGCTCTGCCACAGGCTGAACAGGCCGAGCGTGAGGTTCTCTTCCACGGTCAGCGTCCCGAAGATGCGGCGATCCTCCGGGATGAACGCGATGCCCTTGCGGAAGATGCGGTCGGGCGACTGCCCGGCGATGTTCTGGCCGGCGAACGTGATGGTGCCCGACGACGGCTTGACCCAGCCCATGAGCGTGCGCAGCGTCGTCGTCTTGCCGGCGCCATTGCGGCCGAAGATGCTGACGATCTCGCCGGCATTCACCGAAAACGAAATCCCGCGCAGCACCGGCGCGAACGCGTATTGCGCGTGCAGCGCGTCGACCTCAAGCAGCGGCATCGTCGTACCCGAGATAGGCCTGCCGGACCGCGGGGCTCGCGGACACCGCGCTTGGCGTGCCTTCGAACAGCTTCTGCCCCTGGTGCATCACCACCACATGGTCGGACAAGCTCATCACCAGGTCGATGTCGTGCTCGATCAGCAGCACGGTGACGCGTCCGGCCAGAGACTTGATCAGCACGTCGATCTCGGCGGTCTCGCTCGGCGACATGCCCTGCGTCGGCTCGTCGAGCATGAGCAACTTGGGGTCGAGCGCCATGCACAGCGCGATCTCCACCCGCCGCTGGTCGCCGTGCGAGAGGTTGCCGACGAGTTCGTCCGCCTGCTCCAAAAGGCCGAACTCGGCGAGGAGTTCCTGGGCGCGGGCGAGCGGCGGAGCCAGCCGGTCAATTCGCGTGAGATAGCGGCTGCGCTTCACCAGGCTCTGGCAGGCGAGACGCACGTTCTCCTTGACGCTCAAGCCGAAGAACAGATTGGTGATCTGGAACGAGCGCGCCACGCCGAGCCCGGCCAGCACGTAGGGCGCCATCCCGGTGATGTCGCGGCCGTCGAGCGTCACCGTGCCGGAGTCCGGGGGCAGCGTGCCGGCGATGAGATTGAACGCCGTGCTCTTGCCGGCGCCGTTCGGCCCGATGATCGAGGTGATGCGGTTGCGCTCGCCCTCGAAGCTCAGGTCGTCGACCGCGCGCAGTCCGCCGAAGGCCTTATTGAGGTTGCTGACCTTGATCATGGCCCGGCTTTCCGCCGCGTCGCCCAACGCTGCACCAGGCCGCACAGCCCGTCCGGCAGGAACATCACGAAGACGATGAAGATGACGCCGAGCACGAACAGGTGGCGTTCGGTATAGCTGCCGACCAGTGATTCCATGATCGTGATGATGGCGCTGCCCATCAGCGGACCGAGCAGCGTGCCGACGCCGCCAACGAGCGACATCACCACCGCCTTGGTCGAGACCTCGAAACCGAACAGGTGCGGCGCGACGAAGCCCCGCAGCAGCGGATAGATCAGCCCGCCGAACGCGGCGATCTGCGCCGCCAGCAGGTAGGCC
>JBFXEX010000059.1:0-34598 GCA_050179645.1 Xanthobacteraceae bacterium | reverse complement strand
GTCGTCACCGGCATCGGCGGCATTCCCTACAACCGCAACTGGAACTCTTCAGTCGTCATGGTCCTCACCCCAAACGGCTGACGCATATCGCAAAGAGGCACTCCCATGGTCAAGGTCAACGACACTCTGAGCATCGAGCGCGGCGCCCCGGCCGCACGCTCCTTCTCGCAGCCCTATTGGGATGGCACGAAGGAGAAGAAGCTCAAGGTCCAGTACGACACAAGCGTCGGCAAGTATCAGTGGCTGCCACGTGCCACGAGCCGATTCACCGGCCGCAAGAGCGCGCTCGAGTGGCGCGAGGTCGATGGCGATGGCGAGATCTACTCGTTCACGTTGGTGCACCGGGCGCGTCCGCCGTTCCAGGGCAAAGAGCCGTTCTTTATCGCCGTGGCCACGCTGCCTGAGGGCGTACAGATCATGGCCAACACGGTCGGCATCTCGGCCGAGGAGATGAAGGTCGGTCTCAAGGTGAAGCCCTACTGGCACCCTCTGCCCGAAGGCTACCACATGCTGATGTGGCAGAAGGCTTGAACGGTTTCGACGTTCACGTTAGCGCAGCGAAGACTGCCAGGCGCTCGGCCTCGACGTGCCTTTGCTCTCCAGCAGGGCGCCAACGACGTGATCGAATAGGTAGAGATTTTGTTGCGGTGCATGCGTCTCTCATGGCCCATCGCATCATTTCGCTGCTGCGCAACAAACAGGTCGCTTTCAATGCATAGGGGACTTCAAATCGGAGCCCGCATCAGCGCAGCGAAATGCGGGGCCTTCGTTCATGACATGCGGGGCTTCCGTCGCGGCTAAACCCGCTTGTCGCTGCGCTCATGCGGGCTACCGGCTACGCCACATGCTCGCTTCGGGCGAGTTGGCGTGATCAGGCAGGAACGTACGTCAACCGAACTGCGTCCTCGCCGACCAAATCATTGGCCACAAGGCGGAGCGGCGGCCGGGGGCCGGCGAAGAATGGCTTGCCGCGACCCAGCACGACGGGGCGGAAGTAGAGTCGATATTCATCGATAAGACCGAGGTCGGTGAGGCTTCGCGCCAGATCTGGTCCACCAACTTGAATCTCCCCATCAAGTCGGGCCTTCAGCCCGCCTATCACCGCCTGGACGTCATCCGCGACGAGTGTGGCGTTGGGGCCGACTGACATCAACGAGCGCGACACGACCCACTTCGGCTGGCTCCGCCACGCCGCCGCGAAGTCGCGCTCCTCGGTGCTCCACTCGGGATCGTCTTCATCCCAGTAGCGCATCACCTCGTATAAGCGGCGCCCGTACACACTGCCGGTTAGACCGCGCACCTGCTCGATCCAGTGACGAAAGAGTACGGGACCTGGCGCAAATTCCTGGTGGTCGACATAGCCGTCCAGGGACAGGTTCATTCCGAACACGAGCTTCGCCATGCAACAAAGTCTTTCCACCCAGCTGCTTCAAAAATAACTTCAGCCGCCATTCCGCGGTAGCGAGGAGGATAACCAATCCTCCGGGTGACCTGCATGGCGCTACGTCATTCGCGCTAAAAGATTGGAGCGGTCGGCCGCGGAAGGCGCCCTAATGTCTCAGCGCCAGCCGTACGGATCGCTGTAGAATTGGTCGGGCTGGCGTGCCGCCGGCTGCGGCGACCGGGACTGTCGTGCGCGGCGTTGTTGCGCCGTCGGCGGGGTCGAGCCGTAAGGGAAGTACGGGCCAAATTGCGGGCCGCCGGGCGGCATCGCCTGGTATTGCGGAGGGGCGTAAGACAGTGCATCGGGTTGTTGCTGCTGCGGATCGACCCACTGCGGGCCGTTCCGCTGCCGTCCCTCCGACTGTGGCGTGGACCGCTGCCTGGGGAGTGCGACGCGCGCGCGAGAGGGAATCGACGGGCGGCTGCGCTCCGGCTCCCGTTCGGGCCGGGGAGCGGCTTGTTTGACCCGCGCGGCGCTGGGTTCGGGCGAAACCGGCGCAGCGACCTTGGCGGGCGGCGCCGATGCAGGTCGCGCAACCGGAAGCGGCGTCGCGGGCGTGGATGTTTCAGTTTTCCCATCGGGCGACGGGACCGGCGCCGTTGCCAGCGCCGGCGATGGGGTCTCGGAGGTTGCGACCGAGGGTGCGGCTTCCTGCGGCTCCTGATCCCGACCGGGCTCGTTCGAGACTGCTGCGTTAACGCCCTTCTCGTCTTGGGGAGGGTCCGGAGGCGCGGCGGCCTGCAGCGGCGGAGCGTCTGGTTTTGCAACCAGTTCGGCGGGCGCGGAATCCGGCGCAACCGGCAATGTCGTTGTCGCCGTGGGGTGGATGCTGGCGCTCGGTACCGGATCCTCCGGCATGGGGATGGCGGGCGGGACCTCTGCAACGTCGCTCGCCGCACGTTTCTCCGGCACCGCGTCCGCAGGCTGCGCAACTTCCGCCGTGCGCTCGGAGCCGACGACGGTGTCGTAGAATTGTTTCCATTCGGCGCGGTCGGTGACGACCGGTTCGCGCGAAGCCTCGGGCGGGACCTTGGCCTGCTGCGACGACCGCACACTTGTGAGCAGAACAAAGCCGACCAATCCCGCGAACGCGATGAGCGCAAGCGATAAGAGGCTTTGAAACAATACTCCGCTATCGCGTTTCACGGCTCGGTCCTACATCTGGAGCCCTCGGACGCTGGGATTTTCGTCGAACCTCACACGTTTGAAGGTCCATACGCTCAGCGCGCTCAATGTGCGGCCGAGCCGAAAGCCTTAACCAAAGACTAGCGCCCCCCGGCCCGCCGGTGCCAGCGCGACCCGCGTGTTTGGTTAACGCGCCGGATGCCGCACGATGATGCGAACGCCGGAACCGGCGCCGGGCCGGATGGCTGCCGCGGGCGGCCAAAGGCGGCGACAGCAAAAGGAGGCCGGGATACGGCCTCCTTTGCGATCACTTGTCCGACGACCAACCGGGCACGCCCGCAACCTGGGCGGGCGGCGCCTGCCGCGCTCAGTTCAGGCCGCCGAACGCCCAGATCAGCAGCAGGATCGGAATCGGCACTCCCAAGAACCACAGCAGCGCGTAACGGCCCATTGCATCCTCCATTCCAGCCAATCTGCGCCATACAACCCCCTGCCCTGCCTCAGGTTCCACGTCGCCAACAGCTGAAAATGCGGGCGGCCTTGACGCGTTGCCGGTGCATCGGCTCCCTGATAGAGAGATTCGTGTGGTTGCCGGATCGTGGGGACGCCCCGGGGGCGCTTTGGCATGGAAGTCTTCGTCCAGCAGCTGATCAACGGCATTACGCTCGGCTCGATCTACGGCCTGATCGCCATCGGCTACACCATGGTGTTCGGCATCATCGGCATGGTGAACTTCGCCCATGGCGACGTGTTCATGGTGTCGGCGTTCATCGCCCTCATCACGTTCCTGATCCTGACCACGTGGCTCGGCATGGCCTCGATCGCGCTGGCGCTCCTGATCATCCTCATCGTCGCCATGATCCTCACTTCGGTCGTCAACTGGACGATCGAACGGGTGGCCTATCGGCCGCTGCGCGGTTCGTTCCGGCTGGCGCCGCTGATCTCGGCGATCGGCATGTCGATCTTCCTGTCGAACTTCGTGCAGGTCGCGCAAGGCCCGCGCAACAAGTCGATTCCGCCGATGATCCAGGGCGAGTTCGTGCTGATCGACAGCCCTACCTATTCGGTGACCTTGAGCTTCAAGCAGCTCACCGTGTGGGTCGTCACCGCCGTGCTGCTCCTGGTGTTCTGGTGGCTGGTGAGCAAGACCTCGCTCGGGCGGGCGCAGCGCGCCTGCGAGCAGGACCAGAAGATGGCGGCGCTGCTCGGCGTCGACGTCGACCGCACCGTCTCGATCACCTTCATCATCGCGGCGGCACTCGCGGCGGTCGCCGGCACCATGTACCTGATGTACTACGGCGTCGTGAGCTTCGCCGACGGCTTCGTGCCGGGCGTCAAGGCATTCACCGCCGCGGTGCTCGGCGGCATCGGGTCGCTGCCGGGCGCGGTCATCGGCGGATTGCTGATCGGGCTCGTGGAGACGTTCTGGTCGGCGTATTTCTCCATCGACTACAAGGACGTCGCCGCCTTCTCGATCCTCGCCATCACCATGATCTTCCTGCCCCAGGGTCTTCTCGGCCGGCCGGACGTGGAGAAGGTGTGAACATGGCCGACGCAGCGCCGCACTCCGCCTCGCGCGCCGACTTTCCGCGCGCGCTGCGCGAGGCGGCCATTGCCGGCTTGATCGCGCTCGCATTGTTCACGCCGCTGGTGGGCTTCAACACCGTCCAGAACATCCGCAACGAACTCGTACTGGAAACCCGCTGGCCGCTGCTCGCCACGCTGGTGCTGATCATCGCGGCCGGGCGTTTCCTGCAGTCGCTTGTGATCGCACCATGGCTCGCACGCCGCGCCCTGCGCGCGCATCACAAGCCGGCGCACCGGTTCGCCAAGGTGGTGCCCTGGCTGGCGTCGTTCGCGATCGGCTTCGCGGTGGCCTATCCGGTCATCGTCATCCTACTCACCGGCTTCTCCGGCGGCGTGAAGTGGATCGACAATTTCGGCGTGCAGATTCTGATCTACGTGATGCTGGGCTTCGGCCTCAATATCGTGGTCGGGCTCGCCGGCCTGCTCGATCTCGGCTATGTCGCCTTCTACGCGGTCGGCGCCTATTCGTACGCGCTGCTGGCAAAGGAATTCGGGCTGTCGTTCTGGATTCTGCTGCCAATGGCGGGCTGTCTCGCGGCGTTCTGGGGCATCCTGCTCGGATTTCCGGTGCTGCGGCTGCGCGGCGACTATCTGGCGATCGTCACGCTCGCGTTCGGCGAGATCATCCGCCTCGTCCTGATCAACTGGGTCCCGGTGACGAATGGCTATGCGGGCATTTCCAGCATTCCGCGGCCGACCTTCTTCGGCATTCCGTTCAACGCCAGCGACGAGGGCTTCGCGGCAGTGTTCGGGCTGGAGTTCAGCCCGCTCTACCGCACCATCTTTCTCTACTATCTGATCCTGGGGCTCGCGCTCCTTACCGCGTTCGTGACGCTGCGGCTGCGGCGGCTGCCGGTCGGGCGTGCCTGGGAGGCACTGCGCGAGGACGAGATCGCCTGCCGCTCGCTCGGCATCAACACCACCAACACCAAGCTCACCGCATTCGCCACCGGCGCGATGTTCGCCGGCTTCGCCGGTTCGTTCTTCGCCGCGCGGCAGGGGTTCATCTCGCCGGAGAGCTTCACCTTCATGGAATCCGCCGTGATCGTCGCGATCGTGGTGCTCGGCGGCATGGGCAGCCTGCTCGGCGTGGCGACCGCCGCCGTGATCATGATCGGCGGCACCGAGATCATGCGCGAACTCGATTTTCTCAAGCACGTCTTCGGCAGGGATTTCGATCCGACGCAATACCGCATGCTGCTGTTCGGCCTGGCGATGGTGCTGATCATGATCTGGAAGCCGCGCGGACTGATCGCGACCCGCGATCCGACAGCCTTCCTCAAGCAGGGCAAGGCGATCTCCGGATCGCTGGTGCGGGAGGGTCGCGGATGACCGCGACCTACGAGGCCGCGCTCGCGGGCCCGGCACCGACCGCCGGCCTTGCTCCCGGCGCGGGGGTCCGTCCCATGCTGCGGGTCGAGCACCTGAGCATGCGCTTCGGCGGGCTGGTGGCGGTCAACGACGTCTCCTTCGTCACCCGGCACGGCGCCATTACCGCACTGATCGGCCCCAACGGCGCCGGCAAGACGACGGTGTTCAACTGCATTACCGGCTTCTACAAGCCGACCGAGGGCCGGATCGCACTGCAGTTCGGCGATTCCGGCATCTGGGATCAGGTCGAGACGCTGACCCAGCGCGGTTCCCGCAGCACGACGCGAAACAACGGCTCGCTGTTTCTGCTGGAGCGCATGCCGGACTATCTGGTGGCTCATCACGCGCGTGTGGCGCGCACGTTCCAGAACATCCGACTGTTTTCCGGCATGACGGTGCTGGAGAATCTCCTGGTCGCCCAGCACAACGTGCTGATGCACGCCTCCGGGTGGACCGTGCTCGGCGCATTCGGCGTCCCGACCTACGCCAAGGCGGAACGGGCGGCGATCGACAAGGCGGCCTATTGGCTCGATGCCATCGGACTGACGGATCGCGCCGACGACCCGGCCGGCGAATTGCCGTACGGCGCGCAACGCCGGCTGGAGATTGCGCGCGCCATGTGCACCGAGCCGGTGCTGTTGTGCCTCGACGAACCGGCCGCCGGCCTCAACGCCCACGAGAAGACCGATCTGGCCGGCTATCTCGAAGCCATCCGGGACAAGCACGGCACCTCGATCCTGCTGATCGAACACGACATGTCGCTGGTGATGGATATCTCCGACCACATCATCGTGCTCGACCATGGCGTCAAGATTTCCGACGGCTCGCCCGAGGAGGTGCGCAACGACCCGAAGGTCATCGCCGCCTATCTCGGGGTCGAGGAAGAGGAAGTCGCCGAGGGAGACGTGGCGCTGTGAGCGGATCGTATGTCCCGGACGCGGCGCAGCGCGAAGCTCTTGCCGTCAGCGCGGTTACGCGCGTCTTCGACGCGCGATGGCGGTGCGCCGCTGATCCGGGACCGTACCGAAGGCGGTGCCCGTTACGATCCCGGGTCTGCAGCGCACCAGCGCAGCGAAAAGGCTGCGCCGCTGCGTTGCGCCCGGGATACGCGCTGAGTTGGCGCCTAAGCGCTTGCGCGGGAACGAGCGGGGATAGACCTGGCCCATGACCTCACCGTTGCTCAGCGTGCGCGGATTGAAGGCCTACTACGGCGCCATCGCGGCGCTGAACGGCGTCGACATCGACGTCGGCGAAGGCGAGATCGTGGCGCTGATCGGCGCCAACGGCGCCGGCAAGTCGACGCTGATGATGACGATCTTCGGCAATCCGCGCGCCCGCGAGGGCCGCATCACCTTCGCGGGCCGCGACATCACCATGCTGTCGACCCACGAAATCGCCAGGATGCAGATTGCCCAGGCGCCGGAAGGCCGCCGCATCTTCGTGCGCATGTCGGTGTTCGAGAACCTGCAGATGGGCGCCGCGAACTGCGATCCCGCGTATTTCAAGGCGGACATCGAGCGCATGTTCGCGCTGTTTCCCCGCCTCAAGGAACGCATCGATCAGCGCGGCGGCACGCTGTCCGGCGGCGAGCAGCAGATGCTTGCGATCGCGCGGGCGCTGATGAGCCGACCGCGGCTACTATTGCTCGACGAGCCCTCGCTCGGTCTCGCGCCGCTGGTCGCCCGGCAGATTTTCGATGCGATCCGCACCCTCAATACTCAAGACCGGCTCACCGTGTTCCTGGTGGAGCAGAACGCCTTCCACGCCTTGAAGCTCGCGCACCGCGGCTACGTCATGGTCAACGGCCGGATCACGCTGACCGGCAGCGGCCGCGAACTTTTGGCGCGGCCCGAGGTGAAGGCCGCCTACCTCGAAGGCGGCAGGCACTGAGGGGCGAGTTGGTCAGCGCGACCCGTTGAATGTCCGACGATCCACGCCGCTGCCGCACAATCAATCAGGCATAGGCCACCCAACCGCGAAAAGTGAACCCGGCATAGAACAAGCTGATGTTCGAGAAACCGGCCTCGCGCAAGATGGTCTCGTCCTGCTCGGGCGTCAGAATGGGCAGCATCTCATCGATGGCAGCCTGGGCTGCTTCAACTTTCTCACGCTCGATGCCTGAAGCGATGGCGAAGCTTGCATATCTCGACAGCCAGAGCACCCGCTCGCTTTCGCCATCGGGAATGCTGAAGTGGGCAACGACGAAAGGCGATCCAGGTTTGAGGCGACGCCTCACCTCGGCGGCGGTGCGACGACGCTCTTCTCGAGGCAAGAAGTGCATCGTCAAAAGGCAAGCGGCGCCATCGAACGCCCCTGTGCCTGCCGCATCGATCGTACCTTGCTGCAGCGTCACTCGCGATGCGAGTGGGCCCAGCACGTGTTCCGCCAGCTTGAGCATTTCGGCCGACGGATCGATTCCGAGCAACATCCAATTTGGATGGGCTTCGGCGAACACCTTTAGCTCAAGTC
This sequence comes from Xanthobacteraceae bacterium, assembly GCA_050179645.1. GTDB lineage: Bacteria > Pseudomonadota > Alphaproteobacteria > Rhizobiales > Xanthobacteraceae > VAZQ01. The sequence goes on along the minus strand of JBFXEX010000059.1, from coordinate 26,602 downwards.
CGCCCCCAGCGCCGAGCACCAGCACCCGACCCTCATCGGGTACTCGCTCGGCGAGCAGAAGTGCCGACATGCGCTGCATGCCGATATAGCCCGGCACCACTCGCGGCGGGCCGTCGGTATAGCTCGCCACGTGCTGCGGATTCGAAAATGCTTCGATGATCTGGTTCATGCTGATGTTTTCCGCAACTTCGGTTTGGGGTTGTTTCGAGCCGCGACGCGTTTGCGAACATCAGCACTCAACATCGCCAGCGTCACGCCGTCCAAGCGCGCGATTAACAGGCTCTCGGCCTCACGGAATGCGCCGTCCAGGGCAGAGTTGACAGCCTGCTCGACCAAGCAGCCAGGGCTCTCTGTTCGGTTCCCGATTGCAAAAATCGATGGCGACCCAAGCGCGACATAAATGTCGCGCAGAGTAACTTTTGAGAGATTGCAGCTGAGGACCCAACCACCTCCATGTCCTTTCTCGGACTGGACCAAGCCCTGGTTCCGAAGGCCGGCCATGATCCGACGGATAACCACAGGGTTGGTATCCATCGACTTGGAGAGTGTCTCGGAAGTGACGGGTTCAGCCTGCTCTGCCATGTGCAACAGAACGTGCAGCACGCCCGACAATTTGCTATCTCGTCTCATGCAACTTTTAATATTACATGATATGGTAAACGTCAAGCTCGGATCAATTCTGGCCGCAGATGCCATCGAGACTGCCCCTGTTTCCGGGACCCAACTCGCGGCTACACCAGCGAGGCCGTCAAAGTCCGACCGCTTTCGCGTCTTTCAAGTTGATTGACGGCTCGAAGTTGGCGATTCTGATGCGCGATTGATGCAAGGGCTCCCGGATGCGCGCGACAGTCAAGTTCGCCGTTATTTGCTTGTCGTTGCTCATCGCCGGTCCTGCCGAAGCGGTGGACCGGCGCAATCCAAGCAACACCTTGAGTTTTCAGGAACGCGGCGCGCGTTTGCGGATCGAGCTGGACCGCGCCTACCAGGATCTGCGCCGCACCGGAAAGTTCAAGTCCGCCGGCAATGACGTGTCTTCGATCGTCAAGAAATATGTCCCCGTGGGAACGTCCTTTGCCAATGCGGAGATCGTACTTCGGAGTTCCGGCTTCACTATGGACGCAGCGCCACCGCGGGACGCGCCTGCGAATGCGATGTTCGGGACGCTGGTGCTTGCGCAACGGGGAATTTCGAGGATGACGGTCGAGATAACGCTTCTTCCTAAAGTGTCGGAGACGGATCAGAACACGGTGAAGAGCGTTCAGGCCGTCCTCCATTATCGAGGCGTCTGATCGTGACATCGACTACTCCGCCATGCTGAATCTTGCTGCCAGCTCATTGATTCGTCCGGTCCACAGACTGACGAAATCGCCACTCGATATCTTCTCGACGGTTCCGAATTTTCGCTTCCATTTCGGCAGAAGATTTTGCCAAATGGCCCTCCTGCACCATTGCCCTCCCTTCAGAACGCCTTCGTCGGTCGCACACATGGACTGCCACGCGACGCGTGCGGGTTGTGTGTAGTGCTCGATTGCGCCCTGAATCCCCTGCTGATGAATCATGTATCGCTCAGCGTAATCGGGACTGCGACCAAGCGCTCCTTTGAACTTCTCTGCTTGAATCAGAAACATGCGCGCTGCGGCGCGGGCGTTGTCCCTGGCGTCCCAGATGCTGCCGTCGCCGTTCTTTTCGAACTCGTGGTCGCTCAGCTGGAAGAGCCCCTTGTATGATCCGGTTTTTGCACGAGGATTGAAATTGCTCTCAACTTTGGCGATCGACATCATCAATGCCAAGTCGAGGCCGTACAACGATGCCGCCTGCCGGATCTCGTCGCCCGGATCGCCCGTCGTCGCGTGCGGTTCATAGAACCGGGCTTCAATCAATCCACCGGCATATCCGAAAGCATCGATGGGGATTTCCCCCGTGTGGCGCTCCTGAATGGAATGACCTTGCGCGGCGCCTCTTGCAGCGCCGAACAGAACGACCACGCCAAACGTGATCGCAATGGCACTCGCCGCCCACCGTCGCTTCGAGGCCCCCCTCGCCATCTCCTGCCCCCGCACCGTAGGCGGCTGGACCGCCGCGCCTCCATCGACGCGATAAACTCGCGCCGCCGCATCTGCCTTCCGGCCCCGCGTCAACCACGCAAGTCTACCACATGGCGAAACAACCCGACCAGCTTATGCAACCGCTTTCCGAAGTTGCAGCTAGTGTCCCGATTCCGAAGTTCGCACCATTCTCCGGCACGCTCATCAGCGAACTTCGGAATCGAAGGACACTAGCAACTTATTGACCTAGTGTGGCTTTGGTTCAGAAATCCGCATCTCGGACTCGCGGTAAGAAATGATGCGGACTTCTGAACCGCCACACTAGGGCGGGTTATGTCAATTCCACTTCACTAGGTCAGCAAAATGGATTTCTCGATCCCCGACTGGCTCTCGGAAGAACACTCGCTGGGGGTGTTCCTGCTGGTGTCTATCGCGATGGGCGGCGGCGCGGCCTTCCTCGCTGGGCGGGCCATCGCCGCGACCTGGCGTCCGGCGTGGCACGTTGCCTCATATATGCTCATCCTGGCGCTCGCCGTGCGCTTCATCCATTACGCGCTGTTCGAGGGCAACTTCTTGTCGCTGCACTATTATCTCGTCGATTTCGCGGTCTGCCTGATCTTTGGCTACCTGGGATTCCGGCTGATGCGGGTGAGGCAGATGGTGACCCGCTACGGCTGGATCAACGCACGATCCGGCCTCTTCAGCTGGCGCCGCAGCGACACTACGGCCGCCGCGGATAAGTCAAAATCTCAGTGACATTCTGGCCCATTGCGGCTTGAATCCTGCCACGAGGCGGTCAGGACCGCGCGATTTTGCTGCTCATGAAAAGCCTCTCACCATCCAGGAAACACACCATGAAAAACTGGCTCGTGCCCGGCCTTGCCCTTGGCATTGGCTTGCTACTCGCAAACCCTGCATCGGCCCAGATCCAGATGGGCGTTGCCGGCCCGATCACCGGCGGCAGCGCAGCCTTCGGCGCGCAACTCAAGAACGGCGTCGAACAGGCGGTCGAGGACATCAACGCCGCCGGCGGCATTCTCGGTCAGAAGATCGCCATTTCGATTGGCGACGACCGTGCCGACCCGAAGGAAGGCGTTTCGGTCGCCAACAAGTTCGTCGGCGACGGCGTCAAGTTCGTCATCGGACATTTCAATTCCGGCGTCACCATGCCGGCCTCGGAAGTCTACCAGGAGAACGGCATCCTCGAGATCACTCCGGCCTCGACCAATCCCAAGGTCACCGAGCGCGGCATGTGGAACATCTTCCGCACCTGCGGCCGCGACGACCAGCAGGGCGCGGTGGCGGGCGCCTACATCCTCAAGGCGATGAAGGGCAAGAAGATCGCCATCATCCACGACAAGACCACCTACGGTCAGGGCCTTGCCGACGAAACCAGGAAGGCGATGGCGAAGGGCAAGATGAAAGCGGTGCTGTACGAGGGCGTGAACAAGGACGACAGGGACTTCTCCGCGCTCGTCTCCAAGATCAAGGCCTCGGGCGCCGACCTCGTCTATTGGGGCGGGCTGCATGACACCGGCGGCTTGATCCTGCGGCAGATGCGCGACCAGGGCATCAAGGCGCCGCTGATGGGCGGCGACGGCATCACCGACGAGGAATTCGCCGCGATCGCCGGCCCCGGCGCCGAGGGCACGCTGATGACCTACGGCCCCGACCCGCGCAAGCGGCCGGAAGCCAAGGAGGTGGTGGAGAAGTTCCGCAAGAAGAATTTCGAGCCGCAGGCCTACACGCTCTACAGCTACGCCGCCGTGCAGGTGATCAAGCAGGCCGCCGAGCAGGCGAAATCGCTCGACCCGAAGAAGGTCGCCGCCGTGATGCACTCCGGCAAGAAGTTCAAGACCGTGATCGGCGACCTCAGCTTCGACAAGAAGGGCGACGTCACCCGCCTCGACTACGTGATGTACGTCTGGAAGAAGAACCCAGAGGGCAAGATCACCTACGTCGAGATCGAATAGTCTTCATCCGAAATTGCCGCGACTGCGAAACCCGCCCGCGTTCCGGGCGGGTTTTGTTTGGCGCCAAGGCTGCGGCTGGATCAACTCGAGTTGATTCGGTTGTCCGTGATTGCGAGGAGCGCAAGCGACGATGCAATCCAGCCGTCTCAAGAAGCTGATTTGCTTCGCCGAGCCCGTCATCGGGCCGCGCAAAGCGCGGACCGTTGGCTCGCAATGACGCAGCGGCTGCGTCATCATCAAATCATCACACTTGGTCGTGCAATTCCCGCGTAACCTTCTCATGCTAGTTCCACGCGCTTGACCACAGGCTTCGAACCGGAAGGAAGTTGTTCAGATGCTGACGAAACGCGATCTGGTTCGCTCCGCTGCGATAGCCGCACTCGCCGCCACGACGGCAAAGTCCACCGCGGCATTTGCTCAGAACAAGTCCGAATGGCCGAGTCCGTCGGAGGCCAAGGACATCGCCGAAGAAGGCTTCATCTACGGCCTGCCGCTGGTGATGAATTATGCGGTCATGCAAGAGTTCGCCGTCGACAGGAACTCGGGGCAGTTCAAGGCGCCGTTCAACGAAATCTACAACATGCACAATGTCGCCACCCCGGCGGATACGGCCGTCATCACGCCGAACAGCGACACCCCTTACTCGATCCTCTGGCTGGATTTGCGCGCCGAACCGATGGTCATCTCGGTGCCGGCGATCGCAAGGGACCGCTACTACTCGGTCCAATTGATCGACGGCAACACCTACAATTTCGGCTACATCGGCACCCGCGCCACGGGGACGGAAGCTGGCGACTATCTGGTGGTCGGCCCCGACTGGAAAGGCGGACCCCCTGCCGGGATCAAGAAGGTCTTCCGATCGACGACGCCGTTCACGTTCGCGGCCTTCCGCACCCAGCTCTTCAATCCCGCCGACATGCCGAACGTCGAGAAAGTTCAGGCCGGCTACAAGGCGCAGCCGTTGTCCGCTTTCCTCAAGCAGCCCGCACCGCCCGCCGCGCCGAAGATCGATTTCCTTCCCGCGAGCACTGCCGGGATCAAGGACAACTTCTTCCCCTATCTCGACGCCGCCCTGAAATTCGTCCCGGAGACCGCAAGGGACAAGGCGGTCCGCGCGAAACTTGCGAAGATCGGCGTCGGTCCCGGCAAGACCTTCGCGTTCAAGGATCTGCCGCCCGAGCACAAAACGGAAATCCTGCTGGGCATGAGGCAAGGCGACGACAAGGTCGACAAATGGCTGGCCAAAGGAAACAAAGTCATCAACGGCTGGAACATCGGCTCGTTCTTCGGCGACGAGGCCTTCTACGACGGCGATTGGCTGATGCGGGCCGGGGCTGCCAAAGGCGGTCTCTATGGCAACGACGCCGTGGAAGCGATGTACCCGTATACCCGGACGGACGCGACCGGTGAGACGCTCGACGGCAGCAAGCACAAGTACACGATCACCTTCGCGCCCGGCCAGTTGCCGCCGGTGAACGCGTTCTGGTCCGTGACGATGTATGACGGCAAGAGCCAGTTCCTGGTCAAGAACCCGATCAATCGCTACCTCATCAACGCTCCGATGTTGCCGGCGATGAAGAAGGACGCTGATGGCTCGCTGACGCTGTACATTCAAAAAGACAGCCCCGGCCCGGACAAGGAAGCAAATTGGCTTCCGGCGCCGGATGACACGATCTATCTCGTGATGCGCTTGTATTGGCCGAAGACTACGCCGCCTTCGATCCTGCCGGCGGGCGAAGGGACGTGGCGGCCACCTAGTGTGAAACGGGCTTCATAGAGGAGCGCGCCGAGAGCAAACACTCCACAGCGCCGGACGCCTATCCCAGCGTCTGCAGCGATGGAAACATCTCCAGCAGCCAGCTGTTGAGCTCGGTGAAGAACCCGGTCAGGAACGCGATCCCGGTCAGCACCAGGAGCCCGCCCATGGCGCGCTCGACGTGCCGAAGATGCGAGCGAAAGCGCGCCACGAAGGCGGCGAACGGCTCGACCGCAAACGCTGCGATAATGAAGGGGATGCCCAACCCCAGCGAATAGACCGCCAGCAGCCCGGCGCCCTTGGCGAGCGTGGCCTCGGACGCGGCGACCGCCAGAATCGCCGCCAGGATCGGGCCGATGCACGGCGTCCAGCCGAGCGCGAAGGCGAGCCCCATGACATACGCGCCCCACAAGCCGACCGGCTTCTGCACGTCGAAGCGGGCCTGCCGGTGCAGGAGGCTGATCGGCGTCAGCCCCAGAAAGTGCAAACCCATAATGATGATGGCGACGCCGGCAATGATCGACAGCGCGTGCGAATAGTAGCGCAGCATTGCGCCGACCACGCTGGCGCTGGCGCCAAGCGCGATGAACACCGTGGAGAAGCCGGCGACGAACAGGGCCGCGGCGATCACGGTTTCGCGGCGCACCTGCGTCTCGCGCTCGCCCTCGGCGAGGCGCTCGATCGACGCCCCGGTGAGAAAGACCAGATAGGGCGGCACCAGCGGCAGCACGCAGGGCGACAAGAAACTGACGAGCCCCGCCAACAGCGCGGCCAGGATGGTGACATCGGCGCTCATGGGGCTCTAATGCGCTGCAATCGCACCACGATGCAAGCCCAGCCGGCGGCCTTCGCCGCGATGTGATGGACGAGTGATCGGCATCGGGTCATGCTTGCTTGGCAAGGGCATTCCGGAGGGGCCGTAATGGTGCGAAATCTCATCACTGACGTGGCAGGGCTCAGGGTCGGCAACGCCGACGATCTCCGCGTGGCGTCGGGCGTGACGGCAATCGTGTTCGACGAACCAGCGGTCGCGGCCGTCGACGTGCGCGGCGGTGCGCCGGGGACGCGCGACACCGACCTGCTCGACGCCCACCGCACGGTCGAGCGTATCGACGCCGTGGTGCTGTCCGGCGGATCGGCCTTCGGGCTCGATTCGCCCTCCGGCGTGCAGGCCTGGCTGCGCGAGCAGGGCCGCGGCTTTGCGATCGGCGACGTCCGCATTCCCATCGTATGCGGTGCCGTGCTGTTCGACATGCTCAACGGCGGCGACAAAGAGTGGGGGCGCTTTCCGCCCTATCGCGATCTCGGCTACGCGGCCGCCGCCGCCGCCGGTCTGGAGTTTGCGTTGGGAACGGCCGGCGCGGGCTTCGGCGCCACCACCATCCGCTACAAGGGCGGTCTCGGCTCGACGTCGGCGGTCACGCGCGACGGCCATACCGTCGGCGCCCTCGTGGCGGTCAACGCCTGCGGCAATGCCAATGTCGGCACCGCGGCGGAATTTTGGGCGGCGCCGTTCGAGATCGGCAGCGAGTTCGGCGGCCTTGGCTTTCCGCACACCGTACCGCCCGATGCCCTGATCCCGGTCGCCAAGGGACGGCCGGGCGAAAATACCACCATCGCGATCGTTGCGACCGACGCGATGCTGACCAAATCGCAAGCCAAGCAATTCGCCGTGATGGCGCAGGATGGTCTTGCCCGCGCCATCTACCCGGCGCACACGACGCTCGATGGCGATACGGTGTTCGCAACTGCGACGGGAAGACGGCCGCTTAACGATGCCGTCAACGAAATCGCCGAACTCGGCGCGATTGCGGCGAATGCGCTTGCGCGCGCCGTTGCACGGGGCATATTCGAAGCTGCGGCTCTCAGCGGTGGTCTGCCAAGCTGGCAGGATTGTCACAGTCGGAAATTATCCAACCGATAACGTCGGTGCGCGTTGACTCCGCCCTGAATTAGCCACTTAGAATGTCATTAACTTTTGGCGGGTTGGGGTGTGCCAAGGGCGTGGTCGGGACAATTTGGTGCGGAGGATGAGCCATGCGTTTGGCAGCAGCGGCTTTCGGTTTTGCGACTCTCGCATGCGTTGCGGGCGTCGGATACGTTCTTTCCAAGAACGTGTCGGTCTCGGTTTCTGCGCCTTCACCTGAGGCGACGACGCCGGGAATGAAGGCCAGGACGGTTGCGGTGCGAACCGTCACCGAAAAGGCAGACGACCGGCCGCTCTATCCTGCGTACCGGCCGAACGTTCCCGAACCTGCGGCGCTCAATCCTCCGGCTTCGGCGTTCACTCCCGCGCCTCTCGCATTTTCCACATCGCCCACAGCGCTGACTCCGGCGCCGGCCGCGCCGACCACGACCGGGCATTCGTCGAATGCCATCGAGCCGACCGTGGCTGAGCCGGCGACGACGACTCAGCCGGAAGCGGCGCCCAGCCCTTCTACGCCGGTCGAGGCTTCTGCTGCGCCTGCTCAGCCGGCCGAGCCGGCGGCTGAGAAGAGCGCGCCGATGATGTTCGTACAGAACACGGCTCCGGCGCCCGCGCCGGCGGCCACGCCCGCACCGCATGCGGTCAACTGCCCGGGTAATCCGAACGCGATCGGTGTGTCCCGCGTCGTCGAGATCGACACCACCGGCGGCCCCGGCTTCGGGTTCGAGCACTTCAAGAACTATGACTTCCTTCGCGAAGGCGAAGTCGTGCTGACGTTCGATGACGGCCCGTGGCCGCGGAACACCGCCGCGGTCCTCGCCGCGCTCGCACGGCACTGCACCCGGGCGATCTTCTTCCCGATCGGGCTGCATGCGACTTACGAGCCGGGCATCCTGAAGCAGGTCGCTCAGGCCGGACATGCGGTCGGCTCGCACACCTGGTCGCACCAGATGCTCGACAAGAACAAGGGCCGCTTCAAAGTCGCCGGCAAGTTCGAAGTCCGCGAATTCGACCCGAAGGACGAAATCGAGAAGGGCATCAGCGCGGTGCAGTGGGCAGTCGGCGGACCAACGGCGCCGTTTTTCCGCTTCCCCGGTCTCAAGCATCCGCCGGAGCTCGTCACTTATCTCGGCCAGCGCAACTTCGGCATCTTCTCGACCGATTTTGACTCCTTCGACTTCAAGATCCGCAAGCCCGACCAGTTGCGCCAGTCGGTAATGGCGAAGCTGAAAAAGCAAGGCAAGGGCATCGCGCTGATGCATGATTTCCAGCACTCGACCGCCGAGGCCATCAGTGGCTTGCTCGACGACCTCAAGGCGGGCGGCTACAAGATCGTCTTCATGCGGCCGAAATTCGCGGCGCAATCGCTGCCCCAGTACGACGAGATGATCGTCAAGGAAATGAAGCTGCCGGGGAGCGATAACAACGCTCGCCCGATGTCGAATGTGATTCGGACCGTCGAATAACTGACGCACAAAATTTCGACTGACCCACCTTCGATGCGCGGGCTTGTCCCGCGCATCGTCGTTTCTTGGGCGCTGACTTTGGACATGATCAAGCAATCACCGCACCGGCCGCGCAGTTGGCTCGGTCATCCGCCGAGAAACCGCTCGGCCCGATACGGCGCCGGGTCGCAGAACGGCGTCTCGCCGGTCATCATCTCGGCCACCAGCCGGCCAGTGACCGGGCCGAGCGTCAGGCCCCAGTGGGCGTGGCCGATCGCGAGCCACATCCCGTCGAGGCCCGGCGCGCGACCGATCACCGGACGCGAATCGGCAAAGCAGGGCCGGCTGCCCATCCAGGGCGCGGTTTCGAGCGGCTCTCCGAGCGGGAACAGACTTTGCGCCGCAGGCATCAAACGGTCGAACTGCACGGGCGTCGGTTCGGCATCGCGCGGGGCAAATTCCGCCCCCGTAGTCAAGCGGATGCCCTGCTCCATCGGCGCCAGGCAATAACCGATCTCGGTATCGACCACCGGACGGGTCAGGCCCGCATTGCCCTGCGGCCGGAAGTGGCGATGGTAGCCGCGCTTGACCGCCATCGGCAGCTTGATGCCGAGGGGCGTCAGGAGGTCCGGCGCCCATGGACCGAGCGCAACCACGAGATTGGCCGAATCGACCGGCCCCTCCTCGGCGTCGACCCGCCAGTATTTGCCGTCGCGGCGCAGCGTGCGGGCATCGCCGTTGAGCGTCACGCCGCCGAGTGCCCGGAACCGCGCCGCATAGGCGCGGGTCACCGCCAGCGGGTTGCTGACGCTCGCGGTCCCGGGCCAGTGCACCGCCCGATGAAACACCGGCGACAGTGACGGCTCCAGCGCACGCGCGGCCTCCGGCTCGAGCACCCGCTGCTCCTGGCCGAACGTGGCCGCCACTTCGCGCTCGCGCGCCGTGTCGCGGAATGCGCCTTCGGTGCGGTAGAGCTTGAGCCAGCCATCCTTGCGCAGGTACCGGGTCGCATCCGCTTCCGCCATCAGCGCTTCGTGCTCGGAGATCGCGCGGCCGAACAACGGCCGCATCACCTCGGCGAATTGCATCCGCCGCTCGAACGACGAGTTCGCCCGATAGGAAAGCAGCCAGGGCGCGATCTGCGGCAGAAACGACAGATGGTAGTTGGCTTCCGGCGCCTGCTTCAGCGCAACCCGCATGAGCGCGCCGAAGTCCGACGGAAATGGGTGCGGAAACAGCGTATTGCCTTCGATCACGCCGGCGTTGCCGTAGGAGGTTTCTTCGCCCGGGCTGCGTCGGTCGAACAGGGCGACGCTGAGCCGGCGTTTTGCCAGATGTAGCGCAATGGACGTGCCGACGATGCCGGCGCCGAGCACGATCGCGTCGGTGCGTGCCATGACGACCCTCTCAAAGAAGTTTGCCGCCCGGGATGGGCGGCGGCGCTCCCGTACGGGCGAAATGTGGGCTTGCGATGGCCGCCGGATGCGTTGCCCCCGCAGGAGCCGCCATGTTAACAGCCCGTCAGGTCAGGCGCGATCCCGACTTGCCTGCCGGACCGGCAGGTCTCCTGGCTATCCGCACCCACCCGACGAGGTCGTGATGCGACGCCCGCTGCTCATTGCCCCATCGATCCTGGCGTCGGACTTCGCCCGCCTCGGCGAGGAAGTGCGCTCGGTCGATCAGGCGGGAGCCGACTGGATTCATATCGACGTGATGGACGGGCATTTCGTCCCCAATATCTCGATCGGTCCGGAGGTGGTGAAGGCCCTGCGGCCGCACAGCAAGAAGACCTTCGACGTCCACCTGATGATCGCGCCCTGTGACCCCTATCTGGAGGCCTTCGCCAAGGCCGGGTCCGACATCATCACGGTGCACGTCGAGGCCGGCCCGCACATCCACCGTTCGCTGCAGGCGATTCGCGCGCTCGGCAAGAAGGCCGGCGTGACGCTCAATCCCGGCACGCCGGAAAGCACCATCGAGCCGGTCATCGACCTCGTCGACCTGATCCTGGTGATGTCGGTCAATCCGGGGTTTGGCGGCCAGAAATACATTCCCTACGCGGCCGAGAAAGTCGCGCGGCTGCGGGCCTTGGCCGGCGGCCGTCCGATCGACATCGAGGTCGACGGCGGTGTCACGGCGGAGACTGCGCCCGATATCGTGCGCGCCGGCGCCAATGTGCTGGTGGCCGGCTCGGCTGTGTTCAAAGGCGGCAACGGCGACCATTACCGCGCCAACATTGCGGCGATCCGCAATGCCGCGGCACTGGCGCGAGGAGAGGTGGCCTGATGGGTGTCTTGATCGATGGCAAGTGGACGGAGGGCGAACTGCCGCAGGAAACCGGAACGACCGGCGAGTTCAAGCGTGCCGACAGCCGCTTCCGCGACCGCATCACCGCCGACGGCTCGTCCGGCTTCAAGGCCGAGCCCGGGCGCTATCATCTCTACGTCGCGCACGGCTGCCCGTGGGCGCACCGCACGCTGATCTATCGCGCGCTCAAGGGGCTGACCGACGTGATCTCGGTCGCCTATTCGGTGCCCGGCCTGCGCACCCAGGGCTGGACGTTCGAGAACGATCCGCGGTTTCCGGACTGCACGCCGGATACGGTCAACGGCTTCCGCTACCTGCATGAGGCCTATACGGCGACCGATCCGAACTACACCGGCAAGGTGACGGTGCCGACGCTGTGGGACAAGAAGACCAAGCGGATCGTCAACAACGAGTCGCCCGACATCATCCGCATGCTCAACAGCGAGTTCGACGGCGTCACCGGCAACAACAACGACTACTATCCGCAGGCGCTGCGCGCCGAGATCGACCGGCTCAACGACCTGATCTATCCGAACGTCAACAACGGCGTCTATCGCTGCGGCTTCGCCAAGACCCAGGCCGCGTATGAAGCCGCCTACGACTCGCTGTTCGCCACGCTCGACGAACTGGAGGCGCGGCTCGGCCGCCAGCGCTATCTGGCCGGCCAACAGATCACCGAAGCGGACTGGCGACTGCTGCCGACGCTGCTGCGCTTCGACGTCGCCTATTTCTCGCTGTTCCGCTGCAATCGCCAGCGGATCGCCGACTATCCGAACCTGCACAACTACATGCTGGAGCTTTACAACGTGCCGGGCGTCGCCGAGACGGTGACGCCGCGCTATTACGTGATCAACTACTGGTCGATCGCGCGCCTCAACCCGCTCGGGATCATCCCCAAGGGCACGCCGGTCGACCTGACGACGCCGCACGACCGCGCCCGGCTGGCGAATTGACCGGCTGCTCCGCACCAACCCTGAGACGTTTCCGCCGATGATCCCGCGCTATACCCGACCGGAACTCGCCGCGATCTGGGAGCCGCAGACGCGCTTTCGCATTTGGTTCGAGATCGAGGCGCACGCAGCCGACGCCATGGCCGAGCTTGGGCTCATTCCGAAGGCGGCAGCCAAGACAATCTGGGACAAGGCCAGGCACGCCACGTTCGACATCGCGCGCATCGACGAGATCGAGCGCGAGGTCAAGCACGACGTCATCGCGTTCCTGACGCATCTCGCCGAAATCGTCGGGCCGGAAGCGCGCTTCGTCCACCAGGGCATGACCTCGTCCGACGTGCTCGATACGTGTCTCAACGTGCAACTAGTGCGCGCCGCCGACCTGCTGATCGCCGACGTCGACAAGCTCCTCGCCGCGCTCAAGCGCCGCGCCTTCGAATACAAGCTGACCCCGACCATTGGCCGCTCCCACGGCATCCACGCCGAGCCCACCACATTCGGGCTGAAGCTGGCGCAGGCCTATGCGGAATTCGCCCGCGCCAGGGAACGGCTGATCGCCGCCCGCAAAGAGGTCGCGACCTGCGCGATCTCCGGTGCGGTCGGCACCTTCGCGCAGGTCGATCCGCGCGTGGAAGCGCATGTCGCCAAGGCGATGGGGCTCACGCCCGAGCCAGTCTCGACCCAGGTGATCCCGCGCGACCGCCACGCCATGTACTTCGCAACGCTGGGCGTCGTGGCTTCCTCAGTCGAACGGCTCGCCACCGAAGTCCGCCACCTGCAGCGCACCGAAGTGCTGGAAGCGGAGGAGTTTTTCTCCGAGGGCCAGAAGGGCTCGTCGGCGATGCCGCACAAGCGCAACCCGGTGCTGTCGGAGAACGTCACCGGGCTCGCCCGCCTGGTGCGCGGCTACGTCACGCCGGCGCTGGAGAACGTGGCGCTCTGGCACGAGCGGGACATCTCGCACTCTTCCGTGGAGCGCATGATCGGCCCGGACGCCACCGCCACGCTCGATTTTGCTCTGACGCGGCTTACCGGGCTCATCGACCGGCTCGTGGTCTATCCGGAAAACATGCAGAAGAACCTCGACCGGCTCGGCGGCCTCGTCCACTCTCAGCGGGTGCTCATTGCCCTTACCCAGAAAGGCGTGGCGCGCGAGGACGCCTATCGGCTAGTTCAGCGCAACGCCATGCAGGTCTGGCGCAACGGCGGCGACTTCCTGGCACTGCTCAAGGCCGACAAGGACGTGCGCGCGCACCTGAGCGACGCCGAACTCGCCGAGTACTTCGACCTCGGCTACCACTTCAAGCACGTCGACACGATCTTCCGGCGAGTGTTCGGCGAAGCCTGACCGCGCCAACCACGCAGTTTGGGATCGTTCGATTCCGGCCGCTCGCTACCCGGTGCGGCAAGAAAAGCCCGCCGCCCCCTTTCACCGGCGCGCAAGCCTGATGTAGCGTTTCCTTGAAGCTGCCAGCGGGAGATGCCGAATCCCCATCGTTGCAACGGCGGCAAGGGTGCCATCGGCTGGCTCCCCCAACCGAATGGTACCTCGACCATGCCCAAACTCTACGAAGCCCTCGCCGAAGCGTTCGCCGCCGAGGGTGTCGACACCCAGTTCGTCCTGATGGGCGACGGCAACATGCACTGGTCCACCGCCTTCTCCAAACTTCCGGGTGTGGCAAGCGTCCACGTCAGGCACGAGCACTCCACCGTCGCGGCGGCGACTGCCTATAATGTCGCCACCAACAAGGTCGCGGTCGCCTCCGTCACCTGCGGCCCGGGCGTGACCCAGTTGATGACGGCGCTGCCGGCCGCGGCGCGCGCGCACCTGCCGATGGTGGTGTTCGCCGGCGAGGCGCCGATCAACGCCAAGTTCTACAACCAGGCGATCGATCAGGCGCCGCTGGTGACGGCGACCGGGGCGCATTACATCGCCGCGCACAGCGTGCCGCGGATGATGGACTACGTCCGCGAGGCCTTCCACATCGCCAAGTACGAGCGCAAGCCGGTGGTGCTGGGCATTCCCTACGACCTGCAGAAGGTCGAGCACATGGCGAACCAGCCCTACGAAACTTCGGAAATGTACCAGCCCAAGGTCGGGCGCATGTACCCCGATCCCGAGCTCGTGGCCGAGGCCGTCGAGCGGCTGGCCGCCGCCAAGCGGCCGATCATCCTTGGCGGCCGCGGCGTGCTGTGGTCCGGTGCGCGGGATGCGGTGATCAAGCTCGCCGATCGCTGCGGCGCGCTCCTTTCCAACACGCTGCCGGCGCGCGGCCTGTTCCACGACCATCCGTTCGGGCTCGGCATCTCCGGCAGCTATTTCACGTCGCTCGGCCGGGAGATGTACGAGTCCTCGGACGTCGTGCTCGCGATCGGCACCAGCCTGTCCTACTACGTCGGCGGCGGGCACTACTGGGGCAAGGCTTTCCGCATCCAGCTGGACGATGCGCCGCGCGGCCTGCGCGACGGGCAGAAGGCCGCCGACATGTACATCCGGTCGGATGCGCTGGCCGGCGTCGAGGCGATCCTCGCCGGCCTCGACAAGAAGCTCGGCGCCGGCAAGCCGACGGCGTCAACGATCCGCACCAAGGAGCTGGAGCATCGCATCGCCACCGAGCCGCCGGACGCGATGCAGTTCGACATCGCACCCGGCCTGCTCGATCCGCGCGAGGCGATCCGGGCCATCGACGCGGTCATTCCGAAGGACTGGGACGTCGTCGTCGGCGGCGGCCATCAGGCCTATTTCAACACCCAGATGCGCGGCCGGCCGGCGGAGCGCTACACCACGATCCGCGAATTCGGCGCGGTCGGCAACGGCCTGTCCTATGCGCTCGGCGTCGCGGCGGCGCGCCGGCAGGGCCGCGACGGCAAGATCGTGCTGTTCGAAGGCGACGGCGGACTGTTCTTCAACATCCAGGAGCTCGAGACCATCAAGCGGCACGGCTATCGCATCCTGATCTGCGCGATGAACGACGCCGGCTACGGCTCGGAGTTTCACAAGCTGCGCGCCGACGGCCTCGACGACAGCCTGGCGATCTTCGGCCGGCCGGCGTTCGAAGACATCGCCAAGGGCTTCGGCCTGCGCGGCAACGAAATCCGCGACGTGTCGGTGATCCCAAAACTGTTCGCCGACTTCGAGAAGCAGGGCGAAACCGAAATCTGGAACATCCAGATCTCCGACCAAGTCACCGCGCCGTCGATGCGCCAGACCGTCAAGCGCGGGCATGGGAATATGTGAGCATTCCCGACCCAGCATTGATTGACCGCGTCATGCCCGCGCTTGTCGCGGGTATCCACGTCTTACTTTTCGATCCCAATCAAAGACGTGGATGGCCGAGACGAAGCCCGGCCATGACGCGGTGAGAGTGTCAACTATTCTGAAATGACCCCGCCCTGTTGCCGGCACACTCCTCCCATTGAAGCGCGCCGCGTCTTTTCGTACCAACGCGCCGTGCCGACCCTGCCGACCATCCTTGTGTTCGATTCCGGGCTCGGCGGCCTGACGGTGTTCCGCGAGGTCGCCAGAGCGCGGCCGGATGCGCGCTACGTCTATGTTGCCGACGACGCCTTCTTTCCCTACGGCGAGCAGCCGGAAGACGCGCTGGTCGAGCGGGTCGTCGCCCTGATGGGGGAGCTCATTGCGCGCCATCAGCCTGCGCTGATCGTGATCGCCTGCAACACCGCCTCGACCATCGTGCTCCCGCAGCTGCGCGAGCGCTACAGCGTGCCGTTCGTCGGGACCGTGCCGGCGATCAAGCCGGCCTGCGCCGCCTCGGCGACGCGGCGGGTCTCGGTGCTTGGCACCCAGGCGACGGTGAAGCGCGAATACACCCGCAAGCTGATCCAGGACTTCGCCAACGGCGCCGACGTCACGCTGGTCGGCTCGGCGCGGCTGGCGTCGCTGGCCGAGGCTCACTTACGCGGCGAGGCGGTCGCGGATGCCGATGTCGCCGCCGAGCTAGCGCCCTGCTTCGTCGACGAGTCCGGCCGGCGTACCGACACCGTCGTCCTCGCCTGCACGCATTTTCCGCTGTTGCTGGCGAGCCTGGAGCGCCTCGCGCCATGGCCGGTGAGCTTCATCGACCCGGCGCCCGCCATCGCGCGGCGCGTGGTCGGCCTGATCGGCGAGCCGGAGGCCACATCCGCCCCGTCGGCTCGCATCTCGTTCACATCGCGCAGGGATCCTCCGCCCGCACTGCGCGTGGCGCTGGCGCATCTCGGAATTGAGCCGTAGCATCCTCCGACCGGCACGCCTCAGGCGGCGGCTGGAAGTCTGGGGGACCATTCATGGCAGACGACCCTCCGAAAGTCCGGCGGACCCTGCATTTCCGTTTCACGCTGCCGGGGGCCAACCCGGAGCACATCATCGCGATGCTGAGGGCCGCCAAACCGTTCTACGAGGTGTTCGGAAACGGACGTGCCCGCCTGCTGCAGAATGTGGACGACCCGGCGCGCTTCCTGCAGGAGGTGGAATACGACATGCACGAATTCATGGAGATCAACCGCCAGCGCGTGGCCAGCGATCCCCGGGTCCAGGCCTACCTGCAGACCTGGCGGTCGATCCTGCCCAACGGCGTCCAGATCGACGTCTACCGGGAAGTCGAATAGCCGTGTGTCCCGGACGCGGTGCAGCGCGAAGCTCTTGCCGTCAGCGCGGTTACGCGCGTCTTCGACGCGCGATGGCGGTGCGCCGCTGATCCGGGACCTTCCCTAAGGCGGTGTCCGCTACGATCCCGGGTCTGCAGCGCACCAGCGCAGCGAAGAGGCTGCGCCGCTGCGCTGCGCCCGGAAAACGTGCTTAAGTTAGCGCATATGCGCTTTCGCGGGGACGAACGGAGAGAGTGCGGATTCCACGGGACAAGCGGGGAGGCCGGCAACGCTCGCAGCGTTTGACTTGGGCCCCCGTTCCGCCTAGAAGGCGCGCGCCGCGCGGATTTCGCGCGGCGTTTCGCGACCCGCGGTTTTTGCCGTCGCTTCGGCCCAAAAACCTGTCGGTTCCGGCCTGTCCGGGACAGAGGAGGGCGCGATCCTCTCAATCACTCACGATGAGGACGCGATGACCAAGCGCCATGAGGCCAAGTACAAGATCGACCGCCGGATGGGCGAAAATGTCTGGGGCCGCCCCAAGAGCCCCGTCAACAAGCGCGAATACGGCCCCGGCCAGCACGGCCAGCGTCGCAAGAGCAAGCTCTCCGACTACGGCGTCCAGCTCAAGGCCAAGCAGAAGCTGCGCGGCTATTACGGCAACATCACCGAGCGCCAGTTCCGCGGCATCTACGCCGAAGCCCGCCGTCTCAAGGGCGACACCGGCGCACACATGATCGGCCTCCTGGAGCGCCGGCTCGACGCCGTGATCTATCGCGCCAAGTTCGTGCCGACCGTGTTCGCGGCGCGCCAGTTCATCAACCACGGCCATGTCAGCGTGAACGGCCGGCGCGTCACCATTCCGAGCTACCGGCTCAAGGTCGACGAACTGATCGAGGTGAAGGAGAAGTCCAAGGACCTCGCTTTGGTGATCGAGTCGACCGGCTTGGGCGAGCGCGACGTGCCCGACTACATCGACGTCAATCACCAGAAGATGACCGCGAAGCTGGCGCGCATCCCGGGTATCACGGATGTCCCCTACCCGGTGAAGATGGAACCGCACCTGGTGGTCGAGTACTATTCGCGCTGATTGCTGTTGCGTTGCTGCCTGTTTTGCAGAACGCGCCACGCGCTCCGGTACCCTCTCCCTTGTGGGAGAGGGTGCCCGAACGAAGTGAGGGCGGGTGAGGGGTAACTCGCAGAACCGCTGAGTCAGGCCCCCTCACCCGGCTCGCATCTCCGCTTCGCTTCGATGCTCGCCACCCTCTCCCGCAATGGGAGAGGGTGACGGAGTCCGTTGCGCGATAATAAAGAACCGCCGAGGCAACTACGCCTGCGTGCTCTCTTTGCCGGCGACGCCCTTTTCCTTGAGCAACTGCTGCAACTCTTCGGCCTGGAACATCTCGCGGATGATGTCGCAGCCGCCGACGAATTCGCCCTTGACGTAGAGCTGCGGGATCGTCGGCCAGTTCGAAAATGACTTGATGCCGTTCCGCAGGTCGTCGGATTCGAGCACGTTGAGCCCCTTATAGCTCACGCCAAGGTGATCCAGGATCTGAACGACCTGGGCGGAGAACCCACACATCGGGAATTGCGGCGTACCCTTCATGAACAGCACCACGTCGCTGCCGGCCACCTCGTTGCGGATGAAGTCCTGAATGCTCATGGAAGTCCTCTGAAAGCTTACAGCCTTGACTGCAAAAATCGGGTGTTTGCCGGCGGAATGCAAGGGTCTTCCGCGGAATCCGGTCCCAATTGGCCGAATTCAAAGCAGCGCCCGCACCACCGCCCCCGTCGCCCGGTACCTTTCGGCCAGCGTCAGCGCTCGGGGGTGCCGGTCTGCAGCGCGAGCGCGTGCAGCTTGCCGCCCATCTCGGCTTTCAGCGCTTCATAGACGATCTGATGCTGCTGCACCCGCGATTTGCCGCGGAACGATTCCGCCAGCACCGTCGCCGAATAATGGTCGCCATCGCCGGCGAGATCGCGGATCGTCACGTCGGCATCCGGAATGCGCGCTTTGATCAGGCGCTCGATCTCGTTGGCATCCATGGGCATCGGAGTTCTCCTACCGGTCCCCCGCGCCGCCTGCCATATATCCCGGCAGCCAGCCCTCGAAGCGTTCACGAAGCTTTGCGACCAGAATGGGGCGCTCGCCCCGGAGCGTCAATGCATCGCCCGCAGTAATTCCGAGCCGTTGTGCGGGCACTCCGGCGGTGCGCGCCCGGGTCAGAACACGCTCCGCAACGCTGGCGCGGACGGTGACCACATAGCGCGCCTGGTCTTCGCCGAACCAGAACGCATGGGAGGTGATCGGCGGCGCTTCAAGCTCGGCGCCGATGCCCGATGTCATCGCCATCTCGGCGAGCGCCACCAGGAGGCCGCCGTCCGACACGTCGTGGGCGGCGGTGGCCACCCCGTCCGCGATCAGCGCGCGGACAAAGTCGCCGTTGCGGCGCTCGGCATCGAGATCGACCGGCGGCGGGGCCCCCTCCTCGCGGTCACAGATTTCGCGGAGATAAAGCGATTGGCCGAGCCAGCCGGTGGTTTCGCCGAACAGCAGGATTTCCTCCTGCTCGGCCTTGAAAGCGAGTGTCGCCGACTTGCTGAAATCGTCGAGCAGGCCGACGCCGCCGATGGTCGGCGTCGGCAGGATCGCCCGGCCGTTGGTTTCGTTGTAGAGCGAGACGTTGCCGGAGACGACCGGGAAGTCGAGCCGCCGGCAGGCTTCGCCGATTCCGCGGATGCAGCCAACAAGCTGCCCCATGATCTCCGGCCGCTCCGGATTGCCGAAATTCAGGTTGTCGGTGATCGCGAGCGGCCTGCCGCCCACCGCCGTGATGTTGCGCCAAGCTTCCGCCACCGCCTGCTTGCCGCCTTCGAACGGATCGGCCTCGCAATAGCGCGGCGTCACGTCGCTGGTCAGCGCCAGCGCCTTCGGCCCGTCGTTGACGCGCACCACCGCGGCGTCGCCGCCCGGCCGCTGCACGGTATTGCCCAGGATAACGTGGTCGTACTGCTCCCAGACCCAGCGCCTGGAGCAGAGATCGGGCGAGCCGATGAGATAGAGCAGCGCCTCGATGTTCGACATCGGCGGCGTCACCGTGGCCGGATCGATGGCCGCCCGCTTCGGCGTGTCGATATGGGGACGGTCATAAATTGGCGCCTCGTCCCCCAGTTCCTTGATCGGCAGGTCGGCCATCGTCTTGCCGTTGTGCCTGACGATGAAGCGCTTGGTCGGCGTCGTCCGGCCGACGATGGCGAAGTCGAGGCCCCATTTGCGGAAGATGGCTTCGGCCTCGGCTTCCTTCTCGGGCTTGAGCACCATGAGCATGCGCTCCTGGCTCTCCGACAGCATCATCTCGTAGGCGCTCATGCGGTCTTCGCGGCACGGCACCGCGTCGAGATCGAGGGTGACGCCGAGATCGCCCTTGGCGCCCATCTCGACCGCCGAACAGGTCAGGCCTGCCGCACCCATGTCCTGGATGGCGATCACGCAGTCCTTGGCCATGATTTCGAGGCAGGCTTCCAGCAGCAGTTTCTCGGAGAACGGGTCACCGACCTGCACGGTCGGCCGCTTGGCCTCCGAATCCTCGTCGAATTCCGCCGACGCCATGCTGGCGCCGTGGATGCCGTCGCGGCCGGTCTTGGAACCGAGATAGACGATCGGCATGTCGACGCCGGACGCTGCGGCGTAGAATATCTTGTCGGTCTCGGCGAGGCCGACCGCCATGGCGTTGACCAGGCAATTGCCATCGTAGCGGGTGTGGAAACGGACTTGGCCGCCGACCGTAGGAACGCCGAAGCTGTTGCCGTAGCCGCCGATGCCGGCGACCACGCCGGAGACAAGGTGCCGGGTCTTGGGATGCTCGGGCGCGCCGAACGACAAGGCATTGAGGCAGGCGATCGGCCGCGCCCCCATGGTGAAGACGTCACGCAAAATGCCGCCGACACCCGTGGCTGCGCCCTGGTACGGCTCGATGTAGCTCGGGTGGTTGTGGCTCTCCATCTTGAACACGCAGGCGAGCCCGTCGCCGATGTCGATGACGCCGGCATTCTCGCCCGGCCCTTGAATCACCCACGGCGCCTGGGTCGGCAGGGTGCGCAGATGGATCTTCGACGACTTGTAGGAACAGTGCTCGTTCCACATCGCCGAGAAAATGCCGAGCTCCGTGAGCGACGGCGCGCGACCGATCAACTGGGTGAGACGCTGGTATTCGTCGCCCTTGAGCCCGTGCGCGGCGACCAGCTCAGGGGTGATGCGCTCCTTCGCCGGGCCAGCCGCGTGAGCGTCCTTGCGGCTGGCGGGCCGCCTGGCCGGCTGCTTCTTGCGGGCCCCCCCGCTGGCGGATCGAGCGGGCGGTTTCGGAGATTTTTTCCTTGTGGATTTCGATCGAGCAGCGGCCTTGGCGGGGGATTTCAGCTTCGGTGCGCTGCGCCGCTCGGTCTTGCGCGCCGACGGCCGTTTGCGGCCTGTGGATTTGGACTTTTTCCGGGTCTTGGCCATGAGTTCTAAACGTCTTTGCCGAGCGTAGCCCGGCAATGCAGGTCGACAGCGCTTGATCAGGTGATGGAGTTGAAAGATGGGCTGGTCAAGCCCTCCCCGCCGTCACCAACCGATCTCTCTTGCCGCTCAGCGGCAGGCGGCCTTGGCGTTGTGCTGCCGGTTCCGCGGCGGTTAGGCAGCCTTGGTGAAATGGTCGACCAGCCCGGCGAACAGCCCGCGGCCGTCGGTCGGGCCGAGCGCGGCTTCGACGTGATTCTCCGGATGCGGCATCAGGCCCAGCACGTTGCCGCGGTCATTGAGCAAGCCGGCGATGGAGTTGCTGGCTCCGTTGATGTTCCATTTCGGATCGAGGCTGCCGTCAGGCGCGGTGTAGCGGTAGAGCACCCGCCCCTCGCCTTCGATTCGTTGCAGCGTCTCGGCGTCGGTCACGTAGTTGCCTTCGCCATGCGCGACCGGTACGCGGATCACCTGCCCGGCATTGTAGCCGCGCGTAAACGGCGTGTCGGAACGCTCGACCCGCAGATAGACGTCGCGGCAGACGAATTTCAGCGCCGCATTGCGCATCAGCACGCCCGGCAGCAGCCCCGATTCGCACAGGATCTGGAACCCGTTGCAGACCCCGAGCACAAGGCCGCCGGCAGTCGCGTGCGCCCGCACCGCCGCCATGACGGGCGCGCGTGCCGCAATCGCCCCGCACCGCAGGTAGTCGCCGTAGGAGAAGCCGCCCGGCACCACGACCAGATCGGTGCCTGCGGGCAACTCGGTCTCGGCGTGCCACACCATCGCGGGCTCGCGGCCGGAGATCAGCCGCAGCGCCCGCGCCATGTCGCGTTCGCGGTTGATGCCGGGGAAGACGAGGACGGCGGATTTCATCATAAGCTCAGTTTTGTTTCAGTCCCGCTCCGGGCAGCGCGCTTGAGCCGCGGCGCCGGGCGCCCTAGCGCAAGACCTCGACGTCGTAATTCTCGATCACCGTATTGGCGAGCAGCTTGTCGGCCGCCTGCTTGAGCAGAGCCTCGGCCTGCTTGCGGTCGTGACCGGCAATCTCGACGTCGAACACCTTGCCCTGGCGCACGCTGGCGACGCCGTCCACGCTCAGAGACTTCAACGCGCCCTCGATCGCCTTGCCTTGTGGATCGAGGATGCCGGGCTTCAACGTGACCGTAATCCGGGCCTTCATGCTGCGCTTGTCCGTCTTGCTCGTTCGCCCTTGATGTACGCCCGAATCGCCCGAAATCCCAGGGGTAGCAGCATGCTTTCCTCCGGCTTTCCTTGACGACCGCCGCGACGCCTCCGCAACGCCAAAGGGCACCCGCGGTGGGTGCCCTTGTTCAACTTACGGCGGCCTTCGCGCGTCAACGGTGGGCGGATCAGCCCTTGACCAGGACCGGGCCCGAGCCTTGCGGGCGTTCGCCCTCGCTCATGATACCGAGGCGCTTGGCAACCTCGGTATAGGCCTCCAACAGCCCGCCAAGATCGCGGCGGAAGCGGTCCTTGTCGAGCTTCTCGTTCGACTTGATGTCCCAGAGGCGGCAGGAGTCGGGAGAAATCTCGTCCGCGACCACAATCCGCATCATGTCGTTTTCCCAGAGCCGGCCGGTCTCCATCTTGAAGTCGACAAGCCGGATGCCGACGCCGAGGAAGACGCCGGACAGGAAATCGTTGACCCGGATGGCGAGCGCCATGATGTCGTCGATCTCCTGGGGCGTGGCCCAGCCGAACGCCGTGACGTGCTCCTCCGAGACCATCGGATCGCCGAGTTGATCGTTCTTGTAGTAGAACTCGATGATCGAGCGCGGCAGCTGCGTGCCTTCCTCGATGCCGAGACGCTGCGACAGCGAGCCGGCCGCGACGTTGCGCACGACGATCTCGAGCGGAATGATTTCCACCTCGCGAATCAACTGCTCGCGCATGTTGAGCCGGCGGATGAAGTGGGTCGGAACCCCGATGTCGTTCAGGTGCTGGAAGACGTATTCCGAGATCCGGTTGTTCAGGACGCCCTTGCCTTCGATGATCTCGTGTTTCTTGGCGTTGAATGCCGTCGCATCGTCCTTGAAATGCTGGATCAGTGTTCCCGGCTCCGATCCTTCGTACAGGATCTTCGCCTTGCCTTCGTAGATGCGGCGACGGCGGCTCATCGGCGTATACCGTGGTTTGTTGATGTCCATCTGGATGCCGTGGCTCCCGTTTGAATGTGATGTCCGCGGCGGCGGAACGCGGCGGCGACTAAGAACGTGACCAGGCGACGCGTTCCTGCCTCGCAAACTAGCCGATCACGCAAGGCAGTACAATCGCGTCAAAACGGCTTTGTTCCGCCGGCCGTTCGCGCGCGAATCGCTGCGCCCGCGGTCGCCTTGACGATCATGGCACGGTATGCAAGGCAGCGCGCACAATTTCGCTCCAACTCCTGTGCGCAAAGTGTTAGTCTTCAATTGCCGTGTTTTCGCCACTACATTCGTGACGGCGGAGCGGCGATCCCCGTTGCCGCAGCGAGGCATATAGTCAGCCGGCGCGGACACCTCAATGGTGGAAAAGAATCGGCGGTGCGCAATCCGGTAGCGGTTGACGGCACGTCAGAGCAGAGAGGACGGAATGACCACGTTCGACAAGCGCGAGGAAGGCTTCGAGAAGAAGTTCGCTCACGACGAAGAGTTGCGGTTCAAGGCCAACGCCCGGCGCAACAAGACGCTCGGACTGTGGGCCGCCGCGAAACTCGGCCTGACCGGCGCAGACGCCGAGGCTTATGCCAAGTCCGTGGTCATGGCGGATTTCGAAGAAGCCGGAGACGACGACGTCTTCAAGAAGGTGCGCAAGGACTTCGACGCCAAGGGCGTGGCCGAATCCGACCACCAGATCCGGCGTACCATGGATGAACTGATGGCGAAGGCGGTCACCGATATCAAGGCCGGCACCTGACGCGCGCGCCGTGAACGATCTACCGGCCGTTTCCGACGACGACATCGAGCGCTGGTACGACGGTAGGTCGTTCTCCGCGGACTGGACCACCTGGCATTTCGGCAACTGGCGTCAGTGGCTCGACCACCTGCGCGATGCGCCGGTTCGCATCCTTGAGATCGGCTCATGGGAAGGCCGCTCGGCGCTGTTCTTTCTCAACTATTTTCCGGCTTGCCGCCTCGTTTGCGTCGACACGTTCGGCGGCAGCGTCGAGCACGCGATCAATCCTTACTTCGCGGCGCTTGTCCCCGAAACCGAACGGAAATTCGATGCCAACCTGGCAGCCTTTGCCGGCCGGTTCGAGAAGCGCAAGGGGCCATCGTCCACGGTGCTGCCGCAGCTCGCGATCGAGCGGCGGCAGTTCGACATCGTCTATGTCGACGGCAGCCATCGCGCCGCCGACGTCTACAGCGACGCCGCGCTGATCTGGCCGATGGTGGCAAAGAACGGCATTGTCATTTTCGACGATTACGAGTTCGACCAGATGGAAGGAGAGCTCGAGCGTCCGATGCTCGGCATCGATGTCTTCCTGGCTGCGACCGCCGGCCAGCACCGGATGCTGCACAAGGGCTACCAGGTCGCCGTCGTCAAGCTGTAGTACCTGGATCAGAAGAGGTCATTCTCGGTGTGTCCCGGGCGCGCGGCAGCATGCAATGCTGCTGCGCAGACCCGGGACCGTAACGAGCACCGCCGCCTTTGCGGTCCCGGGTCAGCAGCGCACCACTTCGTGCTGCGCCGCCCGTGACACAGGCGAAACACGAGCCAGGCTCAAGGCGTTGCGGGCCCGCCGAGTTCGCGTGCCAAGCGGTCCAGAACCGCGCCAACGCCCGCTTCGATCTCCGCACCGCGCACCCCGACGATACGATAGCCGCGCTCTTCGAGCCACGTCCGTTTCTGCGCTCGGGCCTTCTGCGCGGCTTCGGGCTCTTCACCGGGTACGACGTCGATGACCACCCGCAAGGGGAACGACACGAAATCGGCGATGTGCGGGCCCACCGGCACCTGCCGCTTGAAGCCGCGGCCGGCAAACCGCCGGTCGCGTGTCAGCGCCGCCCAGAGCGTGCGCTCGGCCTCGGTCGGATTGCGGCGAAGCAGCCGCGACAGCCCGCGCACCGGCGCGCGTTCGCCGGGCACCCAACCTTCGCCGTATTCCGCGAGCAGCGCGCGCAGCGCCTTCGCCTCCTCGCCATCGAGCACGCCGCCGCGCGCCGGCCCTTTGCGGCCCTCCGACAGCGCCATGACGATGCCGTGCAGCGTCTGCATGTCCTGCCGGGTCGGTTGCATGCGCGCGAAGATGTTGCGCAGGTTGACCACCATCGTGGCGCGCTTGTCGAGCGGTCGGAAATATTCGATCTGGTCGAGCTCGCGTTCGAGGTTGTCGAAGAACGCCTGCACCTGCTGCTTGGCCGCCGGCTCCGACTTCTGCGGCATGCTGAACGGCAAAGTGTTGCCAGTCTGATGCTTGAACCATTCGTAGGACAGGATGGCGACCGCCTGCGCGAGGTTGAGCGAAGCGAACGCCGGATTGACCGGATAGGTGACGATGCGGTCGGCCAACGCCACCTCGTCGTTCTCCAGCCCCCAGCGCTCGCGACCGAACATCACCGCAACATTTTCGCCGGCGGCGA
Source organism: Xanthobacteraceae bacterium (assembly GCA_050179645.1). Lineage (GTDB taxonomy): Bacteria > Pseudomonadota > Alphaproteobacteria > Rhizobiales > Xanthobacteraceae > VAZQ01. Next base: position 528 of record JBFXEX010000059.1, on the reverse strand, counting down.
CGTGCGGCGCGAGCAACGGCGGCGCGTCCTGCGGGCTGATCACCGGCTTGGCCTGATCGTGGGCGCGCGCGGTCGTGGCCAGTACCAATGTGCAGTCGGCGATCGCCGCCGCCACCGTGTCGTACAGCATCGCATCATCGAGCACGCGGTCGGCCCCCGACGCCGAACGCACCGCCTGGACGTTGGGCCAGCCGTCACGTGGTCTGACGAGGCGCAATTGCGCGAGACCGAAATTGGCCATGACGCGCGCCGCCGCGCCGATGTTCTCGCCGAGCTGCGGCTCGACCAGGATCACGATCGGGCCCGGGCGCACGATCCATTCCTTGGTCTTGTCGGTTCCGGCGCCGGGCATCACATACGGCCCTTCCGGAGAGCACAATCGCGCCCTTCAGGAAGCACTTGTGCCACGGCGTCCCCTCCGCTTGCGGGGGAGCGATTGGGAGGGGGCAGGCAGAAAGACTGGTGCCGGTTAACCCCCTCCCCACCCCTCCCCCGCAAGCGGGTGAGGGAGTCAGACCACCTATTGTT
>JBFXEX010000058.1:0-34623 GCA_050179645.1 Xanthobacteraceae bacterium | reverse complement strand
CTAGAGCTCCGCCTTGGGCAGGTCGTACAGGTCCTTGTCCATGGCTGCGCCCGGGTCGAGCTTGTTCTTGACGCCGTCCAGACCCGCCATCAGCATCGCGGCAAATCCGAGATACGGGTTGCACAGCGGATCGGGGAAGCGGACCTCGACGCGCTTGGCCTTCGGGTTGGTCGTATAAGGGATGCGGCAGGACGCCGAGCGGTTGCGCGCCGAATAGGCGAGCAGCACCGGCGCCTCGAATCCTGGGACCAGCCGCTTGTAGGAGTTCGTCGTCGGGTTGGTGAAGGCGTTGATCGCCTTGGCGTGCTTGATGATGCCGGCGATATAGCTGAGACAGGTCTCCGATAGGTCGGCGTACTTGTTGCCGGCGAACACCGGCTTACCGTCCTTCCAGATCGACTGGTGGCAATGCATGCCCGAGCCGTTGTCGCCGTAGACCGGCTTGGGCATGAAGGTTGCCGTCTTGCCGTAGATCTGCGCCACCTGCTGGATGCAGTACTTATAGATCTGCATGCGGTCGGCCATGATCACCAGCGGCGAAAATTTCAAGCCCAGCTCGTGCTGCGCCGACGCCACTTCGTGGTGATGTTTCTCGACAACGCAACCCATCCGCGCCATGGCGCCGAGCATTTCGGAGCGGATGTCCTGTGCGGTGTCTTGCGGCGGCACCGGGAAGTAGCCCTTCTTGAAACCGACGTGATGGCCGAGGTTGCCGCCCTCGTACTCGGTGTCGGAGTTGGTCGGGAATTCGATCGAGTCGAGCTTGAAGCCGGTGTTGTACGGCTGCGCCGAATATTTGACGTCGTCGAAGATGAAGAACTCGGCTTCCGGGCCGAAGAACACGGTGTCGCCGATCCCCATGGCCTTGACCATGCCTTCGGCTTTCTTGGCAATGCCGCGCGGGTCGCGGTTGTAGGGCTCCCCGGTCGTCGGCTCGAGCACGTCGCAAACGATCGACAGCGTGGTCTCGGCGAAGAACGGATCGATGGTTGCCGTGACCGGGTCGGGCATCAGGCACATGTCGGATTCATTGATCGCCTTCCAGCCGGCAATCGAGGAGCCGTCGAACATCTGGCCTTCGGCGAAGGTCTCATCTTCGATCAACGAGACGTCGAACGTGACGTGCTGCCACTTGCCGCGCGGGTCGGTGAAGCGGAAATCGACGTACTTCACGTCGTTATCCTTGATCATTTTCATGACGTCTTTGGCCGTTGTCATGGAATACGTACCTTTCGTATGGCTGGTCTAGGTATGGCTGGCCGTGAAGCCTGGCGCGGAGGCTTTGAGGCGCGTGGCAATGCCGATTCAGATCGCGTCCAAACCGGATTCCCCCGTCCTGATCCGGATGGCTTCCTCGATGTTGGAGACAAATATCTTTCCGTCGCCGATCCGCCCGGTTTGGGCGGCGCGCCGGATCGCCTCAACGGCTTTTTCGACGATGTCATCGCCGAGCACAATCTCGATCTTCACTTTGGGCAAAAAATCCACGACGTATTCGGCGCCACGGTAAAGCTCCGTGTGCCCTTTCTGGCGGCCAAACCCCTTCGCCTCGGTGACCGTTATGCCCTGCAGGCCAACCTCCTGCAGCGCCTCCTTCACCTCGTCGAGTTTGAAGGGCTTTATAATGGCCTCGATCTTTTTCATAGCGTTTCCTTCTGCGGCCGGCCGGTGATCACCCCGCCGAGCCGGTCTGACGGTTAGCAGGGTCCGTGCCAAGCCCGGCAAATGCGGAAAAGTGCTCGCCTATCAGATGGTTGGAACGCGCAAGGCGATGCGTCTCGGCCACTGGAAGCAAGCGTGCGATTAGAAATTAAGCAATATGCCTATTGCAAGGGCAATCCTAGCGCCGATCGAGGTTGCAGACCGACGGAATTGATCGATCCGGCGGCAATTTGGGTCCGAGACGCGCATGCGGCGCGGCTGCGGTCGCGCTCAGTTGCCTGACCCGCTACTCTGCCACCCAATGATCGAACTCCTGACCGCGCTCGAAATGACTGAAGCCGACCGGCAGACCATTGCCGGCGGCACACCCGGCATCGAGTTGATGGAGAACGCCGGTCGGGCGGTCGCCGGGTGCGTCGCCGGCCGGCATCCACCGGGGAGCCGCATCGTGGTCGTCGCTGGGCCCGGCAACAATGGCGGCGATGGCTTCGTCGCGGCGCGCCTGCTGGCGGAGAGCCATTACCGGGTCCGCGTCCTGCTGGTCGGAAGTCGCGACCGGCTCAAGGGCGATGCGGCGACCGCTGCAGGGCAGTGGACCGGACCGCTCGAAGCAGCCGACCCCGCGGCGGTGGCGCCGGCGGACGCGGTGATCGACGCACTGTTCGGTGCCGGGCTCGACCGGGCGGTCGAAGGCGTGCCGCGCGCCATGATCGAGGCGATGAACAGCGCCCCGCCGGTTTATGCGGTCGATCTGCCGAGCGGGATCAACGGGACCACCGGCGAGGTCATGGGCGTCGCGGTTTCGGCGGCCGACACCATCACGTTCTTCCGCCGCAAGCCCGGCCACCTGCTGCTGCCCGGACGGCTCCACTGCGGCCGGGTTCACGGCGCCGACATCGGCATTCCAGATGCCGTGTTGGAACGGATCAGGCCGCAGGCCTTTGCCAACTCGGCAGCGCTGTGGGGCAACGCGCTTCCGGTGCCACGGGCGGGCGGACACAAATACGCACGCGGCCATGCGGTCGTGTTGTCTGGCGGCATTTCTTCGACCGGGGCCGCGCGGCTTGCCGCGCGTGGCGCGCTGCGGGCGGGCGCCGGTCTTGTCACGCTGGCCACTCCGAGCAATGCACTCCTGGTCAACGCGACGGCCAATACCGCCGTCATGGTTCGCCCGGTCGATGGCGCCGATGAGCTGCGCGAATTTCTGCGCGATGCTCGCCGCAACGCCGTGGTCCTTGGGCCGGGCGGCGGCGTCGGCCAGGACATGCGCGACATGGTCCTCGCGGCGCTTGCGGGCGAGCGGGCCGTGGTGCTCGATGCCGACGCGCTGACCAGTTTTGCGGACCAAACGCCGACGCTCTTCGCCGCCACCCGGGGCCGCAGCAGGGCTACTGTCTTGACGCCTCACGAAGGCGAATTCACGCGACTGTTCAAAGCGATGCCAGACATCATGAATGCACCCTCGAAGCTCGATCGGGTGCGCCAGGCGGCACTTGCGAGCGGCGCCATCTGTCTGCTGAAGGGCTCCGACACTGTCGTGGCGGCGCCCGATGGGCGCGCGGCGATCGCGGAGAACGCGCCGCCCTGGCTGGCGACCGCCGGGTCCGGCGACGTGCTGGCCGGATTTGTCGCCGGGTTGTTGGCGCAAGGCATGCCGGGTTTTGAGGCTGCGGCGGCCGCGGTCTGGCTGCATGGCGAGGCGGGAGCGGAAGCCGGTCCCGGCCTGATCGCCGAAGATCTGCCCGAGACGATCCCGCGGGTCTACCGGCGGCTGTATGCGCAGTTGGGTGTCGGCTGATCCAGAACGGAGACGTCGCGACTCTGCGGCAGCCTTCGTTGGTGCAGGTTTCAACTCACGATGAAGAATGCTTCACCGGTTCGATCGGGACGGCCGAGCGTGCGGCTTTCGATCAGCCACTTGCCGGGATTGTCGGCCACGAAGGCGATCCGCTCGATGTCGCCGCCGATCACGAAGGTATCGAGCCAGTATGGTTTCCAGCCATCGTCCAGCCGGTCGAGATGGCGGAAGGAATGGCCGTGCAGATGAAAGACCTGCGGCGCCCCGGCGCCATTGCGAAGCGTCAGCGCGACGGCGCGCCCGCGCCGCACCTTGAACAGCGGTGCGCTCGCCGGACTGAGGAACTTGAGCTTGGCGAGGTCGAGGTCCTGGCGCAGGGCGTTCCGCAGATCGATGCGTGCCGGTAGTTGAGTGGGCGGCAACGGCGGGGGCTCCGGACGCGCCGAACCAGCGAAGGCAGGTCCGCCTGCCCGATAAACCAGCCGGGCAACCGGCACACCGATGCCATCGCCCGCAAGGATCGGGGCGACCGTTCCGGCCGCGCGTGATGCATCCACGACGAGGTCGATCCGGCTGCCCGGCCCGAGCGCGACGCGGCCGCCGCGGGTCGGAAACGGTTCCGAGGGCTGGCCGTCGATCGCGACTAACCAGGCAGCATGGCCGTCGAACCGCAGCACGACGCCGCTTGCGGCAGTGGCATTGATCAGCCGGACCCGCAGCCGTTCGCCCGCCTGCACGGCGAAATCGGGACGGGTGGCACCGTTGACCACGATCGCGCCAGGGTCCGATGCCGCCGGCGTGCTGATCACAAGGACAAGTTCGCGATCGACCGCGACCGGCCGCGCCTCTTCGACAATGAACGCGCCATGCAGGCCGCGGTCGATGTCTCCGCCGGGGAGCGCGTGATACCAGTACGTGCCGGCATCCGGCGGCCGGAACCGATAGTCGAAGCTTGCCCCGGGTGCGACAGCGGCTTGCGTCAGTCCCGGCACACCATCCATCGCGTTCGGTACCCGCACGCCGTGCCAATGGATACTGGTCGGCGTTGCAAGTTCGTTGATCAGGCGAAGGCGCAATTCCTCACCATGCCGGACGCGCAGCGTCGGCCCCGGAAGCATTCCGTCATAGCCCCAAAGATTGGACGAGGCGGCGTTCGACGCGGGGGCGTCGCGCAAGCGAGCCCGCAGAATCCGGCTGCCGTCCGGGGCCGCCTGAACTTCCAAACGCGTGGGAAGTTGTAGGAAGGCCGCGGCGGAGCCGACGACAAGCCACCGCCGCGAGATCAAGAACGTCGGTTCCGGATCGTCGCTCAAGCGCGCCGCCGCGATCTGACGATGGTCTGAAACACGGATCGGTTCCAAGATGAACCCCAGAGCTGTCGAAAGATCCACGGGCTTGTCAATAACGGGCGCCGGTAGAGACGAAGCGCCGCACGTCGCTTCATTCCGGCCGGCGCGGCTCTTGCGGTCTCGGAAAAAACTCACAAATGCCGTTGTGGAGCGCAGCGCTTCGAGGTTGAGTCGTCGCGCTTCGGAAGAACCTACTCTAGAATCCCAGACGCGAATCCTTGTCGAATCTGCCGCGATTTATTCCTGTCCGACTCACGTTCGCCCGGCCCGCGGCGGTATGATGACGCCGATTTTGCGGCACACGCTGAATTTCCCCAGCAATTTGAAGGAGTAGGAGGCTCTGGACCTCGCCAGTGCGGTCTTCCTATGATGATTGGAGCATTCTCCCGACGCCGCGCCCTTCGGCCGCCAACGATCCGTGAACCTGCCATGCGCCGACCATTTGAAGCTGTGAGATGTGCAACCGGGGCCATGCTGGCTCCGCGGCTTGCCGGCGACGACAACAAGCGCCGAAACGATCCCGGAACCCCGGGCACCGCCGTTATCACCAAGACCAAGCCGCAGACCAAGCGGCCGTCGCTCTATCGCGTGCTGCTGCTCAACGACGACTATACGCCGATGGAATTCGTGGTTCACGTGTTGGAACGGTTCTTCAACAAGGACCAGGAGGCCGCGCATCGCATTATGATGCATGTCCACCAGCACGGAATCGGCGAATGCGGAGTCTACACATACGAGGTAGCGGAAACCAAGGTCACTCAGGTGATGGACTTTTCTCGCAAACACCAGCATCCTCTCCAATGTGTGATGGAAAAGAAGTAGCGCCGGGCCCATATAGGGATCGAACAGCGGAACGAGATCCACATGCCCACTTTCTCGCGCAACCTTGAGCAGTCGCTGCATCGCGCGTTGGCGCTCGCCAACGAGCGGCATCACGAATACGCTACGCTCGAGCATCTTCTGCTCGCGCTGATCGACGACCAGGATGCCGCAGCCGTCATGCGGGCCTGCAACGTCGATATCGACAAGCTGCGGCGCAGCCTGACCGCCTATCTGGAGAGCGAACTCGAGAACCTTGTCAACGAGGGGCATGAGGACTCCAAGCCGACCGCCGGGTTCCAGCGCGTCATCCAGCGGGCCGTGATCCATGTGCAGTCGTCGGGCCGCGAGGAAGTCACCGGTGCCAACGTGCTGGTCGCGATCTTTGCCGAGCGCGAGAGCCACGCTGCCTATTTCCTGCAAGAGCAGGACATGACCCGGTACGACGCGGTCAACTACATCAGCCACGGGATCGCGAAGCGGCCGGGCATGTCGGAGGCCCGCCCCGTGCGCGGCGCCGAGGAGGAGAGCGAAGCGAAAAGCAGCGGCGAAGAGACCAAGAAGAAAGGCGACGCGCTTGAGGCTTATTGCGTCAACCTCAACAAGAAGGCGCGCGAGGGCAAGATCGACCCGCTCATCGGGCGCGATGCCGAGATCAATCGCACCATCCAGGTGCTGTGCCGCCGCCAGAAGAACAACCCGTTGTTCGTCGGCGATGCCGGCGTCGGCAAGACCGCGATCGCCGAAGGCTTGGCGCGCCGCATCGTACACGGTGAGGTTCCCGACGTGCTCAAGAACGCGACCGTGTTCGCGCTCGACATGGGCACGCTGCTTGCCGGCACGCGTTACCGTGGCGATTTCGAAGAGCGGCTCAAGCAGGTGATCAAGGAGATCGAGGCCTATCCTGGCGCGATCATGTTCATCGACGAGATCCACACAGTGATCGGCGCCGGCGCCACCTCGGGCGGCGCGATGGACGCTTCGAACCTGCTCAAGCCGGCGCTGGCATCGGGCTCGGTGCGCTGCGTCGGATCGACCACCTATAAGGAATACCGGCAGTACTTCGAGAAGGACCGGGCGCTCGTTCGCCGCTTCCAGAAGATCGACGTCAATGAGCCGACGGTCGAGGACGCGATCGACATCATCAAGGGGCTCAAGCCCTACTTCGAGGACTACCACAAGCTCAAATACACCAACGATGCGATCAAGGCGGCCGTCGAACTGTCGGCGCGATACATCCACGACCGCAAGCTGCCCGACAAGGCGATCGACGTGATCGACGAGTCGGGAGCGGCGCAGATGCTGCTGCCCGAGAACAAGCGCAAGAAGACGATCGGCATCAAGGAGATCGAAACCACCATCGCGACCATGGCGCGGATCCCGCCAAAGACCGTGTCGAAGGACGATGCGCAGGTGCTGCAGCATCTCGAGCACACGCTCAAGACCACGGTGTACGGCCAGGACCAGGCGATTACTGCGCTGTCCGCCTCGATCAAGCTCGCCCGTGCGGGCTTGCGCGAGCCCGAAAAGCCGATCGGCTGCTACCTGTTCTCCGGTCCGACCGGCGTCGGCAAGACCGAAGTGGCCAAGCAGCTCGCAACCGCACTCGGCGTCGAGCTCATCCGCTTCGATATGTCGGAATACATGGAGCGCCACACCGTTTCGCGGCTGGTTGGCGCGCCTCCCGGCTACGTCGGCTTCGACCAGGGCGGCTTGCTCACCGACAGCGTCGATCAGCATCCGCATTCGGTGCTGCTGCTCGACGAAATCGAGAAGGCCCATCCGGACCTGTTCAACGTGCTGCTGCAGATCATGGATCACGGCAAGCTCACCGACCACAACGGCAAGCAGGTCGATTTCCGCAATGTCATCCTGATCATGACGACCAATGCGGGGGCCGCCGATCTGGCGCGGTCGGCCTTCGGCTTCACCCGCACCAAGCGCGAAGGCGACGACGTCGAGGCGATCAACCGCATGTTCGCGCCGGAATTCCGCAACCGGCTCGATTCGGTGATTACCTTCGCGCATCTGACACCCGAGATCATCGCGCAGGTGGTGGACAAGTTCGTGCTGCAGCTTGAGGCGCAGTTGGGCGACCGCGACATCACCATCGAGATGTCGGAGGACGCGACCAAGTGGCTGATCGAGCACGGTTACGATCAGCAGATGGGCGCGCGCCCGATGGCGCGGCTCATTCAGGAAACGATCAAGAAGCCGCTCGCCGACGAGGTGCTGTTCGGCCGTCTGAAGGCCGGGGGCCATGTCCGGGTCGTGGTGGTCAAGGATGAAGACGGCGCGGACAAACTCGGTTTCGAGTATCTCGACGGGCCGGTCACGCCCAAGCCCGAGAAAATCCCGCGCTCCGTGAGCGCCAAGCCCAAGCGGCGGCCCGGATCGTCGTCGCGGCGCAAGCCGCCCGGGCCGAAGGGCGGGGGAGACGAACCCCCGCGCCGGGGCTCGGTACCGAAGGTGCCGCTGGTCAAGGTCTAGGCTGCGTCGTACCGGCGTCAATAACGTTAAGGCGGATCATGTTCGTGGCTGCAACCGGCGATCCTTGTCGGTTGCGGCGGTTTCGCCGATGATTTCGCCATGTCGGCATTCATCTGCATCACATGCGGCACCCAGTTCACGCCTTCCGAACGCCCACCGGGCGAATGCCCGGTTTGCTCGGACGAGCGCCAGTACGTTCCACCCACCGGTCAGAGCTGGACCACGCTCGAGGCGCTCGGCCGAGGCCACGTCAACTGTTATCGCCAACATGAAAATGGGCTGATCGGCCTCGCGACGACGCCGAAGTTTGCCATCGGGCAGCGCGCATTGCTGGTGCGCACGCCGCAAGGCAATGTGCTGTGGGAGTGCGTCTCCCTGCTCGACGCGGCGACCGTCGAAATTGTCAAAGCGCTCGGCGGACTGACCGGCATCGCGATCTCGCACCCGCACTATTACAGCTCGATGGTGGAGTGGAGCCGTGCCTTCGGCGGGATTCCGATCCATCTGCATGCGGCCGACCGGCAGTGGATCATGCGTCCCGATCCGGTCATCCGGCTCTGGGACGGCGACACGCTCGCTTTGACGGAAGATCTTACGCTCATCCGCTGCGGTGGGCATTTCGCCGGCGGCACGGTATTGCATTGGGCGCAGGGCGGTGCGGGGAAGGGCGCATTGCTGACCGGCGATATTATTCAACTGATCCCCGACCGCCATTACGTCAGCTTCATGCGCAGCTATCCCAATATCATTCCGCTGTCGGCGCCCGCCGTCCGTCGGATTGGCGCTATGATAGAACCATTCTCATTTGATGCCCTCTATGGCGCCTTTTTCGGCCGCGAAGTGCCGCATGGCGGCAAGGACGTGATAAGGAAATCGATTGATCGCTACATCGCGGCAATTCAGGGCGACGGGACGGCTGAGCTGCGATGAGGACAAAGATGCGGTGGGGATGCGCTTCGCCGAGTGGCGGACGCTGACACGGAGTCTGCGAACAGTTCGATGAGTGACGCCACTCGCGTTGCACAAGGCTCCGGTCACGCCGGCGCCGAGATTCTGTTCGTCATCGGAACCCTCGAGGTTGGAGGTACCGAGCGGCATCTTGCGACCCTTGCGCCCGCGTTGGTCAAGCTGGGGTGGATTGTCTCGGTATATAGCCTTGCAGGCGGCGGCGCGCTTCGCGACGAACTGCAAGGCGAGGGAGTGAACGTCCTGGTGCCGCGGTTCAAGACAGCCGCTGCCAGGTCTTCGGTTATCGGACGCCTCGCGCAGTCGGTCAGGATCGGTGCGCATCTGTTCAGCGTGATGCGTCAGCGCAGGCCGGCGATCGTGCATTTCTTCTTGCCGGCTGCCTACCTGGTCGGCGCACCGGCGGCGATCTCCGCCGGTGTTCCCGTGCGGATCATGAGCCGGCGCAGCCTCAACGTCTATCAGCGCAGTTATCCGCTGGTGCAGAATCTGGAACGCCGTCTGCACCGCTGGATGTCGGCGATCCTCGGCAATTCGCGCAGTGTCGTACGCGAACTGGCCGAGACGGAAGACGTACCCGTACGCCGGCTCGGACTGATCTATAACGGCATCGATGTCGCCCGCTTCACCGATGCAGGGTCGCGGGCCGCGACCCGCTTGGAACTGGGTCTCGGTCCCCAGACCCTCACACTGGTGATCGTCGGAAACCTTATCCCCTACAAGGGTCATGGCGATTTGCTTGCGGCGCTCGGACAAAGCGCGCCGCGTCTGCCGCAGGACTGGCGGCTCCTCATCGTTGGCCGCGACGAAGGCATCGCATCGTCGCTGCAGGCGCAGGCGGCGGAGCTTTGCATCGGCGACAAGGTATCGTTCCTCGACACCCGCAACGACGTCCCGGAGATCCTGAACGCCAGCGACATCGGGGTGCTTTGCTCGCACCAGGAAGGATTTTCCAACGCCGTGCTCGAGGGCATGGCGTCGGGCCTGCCGATGATCGTCACGGACGTTGGTGGCAATGCCGAAGCCGTACTCGACGGCGAAAGCGGCATTGTCGTGCCGCCGCACGATCCCGTACACCTTGCCGATGCGATCGTGCGCCTGGCGAACGATCCGCCGCTGCGGGCGCGTCTGGGCGATGCCGGCCGGCGCCGCATGGCGGAGCATTTTGCGCTCGATCGTTCCATCGGGGCGTACGACGCGCTCTATCGGGCACTGCAGTCCGGTGTTGCGCCGGGGGATATTCACGAGGTTCGGGTCACCGACTGGCTGCGCGATTGACCCGCACCTGTGCAGGCAGCCTGCTCTGCCGGAGGCGCGGGCGACGGTTGTGAAACGCCCGATTGAACCCGCGCACGGCATGTGGGAGATGCAGGGACTTGGCCGGTTCCATGACATCTTCGCCCGTTCCCGTTCCCACGCGCTCCACCGCTGCCGTCTTTTTCGACGGCATGCGGGCGGCGGCGACGTCGATCTTCAGCTATGTGCTGATCGGTACCTATGTCGGGGTCGGCGCGCTGGCGCATGATTTCGGCTTCAGCTTGATCTGGGTGATGTTGTCGACTCTGCTAGTGTGGGTCGGGCCGGGGCAGGTCATCCTGATTTCAACGCTTGGCGGCGGTGCGCCCCTGGTCGAGGTTGCGCTCGCGGTCGGTTTGAGTAGCGTCCGGCTCTTCCCGATGGTGGTGACGCTGCTGCCGCTGCTCAAGACACCGGCGACGCGCTATCGCGAGCTACTGCTGCCGGCTCATATGACTGCGGTGAGCATGTGGGTGGAGGCGCTGCGCCTGCTGCCGACGCGGCCGCGCGAAGGTCGCATCGCGTTCTGCAACGGGCTCGCCTGCGGGTTCATGCTTGCCGCCCATATCGGAACAGTGATCGGATTCCAGCTTGCCGGTTCGCTGCCGAAAATGCTCACCGCGGGGCTCCTGTTCCTGACGCCGATGTCATTCCTGTGCTCGACCACGCGCAATGCTCGGCTCCTGGTTGACCGGTTGGCGCTGGTGTTCGGCCTGGTGCTCGGTCCGCTCATGGTGTGGTGGCAGGTCAGCCTCGACCTGTTGTGGACCGGGGTGATCGGCGGCACGGCAGCCTATGCCATCTACCGCATCCGGGAGGCGATGCGATGAGCGCGGCTGGGGAACTGGCGCCCTATCTGGTGTTGATCCTGGTCGGATTCCTGCCGACCGAAGTCTGGCGCATGCTCGGCCTTGCGGTGGCGGGCGGAGTCGACGAGGAATCCGAATTGGTGGTGTGGATACGCTCGATTGCGGTCGCCGTGCTGGCGGGCGTGATCGCCAAGCTCACCCTGTTCCCGCCGGGCGCGCTCGCGGACGTGGCGGTCGCCGTGCGGGTCGGAGCAGTTGCGATCGGCCTGACGGTCTTCCTGCTGGCGCGCGGCTCGGTCTTCGCTGCCGTTGCCGCGGGAGAGATCGCGCTGTTTGCCGGCATGTTTTTCTGGCCGACGTAGTTCACGTGCAAGATCAAGCTGGCGCGGGCGCGGCTTCGGCAGGCTTCTGTACCCAGAACTGATAGACGGCGCCGAACACTGCGGGATTCTCGTTCTCGACGGCTTCCCATTTGTCGAGGTCCGACATGGCCCTGTCGTCGGGAAACCGCTTGGCGTACTCGCCGTAGGGCGTGTCGTTGAAGCCGGCGAAGTTCAGGTTCGCGGCCGTCAGTCCGGCTTTGATGTCGGCAATGGTGCCCGCTGTTTCATGTGCCGGGAACAGCAGTTCGCGAAGTTCACCGATGGTGAAAAAGTCCGAATAGCGCGCAATCGCCCGCGCGGGCGCGTCGGCCTCGAGCGCCAGAATCTCTTGCCGGGCGAGGCGAACGTCGTCGCCTTGCGGGCCGCGTCCGCGTTCGGCAACGAAGCTGCGCGCCGCGCGGATGCTCTCGTGCGCCGCAGCGCGGGGCAACGCCAGATGCATAAATCCGCCGGGCCGCAGCAGCGAGGCGAGATGCCGCCAGCCGGCCGCGGGATCGACCAAGTGGGGCGACGCCGCGACGGCTTCGATGACATCGAACGTGCGTCCGAGGGAGTCGATCGAGGTCAGGTCCGCCTGGCCGAATTCGATATTCAGCACCTGGAGGTCGTTGGACTTCCTCAGGGCGTAGCTCAGATTCGCGAGGTCCGGATCGACGGCCAGGATGCGCGCACCCGTGCACCAGCGCGCCATCTCGATGGCATTGCGGCCGCTACCGCAGGCGGCGACCAGGATGTCTGTCTCGTCCTTCCCCAGGGGCTGCACCGAAAGGTGCGGAAACTGGATGCGGATATATTCGTCGAACAGCATCGGCCTGCTCAGCATCGCCGGCTTGACCCAGCGCGGAGATGGCCCGGATTCGGTGAGCGGTTGCGGCGCGCCGGCCGGAGTGAGCGTGGAAATCGACGATCGCAACTGCTGTTCCTGCGCCGGCTCGTGCACCTGCTGGGTGACGACACGCAAGACCGGATCGGGCCACGAATGCTCTGCAAGCGCCGGCGCGCCGACCGCCGAGTGAAGTGGGATGTAGCAGGCAAGCGTTGCAAGCGCGATCGGCGCCACCGGGGTCTTGGCGGCCAGGGCCGCAACGATTTCATCGTGCAGCAGCTTGACCCGGTCCATTTCGGTCTGGGCATCGAACGCGTAGTCATTGATGAAGCACTGTTCAGCCAATGCGCCGCAGGCCTTCAGCACGTCGTCCGAGACCGCGGACTTGTTCGAGGACGTTGCGAGGTCAAGTGCGGCGTGACGTGCGTTGGTCAAAAGCCGTTCCAATTCGGGGTCGCACACCGGTGTTTCTGTCAGCAGCGTCTGCAACAGATGATCGCCGGCGAGCGCGGCGAGCCCCCGCGCTCCGGATAGTTCCTGCGACAGGGCCGCGGCCTGACCATCCTCCGGCCGCGCCAGCGCGTTGCGAATGGTGTCGCTCTGCTTGATCAGGACGGTAGCGAAGTTGGCGAGATCGCTCGGTCTTGCCCAGCCCTCGACGATGGCGCGCTCGACCAAGGTGCGCAGCCTGTCCACCTTGGGAACCGACCGCTGCTCCTGCAGACAAAGCGCAAACACGGCCTTGAGATCGTCGTTCTCGGCGGCCGCTATGCCGCGCGCGAGAATGCCGAGCGCCTCGTCCGGCTGGCCCTGCGCCTGCAGGGCGCCGGCGAGATTGCTGTAGGCCAGAGGTGATTGCGGCGACTGCGACAGCGTGCGGCGGAAATGCACCTCCGCCTCGCTCCATTTGCCCTGCGATGCCAGCGCGCTCGCGAGGTTGGTGTGGGCGTCAGTATAGTCCGGCTTCAGCGCGATGGCGCGGCGGTTGTGCGCAACCGCATCGTCCATGCGGCCGGAAGCCGCGAGCACCAGCGCAACGTTATAGTGAAACTGCGGATTGCGCTCCTGCAGGCCGATCGCCCGGCCGATCAACTCGAGCGCGGCATCGTTGCGGCCGCATTGATGGGCGAGGATGCCGAGACAGTTGAGCGAATCCGCGTGGTTGGGATCGAGCGAGAGACTGTCCCGATAGAGGTTCTCGGCCTCGGCGAGCCGCCCCGAGCGATGATGCGCCACCGCAAGATCGAACAGACGATCGGCCGTGCGTGCGCCGGGTCCACCGCCCATCGCCGGAGCGCTGCCACCGGTTCGCCGGTCTTTTCGACTCATGAGTTCATCCCCGGTTGCGCGTCAGTGTCCCGCGCGCTGCTCACGCGGCACGCAACGCGTCGGCAAGCTTCTTCGCTTGCTCCGCCAGCACCTCCGGCGCCTCCTTGACGGTGGCCGGTGGTTTCATCGCAATGCCGTCCTTGCGCGGGATGACATGCACGTGCAGATGAAAAACCACCTGGCCGCCGGCAGCTTCGTTGAACTGCTGGATGGTGACGCCGTCGGCGCCGAACACCTGCACCGAGACTTTGGCGATTTTCTGCGCCGTCTTGATCACCGCGGCGATGTCGTCCGGCGCGACATCGAGCACGTTGCGTGCCGGTGCCTTCGGCAGCACCAGCGTATGGCCGGGCGCACGCGGCATGATGTCGAGGAACGCGAAGGTCCGGTCGTCCTCATACACCTTGTGACACGGCAGTTCGCCGCGCAGGATTTTGGCGAAAATATTGTTCTGATCGTAGGCAGGCATCGTTCGGCTCCGTGGCGCACCTTCGATTGCAGGTGAAGGCAGGCGGGTCAAGCCGCAATCGAGGTTGGCGCGGGCCCCGCATCAGCCCTTGCGGAACGGTGCGGCTTCTTCCAGTTCGGCCGCGGCCGCCGCCACATAGGCGCGCTCGTGCTTGAGAAAGTCATCAATCGCGCGGCGGAGCGACGGATTGACGATGTAATGCGCCGAATAGGTCGTCGTCGGCAGGTAGCCGCGCGAAATCTTGTGTTCGCCCTGGGCGCCGGCCTCGACCCGGGCGAGCTTATGCTCGATGGCGTATTGGATGGCCTGATAGTAGCAGAGCTCGAAATGCAGGAACGGATGGTCCTCGATGCAGCCCCAATGCCGTCCGAACAGCGTGTGTGAGCCGATGAAGTTGATGGCGCCGGCGATCCACCGGCCATTGCGCTTCGCCATCACCAACAGAATGCGGTCGCCCATGCGGGCGCCGACCAGCGAATAGAACTCGCGCGTGAGGTACGGCCGGCCCCATTTGCGCGATCCCGTCTCCATGTAGAAATTGAAGAACGCATCCCACACGCTTTCGGTGAGGTCGCTGCCGGTCAGCCAATCCACGGTGATGCCATTCGCCAGCGCGTCCTCGCGCTCGCGGCGGATGACCTTGCGCTTGCGCGAGGACAGGGCGGCCAGAAAGTCGTCGAAACTGCCATAGCCCGCATTCTGCCAGTGGAACTGCTGGTGCGTACGCTGGAGGAAACCACGGTTGCCGAGCAACTGCCATTCGGGCTCAGTCAGGAACGTGACATGCGCGGAGGAGGCTTCAGACCGACTGCAGACGTCGATCAGCGCATCGGCCAGGGCTGCCTGAACAGCATCCGCCGCAGGCCCCTCGCGGACCAAAAGCCGGCGGCCGGTGGCTGGCGTGAACGGTACCGACACCTGGAGCTTGGGGTAATATTGTCCGCCGGCACGCTCGAATGCTTCGGCCCAGCCGTGATCGAACACGTATTCGCCGCGCGAATGCGACTTGGCATAGCACGGCATCGCGCCGGCCAGACGACCGCTCGGCTCTTGTGCAAGGAGATGCAGTGGCTCCCAGCCGGTCCGCGGCTGGACCGACTTGGACAGTTCCAGGCACGCCAGAAAATCATGCGAGATGAACGGATTGTATTCGATCGTTGAAGCCGGGGCGGCAGTTTCGAGTGCCGTACAGGCCGGATGGGCCGCCGCGGCCACTCCCGGATTGGCACAGGCGTCCCATTCCTCGGCCGAAACGTCACTGATGGCGCGAGCGATTTTCAGCGTCAGTTCGAGCGATGTCATGAAACGTCAGGTTGCAAGCCCCGTACCGATCATAGCCCAAACCGTAGGGCGAAATCCCTCAAAATATCTGATCGAGGAGCGGTTGCGCTGCGTGTGCAACGCATGGCCGATCGTGCGGCGGGGCGGGGATCGCGGGGGGCCGCCAATCTCCCGAGCGCGCACGGCGATCAACTCACTTCAAAGATGCCCTCGACCTCGACCGCGGCTTCGTTCGGCAGCGCCGCAACCCCGACTGTGGTACGCGCATGCCGGCCTTTGTCGCCGAATGCCGCCACCATGACGTCGGAGGCGCCGTTGAGCACTTTCGGCCCGTCCGGATAGCCAGGGGCCGAGTTGACGAAGCCACTGAGGCGGACGACCCGCACCACGTTGTCGAGATCGCCAACCGCGGATTTGACGTGGGCGAGCAGATTGGCGGCGCAGGCGCGTGCCGCTTTTTGGCCGTCCTCAAGTGATACGCTAGCGCCAAGTTGGCCTTTGGCAACGAGCTTGCCGCTCGCGTCGTTGCAGATCTGGCCGGATACGAACAGCAGCGACCCAACGCGGACAAATGGAATGTAGTTGGCAACCGGCGTGGTCGTTGGCGGTAGCGTCAGCCCGATGTCCGCTAGTCTTTTTTCAACTGTTCCAGCCATGATGCGCTCCCGTGCCAGTGCTTACCAAGATTGGCCCCGCCATGTCGTTCATCGGCGGCAACCTTTCTTTTGCCGATCGGTCCCAGGTATGCAAGCCTCTATGCAAGCCTTGGTTCGGCATGCAGCTTGCTCGGTTGCGCAATCGTTCCTATGTTCCTGTTTGGTTCAATGGCCGAGTCGCGGCAGGAGGTGGATGCAATGACGGTGACCGGAAAATGCGCGACATGTGCCTCGGCGGTCGTCCTGATAACCGCTGCTTTGACCGGCGGCTCCGACCAATTCTCGGCCGCTGCGTTGACCCCGGCGAGCGAGCTTGCCTCCCACCGCGCCGTCTATGACCTCAAGCTCGTGCAGGCGCGTAGCAATAACACCGTCGATGCTCGCGGACGCATCCTGTACGATTTTTCCGGTAACGCCTGCGAGGGCTATGCGCTGCAGTTTCGCCAGGTATCGCTGCTCGACAACGGCGAGGGCCGCACCGCGCTGAGCGACATGCGCTCGACCACCTGGGAAGACGGTAGCGCCAGCAGCTACGTGTTCAAATCGCAAAATCGCCTCAACGAACAGGTGGTCGACACGGTCGACGGACGCGCGGAACGCAAGTCGGACAAGATCGCGGTGACGCTGACCAAGCCGAGCGACAAGAGCGTCGACCTCACGTCCGCCATCGCCTTTCCTACCGATCACGTTCGCCGCATCATCGTCGCGGCGCGCGAAGGCAAGAGCGTGCTGGAAGTGCCTGTCTATGACGGCGCCGAAACCGGCGAGAAAGTTTACAACACGCTAACGGTGATCGGTCGCAGCATCCCGCCGGACGAGCGCGTGCCGACCGACGCAGCCGCCGGCAAGGCCGAACTCGCCGGCATGATACGCTGGCCGGTCACGGTGAGCTATTTCGACCGCGCCAAGACCGGCGGCGAACAGGCTCCGGTCTATTCGATCAAGTTCGAGCTCTATGAGAATGGCATCTCCCGCGCATTGGTGCTCGATTACAACGACTTCGTGATCAGCGGCGAGTTGACCACGCTCGAAATCCGCGACAGCAAGCCCTGCAAGTAGGCTGAACTGCGTACGTGGGCCGCGGTAGTGGTGCCGCGCCGACAAGCACCTCAGTCGTCGTCTTCTATCCGATCGAGCGCCAGGCCTCGCACCACCGCTTCCTCGCCGAATTTCTTGCGCAGGAGGTCGACCGCCTGCTCGGCTTCCGCGGTCCTTCGGTCGAGCAGATCGGCGTGGTCGGCACCGTCGGCCGCAGTCAGTCCCGAAACGCCGACGCCGACAAGGCGGAACTGGGTGCCGTCGATCTCGCGCGCCAGCAGGTCATGGGCGGCGGCGAAGATGGTGGCGGCGAGCTGGGTCGGATGGCTGAGCGAGCGCGCCCGCGTGCGAATCTGGAAGTCGGCGGTTTTGAGCTTGAGGGTGACGGTCCCACCGGCGAGGTCGTTCGCCTTCAGCCGACTCGAGACCCGCTCCGTCAGCCGCCAAAGTCGCAGTTCGAGGGGCCGGAAGTCCGCGATGTCACGGGCGAAGGTGGTTTCCGCCGAGATGCTCTTGGCCTCGCGATCCGACCGGACGGGCCGGTCGTCGATGCCACGGGCGAGGCGCGCGAGCCGCGCGCCCTCCGCGCCATAGCGGCGCGTCAACTCGGCTTCATTCAGACGCTGCAGATCGCCGATCAGGCGCACGCCGTCGCGCGCCAACCGTTGCTGCGCGACCTTGCCGATGCCGAAGATCAGGTTCACCGAGCGCGGCGCCAGAAATGCCGCGGCCTCGCCGCGGCCGAGAACGGCGAAACCGCGCGGCTTGTCCAGATCGGAGGCGATCTTGGCGAGAAACTTGTTACAGGAGAGCCCGATCGAAACGGTGATGCCGATGGCCGCTTCGATCTGGGCGGCGAACTTCGCCAGCGCTTTGGCCGGCGCCATGCCGTGCAGGCGTGCGGTGCCGCTCAAGTCCAGGAACGCTTCGTCGATCGACACCGGTTCCACCAGCGGCGTCAGATCGAGCATGCGGGCCCGCACCGCGCGACCGGCTTCGGCGTATTTTGCCATATTGGGGCGCACGATACTGGCGTGCGGGCACAGCCGCCGCGCTTCGAACATTGGCATCGCCGAACGCACGCCATAGGTCCGCGCGACATAGCATGCGGTGAGCACGACGCCGCGTTGGCCGCCGCCGACGATCACCGGCTTGTCGGCGAGCGATGGATCGTCACGTTTCTCGATGGTGGCGTAGAACGCATCGCAGTCCACATGCGCAATCGCCAGCGCGTCGAGCTCGGGATGGCGCAACAGCCGCGGCGAACCGCAAGCCGGACAGCGGACGCAGTCGTCCGCTACATCGTGCCCGCAGTCGCGGCAGAATCCTCGCAGCATCTCCTTGTCGCCTTGGTCGAGAACAGCCGCTCGTGACGATAGCACGCGGATCACGATTCCTGCGGGCTTTCGCCGGCCAGAATGGTGCGCGCCTGGGCGATCTCGCTCGGATCGATGCTTCGGTCTTCGGAAAATGACAGCAGCAGCGTCTCGTCGCCGCCAAGATGATCGAGCACGCCGAGCAGAAAGCCCGGTTCTTGGGCGGCGGCGCGCAGCGACTCGGGGCCGATCCCGCTCAGCGCCAGAAACCGGCCGAGCCGTTCCGGTTCCTGACCGATGAACGACAGCGCGGCAATCGCAAGTGCGGTCGCGGCGTCACGCTGCGCTTGTGTGTCCCGCTGCGGACGTGGCCGGGATGGTCGTTTCATCGTTTATCTCGAAAGGTCAACAGTCGGGCAATTCGATATTTCGCTCTCGACGACAGGGCGGATAGTCGGGTAGGGGAGTGAGGCTGGTCCGCATTGATGAGCTGGCGGCAACATTGATGGGGACTTCTGAACCGCCACACTGGTGTACACGACGGAGGTAACCATGCAGAGGTCGAGTGGATCTGTCGCGGGATTGAGCATCCTGCTGGCGTTGGCGCTCGCCGCGTGGGAGGTCTACTTCTTTTGGTATGCTGGTTCCTTCAAGGGCATGGAAGGCAGGCTTGGCTGGTTCACGCCGGACCGTCTCGGCTTCAACCTGGCCTGGATCGCTGCATTCTATCTCACCTTCCAGCTCCTCTCCATTCCGTTCAGCCTGCCTGCCGGCAACAATCGGTTCATCGGCGTGATCGACGGCATGGCGTCGCTGGTTCCGCTTGCGGTGTTGCTGATCGTGGTGTTTGGCAAGCCGCACCTGCTTGACAGCGAGCGTAAGTGGGAGGCGGCGTTCCTGCTCATGTTCGTCACCATCGTCGATCTGTTCGGCGGCTACACGTTCAACATTGCCCTCAGCCGCAGGACCATGGACGTCGGGCCGGGCATGCACATGTGATCCGTGCGGGGCCGAATCGACCGCGACCATTCAATTTTCAAACGAGATTAATTCAACGTAGCCGAGATCCGACACGGTTCTCGCAAGATACTGACAAGTTTCACGTTTTGCCTCTATCGAGGATGCCGTGGAGGCTTGTTTCTGCGGTTGAATTTGCCTTTCCGTAACAAATCGGCCCTACTTTCACGCTGTATTCCTGCCGATGTCAGGGGCAGGTAGCCAACGGTCCCGTGGGGGTTATTTGGCTCGGGCAGCGGGGCTGCTGGAAGGTCGGGGATGACCAAGACCGTCATGATCGTGGAAGACAATGAGCTCAACATGAAGCTCTTCCACGACCTCCTGGAAGCGCACGGTTACGAGACTGTCGGGACGCGCAACGGTATCGAGGCGCTCGATCTCGCGCGCCGGCATCATCCCGATTTGATCCTGATGGATATTCAACTGCCCGAGGTGTCCGGTCTTGAAGTGACGAAGTGGCTTAAGGAAGATCCGGACCTTCGTTCGATCCCGGTCGTTGCCGTCACCGCCTTTGCGATGAAAGGCGATGAAGAGCGCATCCGCGAGGGCGGATGCGAAGCTTATCTGTCGAAACCCATCTCGGTGAGCAAATTCATCGAAACGATTCGTCATTTTCTCGGTAACGCTGAGGAGCAAGTTCGATGACGGCGCGCGTTCTCGTCATCGACGACGCCCCGGCCAACGTCAAGTTGCTGGAAGCGCGGCTATCGGCGGAATACTTCGATGTCGTGACCGCGACGAGCGGCGCAGAGGGGCTGGCGATCTGCGATCGCGCCGAATGCGATATCGTGCTGCTCGACGTCATGATGCCCGACATGGACGGCTTCGAAGTCTGCCGTCACCTTAAGTCCAATCCCGCGACCCACCACATCCCGGTGGTGATGGTGACGGCACTCGATCAGCCCTCCGACCGGGTCCGCGGCCTGCAGGCCGGCGCCGACGACTTCCTCACCAAGCCGGTTTCCGACGTTGCGCTGATCGCCCGCGTTCGGTCGCTGTCGCGGCTCAAGCTGATGACCGACGAATTGCGCATGCGGGCAGTGACCTCCCGGGACATTGGCATCGACAGTCCGGAACGGGAGGCGGTGAGCGAGACCGGATGCGATGGCCGGATTCTCATCGTCGACGATCGGGTATCGTCCAACGAGCACTTGACCGCGATGTTGGCCACCGAACACCAGCCGGAGGTCGAGACCGACCCGAATGCCGCCCTGTTCCGCGCCGCGGAGGGCAATTTCGATTTGCTGATCGTCTCGCTCGGCTTTGAAGCGTTCGATGGATTGCGGCTGTGCAGCCAGGTCCGTTCGCTCGACCGCACCCGCAATGTTCCGATCCTGGCCATCGCCGGTGCCGACGACGGTTCGCGTCTCGTGCGCGGACTGGAGATCGGCATCAACGATTATCTTTCGCGGCCGATCGACAAGAACGAGTTGCTGGCTCGGGTCCGCACGCAAATTCGCAAGAAGCGCTATACCGAGCGGCTGCGCGACAACGTCCAGATGTCGATCGAGATGGCGATCACGGACGCGCTTACCGGACTGTACAATCGCCGTTACATGGAAAGCCACGTCGGCACGCTGGTCGAGCAGGCCGCCGCGCGCGGCAAGCCTCTGACCGTGCTGGTCATGGACATCGATTATTTCAAATCGATCAACGACACCTATGGGCACGACGCGGGCGACGACGTGCTGCGCGAGTTCGCCATCCGCGTCCGCAAGTCGATTCGCGGCATCGATCTCGCCTGTCGCTACGGCGGGGAGGAGTTTGTGGTGGTGATGCCGGAGACCGATCTGGCGGTGGCCACGATGGTGGCGGAACGGCTGCGCCGGCGTATCGCCAGCGAGACGTTTCCGATCCAACAGGGCGCGCACGGCATCGAGGTCACGATCTCCATTGGAATTGCCGCGCTCGGCCGCGACGACACTGCGGCAAGTGTCCTCAAGCGTGCCGACCAGGCGCTCTATCGCGCCAAGCGCGACGGCCGCAATCGGGTGGTTCCAGACGCCGCCTGAGGGCCGCTGCGCCGACTTTTGCCATACGGGCGTCACGGTCAACCCTAATGTTTTAGGTTGATCCGATTCGACGTATTTTCCACAAGGTAAATTCTTGCTTTGTGGGACGATTGCGCTAGTTTGCGCCAAGCGGGCGGCGAGTGTCGCCCCGCTCTGGGTGGAAATCCTGCGGCAGGGTTCTTCCAAAGGCTTCAGTTTCTGAAATAACTTATTGATAACCCTACGGAATGCTCAGGTCCGCCGCATCTCCTGGGTCCGTGGGGTTCGGCCGGTTCGGGGGCGGTACGAGTGGCCTCCTCATGACACCGCTCCCGACCGGCCACCTTTTGCCTGCCAACGCCTAATCCACAGATTGAACTGAGTAAACCGGAAATACGATGGGCGCCCCGCGGGGCGCCCATGTTTTAGGGGCAGACAAGCCCTACTTGATCTTCGATTCGCGGAATTCCACGTGCTTTCGGGCAACCGGATCGTATTTCTTCATCACCAATTTCTCGGTCATGGTCCGGGAGTTCTTCCGGGTCACGTAATAGAAGCCGGTGTCGGCGCTCGATACGAGCTTGACCTTGATGGTGGTGGCCTTTGCCATGAGCAAACCTCAATGCACGAATTCGCGCGGACCCTAGCCGCTGCAACCGCAATGTCAAGGAAAGTGCGCGTGAATCGCCCGATTTACAACAGTTCCCGCGTGAACCGGCCGCGCGGATGCCGATAGAGCGGCACCGGCAGCTCGTGGCCAAAACCCTCGGCGATGCGCACGTCGAGTTCCTCAAGCATCACGCCGGTCACCGCCGGCATGTCGAGCTGTTTGGCCTCGTCGAGCGTCATCCAGACCAGTTCGACCAGTTCGGCATCCGGCCCGGTAATGCCCTCGACCCGATGCGCGATGGCGCTGATGTCTGTGGTGAAGAATCGGGCGTCGAACCGGCGGTTGCGTCCCGGCGGCGTAATCGCGCGGCCGATGAACCGTAACGTGCTGAGGTCGGGCAGAAGTCCGGCCTCGACAAAGGCCGCCCATGGACCCGCCGGAATCTTGGTTGTGGGCGCTTGGCGGATGCCGAGCATCAGCCCGGTCTCCTCGAAGGTCTCGCGGATCGCCGCCAGCGCAAATGCGCGCGCCTTGGCGGCGCTTGGGCGCTGCAGCCGCTTCATCAGCTGCTGTTCCATCTGCTCATGCAGCGGCATTGCAACCGGCATGAAGCGGTCGACTGGGTCGACGCGCCCGCCGGGAAAAACGTAACGTCCCGGCATGAACTTGTGACGCGTATGACGCTTGCCCAGCAGGACCTTCGGTGCAGGCCCAGAGCGGTCGACCAGGATCAGCGTCGCGGCGTCCTTCGGGCGGACGTACGGATGGCTGAGATCGCGCTCGACCTCATTCATCCGCTGGATGGTTTGCTTCATCCGCTCGATCTGCTCGGCCCGCCTGTCACTCATCGTCGTCGCTTCCTGCCAGTTTCGCGCACCGCACGCCGGCTCTGTCCGCCCGCGGAACGCTTGCGAGCGGCACGCACCGGAGTCCGGCCGTCTTTATTATAGCGGCCCTCCGTCATGAGTTCGAATCGGAGCGCCCCTGCAACAGGCGCAGCCTCGACCAGGCGCACCGTCACCCGGTCGCCCAGACGATGGGTCGCGCCGGACTGGTCGCCGACCATGGCGTGCAGGTTCTCGTGATAGCGGAAATACTCGTCGCCGATCGTGCGCGCCGGCACGAAGCCGTCCGCGCCAGTGTCGTCGAGCTTGACGAACAGCCCCGCGCGGGTGACGCCGGAAATGCGCCCCTCGAAGGTCGCGCCGATCCGGTCGGCGAGAAAGTGTGCAAGCAGCCGGTCGAAGGTCTCGCGTTCCGCCTTCATGGCGCGGCGTTCGGCGGCCGAAATGGTGGCCGAAATTTCCCCGAGCGATGTCGCATCCATCTGCTCGGGCAAGCCATCCTTGCCGAACCCATGCGCGCGGATGAGTGCGCGATGCACCACCAGATCGGCATAACGCCGGATCGGAGAGGTGAAGTGCGCGTAGCGGCGCAGGTTGAGGCCGAAGTGCCCGTAGTTCTCCACGGCATATTCGGCCTGTGCCTGCGTCCGCAGCACCACTTCGTTGACCAGTTTCTCGACCTCGCGGCCCTTCACCCGCTCCAGGATGCCGTTGAACTGCGCGGCGCGCAGCGCCCCGCTCTTCGGCAGCGACAGGTCAAGGCTCTGGAGGAATTCGCGCAACGCGTTCACCCGTTCGGGGTCCGGCTCGTCATGAACGCGGTAGATCAGCGGCGTACGCGCCTTTTCCAGCGCTTCAGCCGCCGCGACATTGGCGAGGATCATGAACTCCTCGATCAGCCGGTGGGCGTCGAGCCGCTCGGGCGTGAACACGCGATCGACGGTATTGTGGAGAGTCAGGACAATCTTGCGCTCCGGCAGGTCGAGATCGAGCGGCGCGCGATCGTCGCGTGCGCGCTTGAGGGCGCGATAGGCGGCATAGAGCGGTTCCAGGATCGAGCCCAGCAGCGGTCCGCTGGTGTCGTCGGGCCAGCCGTCCATCGCGGCCTGCACCTGCGCGTAATGCAGCCTGGCGGCGGAACGCATCAGCACCCGGTGAAAACTGTGGCTGCGCTTGCGGCCATCGGCGCCGATGACCATCCGCACCGCGAGCGCGGCGCGGTCTTCGCCTGGCCGGAGCGAGCACAGATCGTTGGAAATCCGCTCCGGCAGCATCGGCACCACTTGGTCGGGGAAGTAGACCGAGTTGCCGCGAATCAGCGCCTCGCGGTCCATCGCGCTGCCGGGCCGCACGTAGTGCGCGACGTCGGCGATGGCGACGGTAAGGATGAAGCCGCCCCGGTTCTGCGGATCGCTGTCGGGCTCCGCATGGACGGCGTCGTCGTGATCCTTGGCGTCGGCCGGGTCGATGGTGACGAGCGGTATCGCCCGCCAATCCTCACGGCCTGCAAGCGGTGCGGCGGAGGCGGCTTCTGCCTCGCGCAAGGTGGCGGGCGGAAAGACATGGGGAATTCCATGCGCATGGATCGCAATCAAGCTCGCGGCCCGTTCGGTGTTGAGCGATCCGAGCTTCTCCTTGACCCGTGCGGTCGGCAGCCCGTAACCGCTGCGTGCGGCGACTTCGGCCGCGACCAGATCGCCGTCCGCGGCCTCCAGGCTGGCGCCGGGCGGAATGGCAAACTCGCGGCCAAGCTGCTTCTTGTCGACGGGGACAAGCCGGCCACCGCCGTCCGGCAAAGCGCGAAAGACGCCAAGTACCCGCTGCTTCGCGCGATCGATGAGCTTGATGATGCGGCCCGTGTGCCGGATGCGGTCACCTTCGTCGCCGGCGGCTTCGATGCGCAGGAGCGCCCGGTCGCCGATGCCGCCGACCTCGCCCGGCCGCGCTCGCCGCGGCGAATGGATGCGGATTTTCGGCGGAGCGCCGTGCGCCTCCTCGTCCCATTCGACCGGAACCGCGATCAACTCGCCGTCGCGATCGCGCTCGGTGATGTCGGCAAGGACAATCTGCGGCAGTGTCCCCGGCTGATGCAGTTTCTTGCGGCGGCGTTCGAGGCGGCCTTCGTCGGCGAGTTCGCGCAGCATCTCTTTCAGCCGCGCCCGATCGGAATTCTTGAGATTGAAGGCGCGGGCGATCTCGCGCGTGCCAACCTTGCCGGGCTGCTTCCCGATGAAGCTCAGCAGGTCGTCTTTGGAGGGGAGCGATGGGAGCGTACGTTTCACCCCCATAAACTAGCTACGGCCGCGCCAATCCGCCAGGATCAGCCGGCCTTGCCGGCTTTGGCCTTACGGACCAGCTTGCCCTTGGGCGCCGGTGCCGGCGCGGGCTTTGCGGCGTGCTTGGATTTCGGCGCCTTGCGCGCGGTGCTGCGCGGCCGGGGAGCCGCGCTCGTCCCAGCGCCATTCGCCACAACTTCCGGCTTGGCAGTGGCCGCCTTCTTGCCGGCCGAGGGCTTCTTGCCGGAGGCTTTCTTCCCGCCGCCGCGCGCGGCACGTGCATCCAGCAGCGGGATGGCCTGCTCGAGCGTGATGGCGTCCGGCGTCATGTCGGCGGGGAGGGTGGCATTCACCCCGGCATGGCTCACATAGGGTCCGTAGCGGCCGCTCTTCACCACTACGGGCCCGCCCTTGTCGGGATGCTCGCCGAGCGCCCGGCCCGGGTCGGAGCCGAACCGGCCCTTGCGCGGACCTTGGGTCTTCTTCTCCTCGATCAGCGTGACCGCGCGGTTGAGGCCGACGGTCAGCACGTCCTCGTCCGCGGTGATGTTGGCGTAGGTTTTGCCGTGCTGGACGTAAGGACCAAAGCGTCCAATGCCGCCGAGGATCGGTTCGCCATCGTCCGGATGCTTGCCGATCTCGCGCGGCAGCGAAAGGAGACCCAGCGCGCGCTCAAGGTCGACATCGTCAGGCGACACGCCCTTCGGCAGACCGGCGCGCTTAGGCTTCTCCACTTTGCCGTCGGCGTCCTTTATCGGCTCGCCAAGCTGGATATACGGACCGAACCGGCCCGAGCGCACGGTGACATCGCGCCCGGTTGCCGGATCGAGCCCGAGCTTCCTCATGCCGCCGTCGCCGTTGCCGCTTCCAGCCGAGAACTGCCGCGTATAGCGGCACTCGGGATAGTTCGTGCAGCCGATGAAACCGCCGAAGCGTCCGAGCTTGAGCGAGAGCTTGCCGGTCTCGCAGTTCGGGCATTTGCGCGGATCGGTGCCGTCAGGACGCGGCGGGAACAGGTGCGGCGCCAGCATCTCGTCGAGCGCATCGATCACTTGCGCAATTCGCAGTTCCTTGATGTCGCCGACCGCTGCGGTGAAGTCGCGCCAGAAGTCGCGGAGCAGTTCGCGCCAGGCGATCTCGTTGTTGGAAATGCGGTCGAGTTGTTCTTCCAGGCCGGCGGTGAAGTCATATTCGACGTAGCGCGCGAAGAAGCTTTCCAGGAAAGCCGTCAACACGCGGCCCTTGTCTTCCGGGATCAGGCGCTTTTTCTCGATGCGGACGTAACCGCGGTCCTTCAGCACCTGGAGGATCGACGCATAGGTCGACGGCCGGCCGATGCCGAGCTCTTCCATGCGCTTGACCAGCGAGGCTTCCGAGTAGCGCGGCGGCGGTTCGGTGAAGTGCTGCGAGGCGTCGATCTTGCGTTTCTCGAGTGGCTCGCCAGCGCTCATCTCCGGAAGACGGTTCGATTCGTCGTCGTCCGTCGGATCGTCCATGTCCTCGTGATAGAGCGTGAGGAAACCATCGAACTTGATCACCGTGCCGGTCGCGCGCAGGTCGATCATGCGGCTTCCGACCTTGGCGGCGATGTCGGCGGTGGTGCGCTCGAGCTCCGCGGATTCCATCTGGCTGGCGACCGTGCGCAGCCAGATCAGCTCATAGAGCTTGGCCTGGTCGGGATCGAGCATCGAGCGGACCTGCCGCGGCCGGCGGTTTGGATCGGTCGGGCGCACGGCCTCGTGCGCTTCCTGCGCGTTCTTCGCCTTGGTCTGATATTCGCGCGGCGAGGAGGGTACGTAGCGGTTGCCATAATCTGCGCCGATCAGCTTGCGTGTCGCGCTGATCGCCTCGGGCGCAATCTGCACGCCGTCGGTTCGCATGTAAGTAATGAGACCGACGGTCTCGCCGTCGATGTCGACGCCCTCATAGAGGCGCTGGGCGATCCGCATGGTATGGGCGGGCGCGAAGCCGAGCTTGCGGCTGGCTTCCTGCTGCAGGGTCGAGGTGGTGAAGGGCGGGGGAGGGTTGCGCCGGCCCGGCTTGGCCTCGATGGAGGCGACCGAGAACGCGGCCGTCTCCAGCGCCTGCTTGAACGCTTCGGCTTCGGCGCCGGTGCCGATGTCGAGGCGCTGGATTTTCTGGCCGTCGGCGCCGACGAGGCGGGCCTCGAACGTCTCCTGGCGTGGGGTCGCGAGGGTCGCGACCAGCGACCAGTATTCGCGTGCGACGAATTTCTCGATTTCGAGCTCGCGGTCGCTGACCAGCCGCAGCGCGACGGACTGCACCCGCCCGGCCGAGCGTGCACCAGGGAGCTTGCGCCACAGCACCGGCGACAGGTTGAAGCCGACCAGATAGTCGAGCGCGCGCCGGGCCAGATAGGCATCGACCAGCGCCTGGTCGATGTGGCGCGGATGTTTCATTGCATCGAGCACGGCCTGTTTGGTGATGGCGTTGAACACCACCCGCTCGATGGGCTGCTTGTTGAGCGCGTGCTTCTCCCGGAGCACTTCGAGCACGTGCCAGGAGATCGCCTCGCCCTCGCGGTCCGGGTCGGTCGCCAGGATGAGCTTGTCGGCGCCCTTCACCGCCCTGGCGATGTCGTTGAGACGCTTCTGGGACTTGTCGTCGACCTCCCAGATCATGCGGAAGTCGTGCTCGGGATCGACCGAACCGTCCTTCGCGGGCAGGTCGCGGACATGCCCGAAAGACGCCAGCACTTCGTAGTCCCGCCCAAGATACTTATTGATCGTCTTGGCTTTGGCGGGCGATTCGACGACGACGATATACATGCATTACCAATGAGTTACGGGTAAAGTCCCGCGGCCTGTGACGGCCTGACTCGGCCGTCCGTGCCGGGCGATATGGGGGCAGCACCCCCTCCCTGTCAAATCCCGAGCGCCCTTTTATACAACTAATACGTGTATTCTTGTATTTTATATCTCTTTAGGATATTTCTCGACTTCGTTCGGGATTTTGGAATGGCGGAAACACCTAAAGCGGAACTCACTGAGCCGGCGGCGGTTGCTAATTACCTTGCGACCATGACGGCGGAGCTTTCCATGCTCGCTCGTCATTATGGCTTTGACGTTCTGGGTTACTTGCTCGATATGGCGCGCCTTGAGGCCGAAAAATCCGCCCAATCGATCAAGGGAAGCCTCACGCAGCGCCAAACGGACGAATAAGGCGGCTTCGGGATTTCACAGCAGCGCGACCAGGCCCCCGCCGTGGCGTTCCAGACGGCCGGCAAGCTCAAGCTCCAGCAGGACGGTGCGCACGATCGCCGGTGAACTCCCGGATAGCCGGACGAGATCGTCGATCGTCACCGGGGTCGGACCGAGTAGGTCGATAATCCGGGCGCGCTCGTCCGCCGCTGGCTCCCCGGCGGGCGGCAACTCTGCCTCAGGCTCCTCCGCCGGCAGATCGAGCGACCGGCCGAGGATCGGGTGCAATACAGAAATCACGTCCTCGGCTTCAGTGACCAGGGTCGCTCCCTGTTTGAGAAGGCTATTACTGCCTTCCGCACGCGGATCGAGCGGCGAGCCCGGCACCGCAAAGACCTCGCGGCCCTGTTCGAGCGCCAGCCGGGAGGTGATCAGCGAACCCGAACGCCGCGCCGCCTCGACCACCACGACGCCGACGGCAAGTCCCGAAATCAGCCGGTTGCGGCGCGGAAAATCTCGCGCGCGCGGTTCCCAGCCCATCGGCATTTCCGAGATGGCAGCACCTGTTGGAAGTAGATTTCGAAGAAGGCTCCCATGTTCGGCGGGATAGATGCGATCGTGGCCGCCGGCGAGCACTGCGACTGTCCCGGTGTCCAGG
The DNA here is from genome assembly GCA_050179645.1 of Xanthobacteraceae bacterium. Taxonomy (GTDB): domain Bacteria; phylum Pseudomonadota; class Alphaproteobacteria; order Rhizobiales; family Xanthobacteraceae; genus VAZQ01. Next base: position 5,578 of record JBFXEX010000058.1, on the reverse strand, counting down.
CTCGCGCGATGCGCTGCGGCATCGATGCCGCGCGCCAAGCCGGACACGATCACAAACCCGGCATCAGCGAGCTCCCGGGCGAGGCGCTCGGCGACGCGGATCCCGGCGGCTGAGGCATTGCGCGCGCCGACCATCGCGACCATCGGCAGGTTCAGCGCAGCGGCATTGCCGCGGACCGCAAGAAGTGGCGGCGCGTCGTCGATCATCTGCAGGCGTCGCGGATAGTCTGGCTCGCCCAGCGCGATCAAAGCGACACCGAGGGCCCGCGCTGCCGCGAGTTCGCGCTCCGCGTCGGCCTGCGAACAGATGCGAGCCGGGCCCGAAGCTCCGCCGCGCCGCGCGAGATCGGGCAGAGCCACGAGCGCCGCGCGCGCGCCGCCATAGTGATTCACCAGCACGCGAAACGTCCGTGGCCCGACATGGTCGCTGCGAATGAGGCGCAGCCAGTCGAGCCGCTGTTCGTCCGTCAGGCGGACACGTTCGCCCTCTTTGCCGCTCATGTCGCCCTTCGGATCGATGTCCGCGATCAGCATCGCGCAGGGAACCGGAGGCCACAACCGGAAATAGAGTGCGCTGCCCGTTGGGCGCGCGTTCAGCCGCCGGCGGCGGAGTGCTCTCCGATGCGTCCTTCAGTTCCGGCAATGAGGCGCGCGATGTTGGCGCGGTGCATGATCCAGAGCATCGCGGTGAGGAGCGCGAAGAGCACCGCCTCCGGCTGTTGGCCGAGCGCCAGGAGCACGCCCGGAGTTAAAAAGCTCGCCACCAGGGCGGCGAGAGAGGAATAGCGGGTGAGGGCGGCGGTCGCGAGCCAGATGAGGCACATCGCGATGCCGGCGGGCCAGGCGAGGCCGAACAGGACCCCGATATAGGTCGCGACGCCTTTGCCGCCCTTGAATTTCAGCCACACCGGAAAGAGGTGTCCGAAAAACGCCCCCGCCGCCGCGAACAGCGCCAGCTCCTGGCCGTAGACGTTTCGCACGATGAGAACCGCCAGCGTGCCCTTGAGCATGTCGCAGAGAAGCGTCACGGCGGCGAGCCCCTTGCGGCCGGTGCGCAACACGTTGGTGGCGCCGATGTTGCCGGAGCCGATCGAACGGATGTCCTGCGTGCCGGCAAGCCGCGTCAGGATCAGCCCGAACGGGATCGAGCCCAGGAGATAGCCGAATATCAGGACCGCCGCATAGGACCAGAAGTGCGACCAGTGGAGCGCTTGCAGCATCGGATGCCTGACGCTTTTTGGAGCCGCTCAAACGTATTCGTAGACGGTGCGGCCGGCAACGATGGTGCGGGTCACCCGGCCCTGCAACTTCGCCTCGTCGAACGGCGTGTTCTTGCATTTCGACTTGAGATCGGTTGGGTCGAGGATCCACGGCACGTCGAGATCGAGCACGATGACATCGGCCGGGCTGCCCGGCCGCAACGTGCCCGCCGGCAGACCGAGCAGTTCGGCGGGCGTGCTCGACATCGCCTTGATCAGCGTCATGATCGGCAACTCGCCGGAATGAACGAGGCGAAGCCCCGCGGACAGCATGGTCTCAAGCCCGACCGCGCCGTGGCTCGCCTCGGCGAACGGCAGGCGCTTGCCTTCGACATCCTGCGGGTTGTGATCGGACATCACCACGTCGATCAGACCGGACGCCAGCGCCGCGACCAGCGCGCTGCGGTCCTCTTCGGCACGCAACGGCGGACTGAGCTTGAGGAACGTGCGGTAGGGGCCGATGTCGATCTCGTTCAAGGTGAGATGATTGATCGAGGCCGAAGCGGTGACGCGCAAGCCTGAGTCTTTGGCCCGCCGCAGCACGTCGAGCGACTCGCCGCATGTCAGCGACGCGGCGTGATAGCGACTGCCGGTCAATGCGACGAGCCGCATGTCGCGCTCGATCATGATGGCTTCGGCGGCGCGCGGTACGCCCATGAGGCCGAGCCGGGCGGCAAACTCGCCCTCATTCATCACGCCTTCGCCGACCAGGTCGGGATCTTCCGTATGGTGGACGATGAGCGCGTCGAAATCGCGCGCGTAGGTCAGCGCGCGGCGCATCACCTGCGCGTTGGTGACGCTTCTGGCGCCGTCCGTAAAGGCAATCGCGCCGGCGGCCTTCAGCAGGCCGATCTCGGTCATTTCCTTGCCTTCCAGCCCCTTGGTCAGCGCCGCCATCGGCTGCACATGCACGATGGCGGTGTCGCGGGCGCGGCGCATGATGAAATCGACGATGGTCGGATCGTCGATGGCCGGCGAGGTATCGGGCTGGCAGACGACGGTGGTGACGCCGCCGGCTGCCGCCGCCTGGCTGGCCGATGCAATGGTCTCGCGATATTCCGCGCCGGGCTCGCCGACGAAGGCCCGCATGTCAATCAGGCCCGGTGTGACGACCTTGCCTCGGCAATCGATGATCTCGGTGGCCTCCGGCACGCCGGCGGCGCCGATGCCGCGCTTGAGCTCACGGATCAGACCGTCCGCGATCAGGAGATCGCCATCGATGTCAAGATTGCGCGACGGATCGAGGATGCGTGCGTTGGCAAGGAGGATCGGCCGCTCGTTTGGCATGCGGTCACGCATTCGGCAGGTTCCGCGACAACGCTTCCAGCACCGCCATACGTACGGCCACGCCCATTTCGACCTGCTCGCGGATCAGCGACTGAGCGCCGTCGGCGACCGCGGTGTCGATCTCGACGCCGCGGTTCATCGGCCCCGGATGCATCACCAGCGCATCGGGCTTGGCGTAAGCAAGCTTCTTCTGGTCGAGCCCGAAATAGTGGAAGTACTCCTGCGTCGAGGGCACGAACGAGCCGTTCATGCGCTCGCGCTGCAAGCGGAGCATCATCACAATATCTGCATCGCGCAGCCCTTCGCGCATGTCGCGGCTGACCTCGACGCCGAACCGCTCGATCCCCGGCGGCAGCAGGGTCGAGGGCGCGACCACGCGCACCCGCGCGCCGAGCGCGTTGAGCAGGATGATATTCGACCGCGCCACCCGCGAATGCAGGATGTCGCCGCAGATGGTCACGATCAGCCGTTCGATGCGGCCCTTGTTGCGGCGGATGGTCAGCGCATCGAGCAGCGCCTGGGTCGGGTGCTCGTGCGAGCCGTCGCCGGCATTGATCACCGAGCAGTCGACCTTGCGGGCCAGAAGCTCGACCGCGCCGGAGGCGTGATGGCGCACGACGATCAGATCAGGCCGCATCGCATTGAGCGTGACGGCCGTATCGATCAGCGTCTCGCCCTTGCGCATTGACGAGGAGCCGACCGACATGTTCATGACGTCGGCGCCCAGCCGCTTGCCGGCCAGCTCGAACGACGCCTGGGTGCGGGTCGAGACCTCGAAGAACAGGTTGATCAGCGTGCGGCCGCGCAGCGATGCGCGCTTCTTGTCGACCTGGCGGTTGAGCTCGACGTATTCCTCGGCGAGATCCAGCAGGCCCAAGATCTCGTCACGCGAAAGCCCGTCGATCCCCAGCAAGTGGCGCTGGCCGAGGACGAAGGAGGACTTTTGGGCGGTGGTCATTAAAGCCGGTTCTATAGGCCCGGCCGCCCGTCCGGGCAAGGCCGCCCGGCAACCCTCCACAACTTGCCCAAACGTCGGTGGAAACGGGAACCGGCCGCTTCACTCGACCTTGATGCCTTCGTCGCGAACCAGCTTCCGGTACAGCTCTATGTCATCCTTGATCTGTGCGCCGAATTCGGCCCGCGTGCTGCCGACCGCGGTAAATCCGACATTGGCCAATCGCTCTTGGGTCTCGGGCTGGGCAACAATCTTGGCGACCTCCCTCGACAGCAAATCGACGATCGGATCCGGCGTGCCGGCGGGGGCGACGAGGCCGATCACCAGTTCGCTCACCTGGTCCTTGAAGCCGCCTTCGGAGAGCGTCGGCACGTCCGGAACGATCGGCGATCGTTTCGAGCCGGCAACGGCAAGCGCGCGCAGCCTGCCGTCCTTGATGAAGGGGACGGCCGATGGCAGACCGATATAGGCGACGGGCGTATGGCCCGCGACGGTCGACGTCAGGATTGGCGCCGCACCGGTGAACGGCACGCGGGTGATCTCGAGCTTGAGCCCCAGCTTGAACAGGCGCTCGCTGTTGAGCAGGTTGTGGCCGAGACTCAACGAGGCGAAACTGTACTTCGCCGGTTCGGCGCGGGCCAGTGCGACGAACTCGGACATCGTCTTCGCCGGCACCGAGGGATGGACGAGCACCACGGACGGTGACGACGAGATGAGGCTGATCGGCGCGAAGTCCTTGATCGGGTCGTATTGAACGTTCTTCGAGATCACCGGGACGATCGCCAGGTCGTTGGTGGCGGCCAGGAGGGTATAGCCATCGGCCGGTGCGGCCGCCGCCATTGCGGCGGCGCGCGCGCCACTCGCGCCGGCGACGTTCTCTATGTAGAACCGCTGACCGAGACTCTCACCCAGTTTCTGCGCGACCAGCCGCGCGATCAGGTCGGTCGGTCCGCCGGCGGGGTAGGGCACGATGATCCGTACCGAGCGGCTGGGATAGTTGCCCGCAGGTGTTTGCGAATGACCGATGCTGGCTGCCGCGAGCACAAAAAGGCAGATGCAGAGACAGGTGATTGCGCGTTTCATTGAACGCCCTCTTTCTTTGGGTTTCCTCAAGACCCATTTTGCGCTTCCGCGTCGTTCTCGTCGAGTGTCGAGCCTGTTCAAATATGCCGCGGCCGCCAAATGGCGCGTTTGAAATTGAGCAATCCGTCATTGTAGAATCGGTCGTCCACCGCGGTATCGACCCATCTCGGTTGATCGCGAAGAATGCGACTTTACACGACAACAAGAGCGTGTTGGACTGACGCTTCGGCCGCCTCTCTTACCTCTTACTCTGACTACGCTGTTCACTCGCGGCCCCGCAGCGTACGAAGCGGAGCAGCGCTCATGGATATCAACGCCACGACTGCCAACCTCGACCAAGCGGGCGAAGAAATCCTCACCGACACCGTTTCCGATGAAGCGCTGGAAGCTGCCGCGGAGATGGAGGGGGGAGCTTTGCCGACCGCGTTTACATTCTGCTACTCGTGCTGACCTCCTGGTAGCGCCGAAGCGGAGTGCCGAAGCGCGGTAGCGCGCACGCATGCCGCTGCGATCTGACATCCAAGGATCCACGTGACAAGTGATCCACGTGAAGTGTCAGCCAAACGCGCTGTGCTTCTCGGTCATCTTTCAGCGCGCCGCTGACCGAACCGAGGTGCCCTCCTAATACAGGCTCGCGATGGCAATCGCGATCGGCATTGTGACGATCGCCAGCAAGGTCTGCACGGTGAGAATCTGCGCCAGGAGCACCGCGTCGCCGCCCATCTGTCGCGCCATGACGTAGGAGCCCGGCGGCGCCGGAACCGCCGAGCAGCAGGCGACCACCCCGAGGCTCGCGCCGGTGACGCCGAACAGCAATCCGAGCGAGATGGCGAGCGCGGGCATGAGGACAAGCTTAAGCGCGGTCGCGAGAAGGATCGCCGGGGAGGGGCGGATCAGCCCGGCAATCTGCAAGCCGGCACCGACGCTGAGCAGGCCGCAAGCCAGCGATGCGCGTCCCAGCGCATCGGCGAACGCGCGGAGCGGTCCAACAAGCG
>JBFXEX010000057.1:0-34926 GCA_050179645.1 Xanthobacteraceae bacterium | reverse complement strand
CAACTGCGGCCGTGGTCGTCGGCTTGGGCTTGGGCTTTTTCGCCGCGGTTTTCTTCTTCTTGGCGGCGGCAGGTGCCACCGTCTTCAGTTCGACGTAGATCGGGTTTGGAGTGAGTTTGCCTGCATCTCCGGTCAGCGGCACGGTATGCGGCTGATAGCCATCGAGCGCCAGCGTGATCGACTGATCCGTGCCCGGCTGGACCTTCAGCTCGCAAGGCGTCCGGCAAGACTGGCCCGCAACGGTCTTGGCTTCGGCGCCCGGCGGTTCGGATTCGACTCGCAGAGATTCGGGGCTTGGCGAGGACTTGAAAAAATCGATGCTTGGCAGCATCGACGACGAGCATCCCGCAAGGATGCAACTACTTGCCAGGATGGCAATGATCCGACCCATGATGAACACCCCCCACACCGGCAGCGAACCGCTGCTTCTGCACCCAAATTCATACGCAGAACCCGGCAACCCCCGCAGTTCAAACCCGGTGGTTCGAGGCCCTGGTTGAGGCTTCCCCTTGCGCACTCTGGCTCGAAAGTGTGGCGTCTTATGGGGTGAACTGCGGCCTAAATGTTCCCCGTCCCCTGTTTATGGCGTCCCGTCCGAGGAGGTCGAAAACCGCTTCCGGCAGGTCGGCGAAGGCTCCAATCAACCGGTCGGGCTGGAGGTCGCCGACAGGCGTTTCGCTGTAGCCGAAAGCCACGGCCACTACAGGAATACCGGCGGCGCGCGCAGTGCTGATATCATTGGCCGAATCGCCGACCATAATGGCATCGCCAGGCTGGCCCTGGAGCCGCTCGATGGTCCGCCATAACGGCTCCGGACGCGGCTTCGCCACGCCGAAAGTGTCCGCGCCACAGATCGTCTCGAATCGGTGGGTCAGGCCGAGCGTGTCGAGCAGCCGGACCGAGAGCCATTCAAGCTTGTTGGTGCAGACCGCGAACCGGCAGCCCCCCGCGGCCAGTTCGTCGAGGGCCTGCTCCAGGCCCGGAAACGGCCGGGACTGATCGGCGATATGCGCGGCGTAGTGCTCGATGAAGTCCGCGAACAGCCGGTCGACTTCGGCGGGCGCACGCCTGCGCGCTTCGGCCGCTAGCCCGCGCTCGATCATCAGCCGCGCACCGCCGCCTACCATGTTGCGCGCCGTGTCGTATGCCACCGGGGGAAGCCCCTCACGGGCAAAGATCACGTTGAGGGTCGCCACCAGGTCGGGGGCGGTATCGACCAGCGTTCCGTCCAGATCGAAAACGACGATGGGGGCTGCCATGATCCGGGATCGCTAGCGGGCCGCGGCCGCGATGGCAAGGCTCGCGTCCACGCATAGCGGCGGCTAGGCTTACCCGCCGAAGGGCATTAGATAGTAGCTTCCTTTCACAAACCCCTGCCTGACCGGTCGCCAAGCAATGGATATCGAGGCCCAGAAGCGTGCCGCCGCCGCCCGCGCAGTCGACTTCGTGCGCCCCGGCATGCGGATCGGCCTTGGGACAGGGTCGACAGCTCGTCATTTCGTCGAGTTGCTGGCCGAGCGGGTGCGAGCCGGGCTCGATATCGTCGCGGTGCCGACCTCGGAGACGACGCGGCGCGACGGAGAGCGTTTGGGCATTCCGCTGACCAGCCTCGACGAAACCCCGGAGCTCGATCTGACCGTGGACGGCGCCGACGAGATCGGTCCCGACCTGAGCCTGGTCAAGGGCGGCGGCGGCGCCCTGCTGCGGGAGAAGATCGTCGCCCATGCGTCGGAGCGGATGATTGTCATTGCCGATGAATCGAAGTGGGTGTCGGCGCTTGGCCGCTTCCCGCTACCGGTCGACGTGGTGCCGTTTGGCCTCGCCGCGACGCGGCGTGCGGTCGAAGCGGCGGCCGTGGCGGCCGGATGCCCCGGGCTGGCCCTGCTGCGCCGCGGCAAGGACGGCCACGCTTTCGTCACGGATAATGGGCACTGGGTGCTGGATGCCGCGCTTGAGCGGATTTCCGATCCGAAACGGCTGGCCGATCGGCTTTCCGCCATCCCGGGCGTAGTCGAGCACGGCCTGTTCATCGGGCTGGCGCAAGCGGTCGTACTCGGCGGCGCCGATGGTGTACGTGTGATTGAGCGCTAGTGAGTGCGTCTCACTAGTGTGGCGGATTTGACGTTCCTACCAGCGTCGCGGCGCGTCCGGCGCAGGAACGTCAAATCCAAAGCCACACTAGAACCATAGAGTTGCTCGTGTCCCTTTGGTTCCGACGCTTGTAAACGAGCGTGCCGCAATGGATACAAGCGTCGGAACCGGGACACTAGAGAGGAGAGTTATCCATGTCGGCTCAGACTGCTTCTGGACTGGTACGCGCAGCGATCTTGACCGTGGGAATTGTCGTCTGGTCGGGGACCGCGATGGGGCAGCAGCAGCCATCGGCCGCGGCGATGTCGACCGCCCGGGAGTTGATCGCCGTCAAGGGGTCGACCGGATTGTATGACTCGGTCATTCCCGGCGTGGTCGAGCAGGCCAAGAATCTTTTTCTGCGGACGAATCCTGGTTTGGCGAAGGACCTGAACGAGGTCGCGGCAAAGCTGCGCGCCGATTACGGATCGCGGAATGAGGAACTGCGAAATCACGTCGTTAAAATCTATGCGTCGCACTTCACCGAGAAGGAGCTCAAGGAAGCGCTGGCGTTCTACAAGACCCCCGTCGGCCGCAAGTTGATCGAACACGAGCCGAAAATCCTCGAACAGAGCATGGGCGACGTGCAGGCCTGGGCCAACAAGCTCTCGGAAGAGGTGGTCAGCAAGATGCGCGCCGAAATGAAGAAGAAGGGCCACAACATCTGATCGCGGCGGCGGCCAAGACCAGGAGGCGGGATGTCGGATCACGAAGTCGATCTTTTCGTCATCGGCGCCGGATCGGGCGGCGTGCGTGCGGCCCGCATTGCGGCAGGTTACGGCGCAAAGGTCATGATCGCGGAGGAATACCGCGTCGGCGGCACCTGCGTGATCCGCGGCTGCGTGCCGAAAAAGCTCCTGGTTTACGCTTCGCGCTTTGCCGACGAATTCGAGGACGCCGCCGGTTACGGCTGGACGGTGCCGGAGCCGAGCTTCGACTGGAGCACGCTGATCGCCAACAAGGATCGCGAAATCGCGCGGCTCGAGCTCGCCTACACCACCAACCTGGAGCGCTCCAAGGTCGAGATCGTCAAGAGCCGCGCCGTGATCGAGGACGTTCATACGGTGCGCCTCTTGGCGAGCGGAGCGACGGTCCGCGCCAAGCACATTCTCATTGCCACCGGCGGCGCGCCGCATCTCGGCGCCGAGATCGCCGGGCTCGAACATGTCATCTCGTCGAACGAGGCGTTTCATCTCGACGAATTGCCGAAGCGCATTCTGATCCAGGGCGGCGGCTACATCGCGGTCGAGTTCGCCTGCATCTTCGGCGGGCTCGGGTCCGAGGTCACGCTGGTCTATCGCGGCGAGAACATCCTGCGCGGCTTCGACGACGACGTGCGCGAACACCTGCGCGGCGAAATGGAGCGGCGCGGCATCAAGATCGTGACCCGGCAGACGGTTGACGCGGTGGAGAAGGTCGACCACGGCTACTGCGTCGAGCTGACCGATCGTGAATCCTACGTGGTCGACAAGGTGATGTTCGCGACCGGGCGCCGCCCGAACGTCTCCGGATTGGGGCTGGAACGGGCCGGCGTCACGCTGTCCAAGACCGACGCGATCACGGTCAACGAGTACTCGCAAACATCGGTACCGCACATCTACGCGGTGGGCGACGTTACCGACCGGGTCAATCTCACCCCGGTGGCGATCCGGGAAGGGCACGCCTTTGCCGACACGGTGTTCGGCGGACGGCCGACGCGCGTTGACCATGCCGATATCCCGACAGCGGTTTTCTCCGAGCCGGAATTGGGCGTGATCGGTCTGACCGAGACTCAGGCCTGCGCGCTGCTGGCCAAGGTCGACATCTACAAAACCTCGTTCCGGCCGATGAAGATGACGCTGGCCGGCCGCGATACCCGTTCGTTCTTCAAACTCGTGGTCGACGGCGAGACCGACCGGGTCGTCGGCTGCCACATCGTTGGGCCGGACGCGGGCGAGATGGTCCAACTCGTCGGCGTCGCGGTGAAGATGCGGGCGACCAAGGCGGATTTCGACGCCACCATGGCGGTGCATCCGACCGCCGCCGAGGAACTCGTCACGCTGCGCCAGAAGGCCTACAGCCACGTGCGGCAGGCCGCGGAGTAGGGCGGCTATAACCGCGGACGCCTTCAGAATCCGGTCAGCTCTTCGGGCTTGAACGGCATACCTGCCGTCTTGCCGAGGACGCGGTCGAGGATGGTGTTCATCGTCGCCGAATCATTGTCGAAGCCGCCGTGACTGTCGCTGTCGGTGACGTGGTCCGCTCCCGCATGGGCGATGAGAGGATTCCCGTTCAAGGCCCCTTCGAATTTCTGCATGCCGGCGATCAGCGCCGGCTTCTGATCTTCGAATGCGTTCGACACGAGATAGAGCAGCGACTTGTGATAGATGGGTACGGTCGCATCCAATATGTCAGGGCCGACCACGTCGTCCTGCTCGCGCTTGTCCGAGAGATTGTAGACACACAGCTTTTCGATCCGGACCGGGCCGCGTTTGGCGCCGATGAACGGCGCAAAGTGCCGATTAAAGAATTCCACCGTACAGGCCGGCGCCATCAGATGCACTGACGCGAGCGCCAGCGAGGCATTTGCGGTGGCCGCCCATCGTTCGAGCATCCGGCCCAGAATGATCGAACCCGCGCTGTGTCCGACCAGATGCAGGGCGAGAGGCCGCGGTCCGCCCGAGGCCGCGTTCAGGATGGGCCGCAGGCCCTGCGTGCCACCGCCCAGCCGCGCGAAGCTCGCTTCGGCATCGTCCTTGATCTGCGACCAGATTCTCGTGCCGACCCCGCGCAGGACGAATTCGAATGCGCGATCGGCCAAGTCGGTAATGACCGACCCGACGCGCTCGTCCGTGCGGCGCGCCGCGCCGACGAGACTGTCCCGCAGCACCTCGAAGGCGGATGTCCCCCACATCAGGTGGTAGTTGTAGATGCGGTTGCGCTTGAAGCCCGGCGTGAGGTGATCGACGCGCGCGGCTTCGGCGCGCAGGCCGTTGAGACCACCATGGGCATAGATCACGAGGTGATCGTATTTACTGCCTTCAGGATTGGTATCGCTGACCGGTGTCTGCCGCTCAGTCTCTTCTTTCAGCCTTTGAGCCGTTTCGAGCACCGTCGACATCGGCGTCGCGAACGTGCTGTGCGTCTCCTGAAGCTCGCCGTCATCGATGTTGATGAAATGGCCGATGATCTCGCCGCGCCGTGTGTCCGCGGTCGGGCGCGCGATCGCCTTTGGCCCTGTGAGAGCCGTCCTTGGCAGGACGAACGCCTCCGGCGCCGGCACCGAGAGTTGCAGCACCCAGGCGTCGATCAAGGTCTCGGACCAGTCGAGGTAGCTCCAATGCGCGACTCCGTTGCGGCCCCAACCCAGGCCCCAGGAGTTCTGCACCCAGAAACCGGTTTCATCGTAGCCGACGATTGCAAAGGCGTGTCCTCCGAGGCTCTTGCTTGATCGCGTAATGTCGCGCTTGCCTGTCGTATCCTCCCAGCCGGAGTGAATATTGGCGGAGCAGTAGATGGCGCCGGTTTCATTCAGGGCTGAATGGAAGTCGGTGATGCTCTTGCGCAGCCGGTAATAGGCGCCGAGCCGGAGACTGCGCGCCTCTTTGGCGGCCGGGATGGTCAATTTCCAAGTCTTGTCCTTCTCACGATATGGGGCGCACGTTTCGCTGCAGACGCCATTGTGGAAAAACCCCTTGATGGCGCCGCGGACGCTCGATCCTTCGTAAGCGATCCCCTTCCATTCGTCGTTCAGCTTCGCCATTTCGTAGATCATGCGCGCGCTGACTTGTGACGGGAGGTCCGGCACCAGACGGGCGCGCGTGGCGTTAAGCGCATCGATCACCGACGCCAGTCCAAAGCCGGTACAGGAACCTTCATCGCCCTGATCACGAACCTGGATGCCCAGCGGCGGATGGATGTGGGGCGGCAGGATACGCAGCGACGATTCGTAGTACTTGTCGCGAATGTCCGGCAGGTCGGGAAAGACGTTGAGGACACGCTGCTTCCCGCCGACTTTCGCCAAGGCGACTTCGAACGTGGTGCACCGGGCCTGGACCGTCGCGCGCCCGGTGGCGACCTTGTCCATGTCGATCCCGGCCGCCCTCAAGTCGCGTTGAACCTGCTTCGATGCAGCTTCGGTCGTCCGCTTGGTCTGCCGCTTCGCTTTCCTCGCCCGTTTCGCCATCGCACATACTCCGCGTCGCGCGTCTCGGTTGCGGGGAACTCTGATACGGTTTATGCGTGTGTCAAGCGACGGCGTTGAAGAAGCTGGCAAGGCGGTAAGCCGCACGTGTATAAGGCCCGTGAAATTTGATCGCCCGAACTGGGGCTTAGGTAGTGGAGGGGCTTGTCATGCCCGAGCGTTGGACGCGCGATAGCTGGCGCAAGAAAAAGATCGTGCAGGTCCCGGATTACCCGGACCAGGCTGCGCTCGAGGCCGTGGAGAAGCAGATCGCGGGCTTTCCGCCGCTGGTGTTTGCAGGCGAGGCCCGCAACCTGAAGAAGGCGCTCGGCAAGGTCGCGCTGGGCGAGGGTTTTCTGCTCCAGGGCGGCGATTGTGCGGAGAGCTTCTCGGAGCCTAGCGCGAATAACGTCAGCGCCAACAACATCCGCGACTTCCTGCGCGTGTTCCTGCAGATGTCGGTCGTGCTCACCTACGCGGCGGCGCTGCCGGTGGTGAAGGTCGGCCGCATCGCCGGGCAGTTCGCCAAGCCGCGCTCGTCTCCGATGGAGAAGAAGGACGGCAAGGAATTGCCGAGCTACCGCGGCGACATCATCAACGACATCGCCTTCACCGATGCGGCGCGCCGGCCCGACCCGGCGCGGCTGGTCGAGGCCTACCGGCATTCGGCCGCCACGCTGAACCTGCTGCGCGCCTTCGTGCACGGCGGCTACGCCAACCTCGCCAATATCCGGCAGTGGACGCTCGGCTTCGTGAAGGACTCGCCGCAGGGCCATCACTACGAGGAGTTGGCCGATCGCATCTCCGAGGCGCTCGGATTCATGCAGGCCTGCGGGCTCGATCTCGAAAGCCATCCAGAACTTAAGAGCACCGACTTCTACACCAGCCATGAGGCGCTGCTGCTTGGCTATGAGCAGGCGATGACGCGGGAGGATTCGACCCATCCGGGCACGTTCTGCTGCACCTCGGCTCACATGCTGTGGATCGGCGACCGCACCCGGCAGCCGGATCACGCCCACGTCGAGTTCTGCCGCGGCATCATGAATCCGCTTGGCCTCAAGTGCGGTCCGTCGACCAAGCTCGACGAGCTCTTGCGCCTGATCGACATCCTCAACCCGGAGAACGAGCCGGGCCGGCTCACGCTGATCGTTCGGGTCGGCGCCGAGAAGGCGGCGAGCCAGTTGCCGCCGATGGTTCGCGCGATCCAGCGCGAAGGCAAGGTCGTGCTCTGGTCGTGCGATCCGATGCACGGCAACACCATCACGTCGGAAACCGGCTACAAGACCCGGCCGTTCGACCGTATCCTCTCGGAGGTCAAGACCTTCTTCGAGGTGCATCGCGCGGAGGGCACGCACGGCGGCGGCGTGCATCTGGAGATGACCGGCCAGAACGTTGCCGAGTGCACCGGCGGCGCGCGCATGATCACCGACGCCGACTTCAAGGACCGCTACCACACGGTCTGCGATCCGCGGCTCAACGCCGAGCAGTCGATCGACCTGGCGTTCCTGCTGGCCGACCTTCTGAAGGCGGAGCGCAACGCCAAGGCGCGTCCGCTGCCGGCAGCGGCCGGGCTGTGAGGGGCGCGCTCCCGCGACCGCGCCCGATGGAACGGCTCCTGCGTGCGACGGTGAACACCTGGAAGGGCCTGATCGCTGCCACCCGCAGCGAAGAGGCATTCCGGCAGGAGCTCGTCGCGCTGGTGTTTGCCGTGCCGCTCGCTTTCGTGGTCGCCGACGACCCCTGGAAGCGGGTTGCACTGATCGGCGTGGTGCTGCTTCTCCTGGCGGTCGAGATGCTTAACACCGCCATCGAGAAGCTTGCCGACCGCCTGACCACCGAGCACGATCCGCAGATCGGCCGGGTCAAGGACATGGGCTCGGCGGCGGTCGGGATCGTCCTGCTGCTTGCCGGGATGATCTGGATTCTGGCGCTCGCGGAGCGAGTCGGCCTCATCTGAGCCTTGCGCCGGTGGTGATTGCCGGGCGGATATCTGGCACGCTAGACCTAATTCCATGAATGCACGTCCTGCCGACCGCCTGGCGATTGCCGTTGCCCAAGCCAATCCGACCGTCGGCGACATCGCCGGCAATGCCGATAAGGCGCGCCGCGCCCGCGGCGAAGCCGCCCGCGATGGCGCCGACCTCGTAGCGTTCCCCGAGCTGTTCATTTCCGGCTATCCGCCCGAGGATCTCGTCCTCAAGCCGGCGTTCCAGGCCGCATGTCGCGCCAAGATCGAGGAACTGGCGCGCGAGACGGCGGGCGGCGGCCCGGCGATGCTGATCGGCACGCCCTGGGCCGAAGACGGCCGGCTCTACAATGCCTATTGCCTGCTCGATCAAGGCGTGATCGCGGCCGTGCGCCGCAAGGTCGACCTGCCGAATTACGGCGTGTTCGACGAGAAGCGGGTGTTCGTGCCCGGGCCGATGCCGGGGCCGGTCAACTTTCGTGGGGTGCGGATCGGCATCCCGATCTGCGAGGACATCTGGGGCAGCGAAGTGGTCGAGACCCTGGCGGAAACCGGGGCGGAACTGCTGGTCGTGCCCAACGGCTCGCCCTATTGGCGCGACAAGGACGATGTGCGGCTCAGCGTCGCCGTCGCCCGGGTAACCGAAAGCGATCTGCCGGTGATCTACGTCAACCAGGTGGGCGGCCAGGACGAGCTGATCTTCGACGGCGCCTCCTTCGGCCTGCATGCCGATCGCTCGCTCGCCTTCCAGCTTCCACCGTTTCGCGAGATGACGACGACGCTGCGCTGGGAGCGCTCCGGCAACGGCTGGCGCTGCATCGACGGGCCGGTGGCGCAACTCGGCGAAAGCGCCGACAAGGAAGATTACACCGCCTGCATGCTCGGGCTACGTGACTACGTCAACAAGAACGGGTTCAAGGGCGTGGTGCTCGGACTCTCGGGCGGAATTGACTCGGCGCTGGTGGCGGTCCTCGCCGCCGATGCGCTCGGCCCGGACCGTGTCCACTGCGTGATGCTGCCCTATCGCTTCACTTCGCAGGAATCGATTGCGGATGCCGCGCAGGTCGCGCAGGCGCTGGACGTCAAGTACGATGTGGTACCGATCGAAAGCGCGGTGCAGGGACTCGAGGCGTCGCTGGCGCCACTGTTCGCCGGACGCTCTCGCGACGTCACCGAGGAAAACCTGCAGGCGCGAGCGCGCGGCACCATCCTGATGGCGATCTCCAACAAGTTCGGTCTGATGGTCGTGACCACCGGCAACAAGTCGGAGATGTCCGTCGGCTACGCCACGCTCTATGGCGACATGAACGGCGGCTACAACCCGGTGAAGGACCTCTACAAGACCGAGGTCTATCGCCTCGCCCGCTTGCGCAACGGCTGGAAGCCCGCGGATGCGCTTGGCGCCGACGGCCGCGTGATCCCGGAGAACATCATCACCCGGGCGCCGACCGCCGAGCTGCGCGAGAACCAGACCGACCAGGATTCGCTGCCGCCCTACGACATATTGGATGCGATCCTCGAACGGCTGGTCGAGCGCGAGGAATCGGTCGCGCAGATCGTCGCCGAGGGTTTTGAGCGCGAGACCGTGATGAAGGTCGCGCGCATGCTCGACCTCGCCGAATACAAGCGCCGGCAGGCGGCGCCGGGTGTCAAGGTGACGCTGAAGAATTTCGGCCGCGACCGCCGCTATCCGATTGTCAACCGGTTCCGCGATAACGGCGCGCCGCTGCCTGCGCCCGATCTGTCCTTGCTGAAGGACGGCGCCGCTCCGACGAAAAGCGAAGCAATCGATTTCTGAACCGTAGGGTGGGCAAAGGCGCGTCTTCGCGCCGTGCCCAGGCACTCAATGTCGCTGAAATCCCGTGGGCACGCGGCGCAAGCGCACCGCTTTGCCCACCCTACGAGTTAATGGCGCGTTTGGGCCTCACAAATTCGAAAGCGTGAGCAGCCCGCGGTCGCCGATCCAGGTCTTGGCCAGTTGCGCCTCCGCCTGGCGCATCGCGTCGCCGCCGCCGCGGGCCTTGTAGAGTTCGACCAGCCCGAAATACGTCCAGCCATTATTCGGCGCCTTTTTGAGCGCGAGCCGGAACTGCTCTTCCGCGTCGGCGAGCCGTCCGGCCTGCAGCAAGGCGGCACCGAGCGATTGGCGCACCGGATAGTACCAATACGGCGGCTCCGTATAGGGCAGGGTGTCCTGTAACGCGGCGGCTTCCGTAAAGCGCGCAACCGCCGTCGCGGTGTCGCCCTGCGCCTGCGCGATCCGCGCGGCGATCACGGTGCGCGCGAGTTTCAGCACGTCCGGCGCCGGAATCCCGACCACCGTCAGCAGGCTGAAGTCCGCGCTCCGCTCGATCGCCGCGATGGCGTCGGCTTCGGCCTTGGCCGCGGCGAAATCGCGCTGCGCGGCCTGCGCCACGCCGCGCGCGTAGTGCCACATCGCCTTGACGTAGGGGATGCCGTCGCCCGGGTCCGGCAGCGCCAGGATCGCCGCCGGTGCGCTGAACTGCGCGTGCGCGAAATAGGGCGCGGCCTTCACCGGATGCACCAGCGCGAGACCGCGAGCCACTTCGTCGGGGATAATCGACCGCAGCTTTTCGGCTGCGCCGATCACCGTCGTACCGTCGCCCGACATCTGCGCGGAGGCCATGACGAAGTGGACGTTGTGCGGGTAGTAGCCGAGCCGGTACACGCCCATCGGCGCCTTCGATGCCGCCAGGTAGGCCTCGTCGACCGCCGCTGCCTTCTTGTTGTCGGCGAGCGCATCGAGGTAACGGCCGACGCGGAAATAGATGTGGCTCGGCATGTGGACGAGATGGCCGGCGCCCGGCACCACACCGCGCATGCGGTCGGCATAGAACTCGGCGCGCTGCGGCCGGTCGGATGCTTCCACCGCATGGATGTAAAGGTGGATCGCGCCGATATGGTCGGGGTCCGTTGCCAGCACGCGCTCGAGCGTCGGCACGATCGCCGCGCTTTGCGGCCTGGGCGTGCTGCCGCCCGGCTCCCAATAATCCCACGGGCTCAAATCCATCATCGCTTCGGCATGGAGCACTGCGATGTCGTTGTCGTCGGGGAATTGCGTTGCGACTTTGCCGATGGCGGCCGCGTAAGCCGCGTCGAGCGGCACCCGATCGGCCTTGGGGTCGGGCGAGTAGCGGGTTGCGAGCGCGAGGATCAGCGCCTGCTCGCGCGGTGTGGCCTTGCCGGCAAGCGTCTGCGCGTGGCGGATCGCCGCATAGGCGGGCGCGACCGCATCCTCCTGCATCGGCATGTTGATGTTCGGGCCCAGCACCAATGCCTCGCCCCAGAAGCACATCGCACAATTGGGATCGAGCCGCTGCGCCTTGCGGAACGCGCGCCGCGCCTCGTCGTGATTGAACGCGTAAGTAAGGCGGAGCCCCTGATTGAAATACGCCTGTGCCTGCGCATCTGCCGTGGTGATTTTATAGCCGTTAGTGCCGAGCCCATCCCACAGCGGCGGATCGCTGTCGGCGAACTCGGGTGCGGGCGTGACGGCCGGCAACGTGCCGGGCGACATTTCGACTTGCGCGAGCCGCAGCAGCCCGGCCATCCCGCGCGACGGGCGCGGCGAGCGGCAGATCGCTGCATCGAACACGGCTGGCAGGGTCGACGCGGCGGTTGGCGTTGTCGTCCGCGTCAGGACCTCGGGCTCGAGATTGCGCGCAGCCGCGAACGTGAACAGCCCGGCGCCGCCGAGGATCGCTGCGCAGCCGGACAACAACGACAACCGGAGCAAGTTCGATTTCGTCATAACGGTCCTCCTGATCGTTGCGTGGGATTGCCGTTGTGGCGTTGGATCGGTGGGCAGGTTTTGCCTCCATGGCAGTGCGAGCGCAAGTCACAAGTGCCCAAGATGAGGTGAGGTGAATCTTTGACGCAGGGCCTGAAACCCGAGGCTTGCAGCCGCGCGTGAATGTCGTAAGAACGGGCGCCCGCCGGCGCGGGCACGGGCGGAGCGGCTCCGTTCGGTCAGGTTGCTGGAAACGCCATCGAAGCGAGAGAGAACATGTACAAGGCCTCCGCCAACGTCATGCTGCCTACCTCGATCATCGGCTCGCTGCCGCGGCCTTACTGGTACAACGCAGTGCTCGGCAACAGAAGCTTCCTCGAAGCGATGGTGAACTCGCGCTATCGCGAGCAATACGAGGATGCGGTGTCGTGCTTTCTGCGCGCGCAGGAGACCGCCGGCCTCGACATCGTCACCGACGGCGATGCGCACTACGACGAGGAAGTCGGCGGCATGAGCTGGCAGAGCTATCCGCTGACGCACATGGACGGTTTTGCCGACGTTGCCGAGACGCAGACCTACAAGGTCGAGGCGGTACCGTTCCCGCGCGGTCATATCCTGCACGATTTTCTGGAGGCGCGCGTCTTCCCCAAGATCGTCGGGCCGATCGGCCGCGGCCGTCTGCAATACACGCCGATGTGGAAGACCGCGCAGAAGATGACCAGGCGGCCGGTGAAGTTCGGCACCATCCTGCCGGAACTGATCGCGGTCTCGGTCACTGACGACTACTACAAGGACCCGGTCGAGCGCACGTATGCCGTAAGTAACGCGCTGAACGAAGAACTCAACGAACTCGCCGACGCCGGCTGCCCGGTGCTGCAGATGGAGGAGCCGCAGATCCACATGGTGCCGGCGCGCGGCAAGACCTTCGGCAAACTCGGCGTCAACGAACTGGTCGACGTCTTCAACAACACCGTGAAGGGACTGCGGGCCAAGACCGAAGTCTGGTGCCACACCTGCTGGGGCAATCCCTCGCAGCAACGCATCTTCAAGGACGTGCAGAGCTACCAGCCGACGCTCGAGGCGCTCAACAAGGTCGAGGCCGATGCGCTGACCTTCGAGACCTGCTCGTCGGGTCCCGGCGACCTCAAGGCGATCGGCGAGATCGTCAAGGACAAGAAGATCGTCATCGGCGTCATTGACCATCACACCCTGCAGGTCGAGCGGCCCGACGACATCGCGACGCTGATCCGCGAGGCGCTGAAGCACATCCCGCCGGAGCGGCTGATCATCTCGTCCGACTGCGGCATGGGCCGCGAGGGCATGGGCCGCCGGCATGCCGCCTACAAGATGGTGGCCATGGTGCAGGGCACCAACATCGTACGCAAGGAACTGGGGTTGCCGGAGGCCGAATGCCTTGCCGCCGAGCAGCGGTTCTCGCTGGCGGCAACGACCAAGAGCTGACCGTCACCCGAGTCGCGACCGTTGTTGCTGCGTCCGCCTCGATGCGATGCTGCTCGCGTTGTGTTTCTGAAATGTCTTGGAGGAGGTTAGTTCGAACCTCTCTCCGTTCGTTCCCCGCGAAAGCGGGGACCCAGCACAACAATTGCCAATGCTTGGCCCTGGGTCCCCGCTTTCGCGGGGACGAACGGGTCGGAGCCTGAGTTTTTGAACGAGATAGGCTCTACCGGGCCGGTAAATAGGTCGGGCCGACCGTGCGCACTTGGCGTTTGGGATCGGGCTGTTCGGGCGCTTCCGCGGTCGCAGGAGCGGGCGTCACCGCAGGGAGCGGCGCGGCCTGCACGGGCGTCACGTTGGCCGAGCCGCGCGGCGGCACGCCGCCGGCCGGGAGACGGCCGCCCTGGATGGTCTCCAGCCGGATCGGGCGGCCCTGCGCATCGGTGCGCGGCTGCGATAGCGCCTTGGCCTGCTCTTCGGTCTGCACGACGATGTCGCCGCGTTCGACAGTGTGGTCGTCGAGTTGCCGCAGCGCATCGGCCCAGGACTGTCCCGGCATCCGGCAACTGCAGGCGTTGTTGAAGGCCTTGCGGTAGGCGAAGGCGTTGGGAAGTTCGGTGTAATACCGTCCCGTGGATGACGACACCGCGCGGGTGATGTCCTCGCCCGGGTTGCGGTGGGAGTAGAGCATGGCCTCGCTCGCCGGACACAGCCGTTGGCACAGTTGCTCGTCGTCGGCGAACTTGCTCGGCACTGTCGAGAAGGAAATCGGGAAGTAGTAGCCGTCGCAGGTGCGGACGCAGAGCGTGCGATACGTGCCCGACAACGGCACGTCTCCGCTCAGTGAGCTCGGAGCCCCGAACAGATTCTCGAAGAAGTTGCCTGGGCCTTGATTGGCGTAGCGGCGGTATTGCGGCCCGCAATCGTTCTGCCCGAGCGCCATCAGGATGGCGCGGCGCTGACCTTCACGATCGGCGCTGTTGCCCTGCAGGCGCTGAATCTCGCCCATGATGCTGTCAAGGTTGCTGCGCGTCTGCTGAATCTGGTTGTTGAGCGGACCGCATTGCGCGGGCTGGCCGCTGAACAGCGCGAAGAACCCGCCGCCCTTGCAGCCCATCTTCGCCGCCTGTTGGCTGAGCCGGTCGAGCTCGCCCTGCTGCCTGCCGGCCTGATCCTCCCAGCGCTTGATCTCGGCCGCGCGGGTCGGGTCGAAGGTGCCGCGGTCGAGCGAGGCCAGCTGGCTTTCATAACGCAGGCAGGTCGGATTGCGCGTCGACATGTTCGGCGCGGCGCTCGGCGCATACTGTGCCAACGCCGGCGCAAGGCCGGCCAGCAACAGCGGCAGCGCAGCAAGAAAGCCGCGCGAAGATTTCCGGATCGTTGTCCCGGTCATGAATCGAATGCCCCGCCCCAGGCCCAGATCACCGGATCAGGCGCTGGAATGGTGACCAAAGTGTGGAACCGCCCGGTGCGGACCGTGGCCGTTTGACAGCCGAATCCGGCCGCTCGATGCCTTCATTCGGCGGCGGTGTGCGCCGCGTCCGCGCGCGGAGCGGCCCGCGCCCGAATCGCTTCGGCGCGTAGGTTCCAGAGCACTCCGCTGATGATCAGTCCCGCGCCGATAAAGACGAAGATGTCGATCTTTTCATTATAGAGCCACCAGCCGACCAGCGCGATGACCGGAATGCGCATGAAATCCATCGGCACGACGACGCTGGCGTCGGCGGCACGGAACGCGTTGGTCAGGCAATAGTGCAACAGCAGCCCGGTGACGCCGACGGCCGCGAAGGCCGGCCATTGATCGAAGCCGATCTTGGTCACGAACAGCGGGTCGGAGGCGAGCATGGTCAACGGAAACTGGATGGCGTTCATCCAGAAGATGATGCCGATGGTGGTGTCTGTCGCGGTAAGCTGCTTGGTCATGATCATCGTGCTCGCAAACGCGAAAGCCGCTGTAAGCACCAGCAACGCCGCCGGTTGAAACATTGCGGTCCCGGGCCGCATGATGACCAGAATGCCGATCAGCCCGAGCACGACCGCGCCGATGCGGCTGCGGGTCAGTTGCTCGCCGAGGATCGGCACGGCAAGGAGGAGCGTCCAGGCCGGCGCCGTGAACTCGAGTGCGAATACCGTCGCCAGCGGCAGCAGCAGGATGCTCTTGGCCCACATCATCTGCCCGGCGAGATGCACCAGGTTGCGAAACACATTCAATCCAGGGCGCCGGGTGCGGATCGCCAGCCGCAGCGTCGGCATTGCGGCCAGCATCGCGAGCATGACCAGCAGGCCGGTTCCCGACCGGACCGCGAGAATTTCCGGGATCGACAGGGTGCGGGCGAGCACGCGGACCGCGACCGCCATCAGCGAGAACGCCAGCAGCGCGCCGGTCATCCAGAAGACGACGCGGACGAGGGGCGTGAACGTCACAGGCGATCGGCCCGCAGCGAGGTTGGCCGTGGCCGCGGCGGGCCGCGGCGCGATCGGCGGATGCGGCATGGCCCGTTACTCTGCGTCCGGCTGGTTTTCAGGCCGGGCCTTGTCGAAGGCCGCAAGCTTGTTGCAGGCGGCGTCGATGGCGACAATCTTCGGATACTTGTCGAGGGGAGTCTTCAGCCGCCGCGCGTTGTAGACCTGAGGCACGAGGCAGATGTCCGCCAAGGTGATTTCGCTGCCGAACGTGTAGGGTCCAGGCGAGATCATCTCCTCGACCGCCTGGAACCCGTCGTGGACCCAGTGGTGATACCAGGCGTCGATCTTGCTCTGGTCCTGGCCCATGACGTTCTTCAGGTAGCGCAGCGGCCCGATGTTGTTGAGCGGGTGGATGTCGCAGGCGATCACCTGCGCGATGGCGCGGACCTTCGCCTTGGCGATCGGGTCCTGCGGCAGCAGCGGCGGCTGCGGGTGGATGTCGTCGAGATAGTCGATGATCGCCAGCGACTGGATGAGTAAGTCGCCGGAGTCGAGCCGCAGCGCCGGTAGCCGCATGTGCGGGTTGATCGCGCGAAACTCGGGCTTGCGGTTGATACCGCCCTCTTTCTGCAGATGGATCGGGACGGTGTCGTAGGGGATGCCCTTGAGATTGAGCGCGATGCGGACCCGATAGGCTGCGGACGAACGGAAATAGGAATAGAGCTGCACTTGGGCTTCCCCCTTCTTGTTGTCTGGCGGAACTGCCGGGCGGGCGAACCTTAGTTCTCGCCGCCGTGCTCCATCTCGCCGACGAGATCACCGGATCGCTTGGTCAGGAGCTTCACGGCGCGGTCGAAAGCGGCGCGATCGGCGAGCGGGACCGCCTCGGCCAGCCGCTGGGTGAACTCCAGCGCCCGCGGCGCCACTTCCTCATAGATGGTGCGGCCGGCCGGCGTCAGCGACAGGAACGATTCGCGCATGTCCGCCCGGTTGGTCCGCCGCGACACCAGCTTGCGCTGCTCCAATTGGGCGACCGCGCGCGACACTTTGGTTTTGTGCATGTGGGTGTGGGCGCCCACGGCCTTGCCGGTCATGACGCCGTTTTCGCCGAGGGTAACCAGCACGCGCCATTCCGGTATTCCGATACCGTAACGGCCGTAGACGCTGGTCAGTGCCTGCGACACCAGGCTCGACAGCACATTGAGGCGGTGCGGCAGGAAATCGTCGAGTTTCAGCAGGCCGGCCGGGGAGGCCGCCGGCGTCGATTGCGCGTTCTCACGGACCGCTCCGGAATTGACTGTCGACATGCATCGCGTCCCGGCGACTCGGCGGCCAAGTAGCGAAGGCCCCGCGTACGGCCGGGAACATGGCCGAAGATGACATTCTGTGCAACGCCGATGAGGCGGAGAAACGCCGATGTCGCGCGGTCCGGAACTGGTCTAGCGCAGGCACTCGATGGCGACGAATTCGTCGCGTGTGGCCAGGCTTGTGCTGGTCGGGACCGCGCCGGTGATCTCGTCGCGATCGACCTTTCGGAACGACGCCGCCTGCACGTATTGGCGCGCCCGGCAGTAGGCGGCGGCGACGGCGGCGCCGCAGTTCGCGCCGCTGGCGAGGCAGCGGTCGATGCCGTAGCCGTCGGCGTTGTTGGCGATGATGAAGACCCGCTTTTCCGCCTGAGCGCTGACGCTGCCTCCGAGCGCAGCCGCAAAGACGAGAGCGGCGAGAACGTACCGCATCGACACCAACCCCCCTGATCGCCCCGGAATCCGGGAAACAAGCCGGAAATATAAGGAAAACCCGATAAGGCTTCCTTAAGCGTGTTCAGCCGCATCCCCGCGGCGCACCGCCAACGCCGCAAGGCGCAATGGTTAACCGCGTTCGGCGCCGGTTGCCTAGGACACGGGGGCCACACTGCCGGACGGATTTGCATTATCCCCGGCCGGCGCCGTCGAGACCCGGGCGTGCAGCGATTCGAGCGCCAAGACGGAGGCTCTCCCCTTGACGCGCGGGATCGAGTTCACCATTCTCCCGCGCATGAACGGCCTTGACCACATCTGCGGCATTTGCCGGGAGATTACGAGCTAGCGACCTTCGCTGGCTGCGGCCGTCTTTGCTCCTCATCGAGACACAGGGACGCCGGGCCAGCAGGCCCAGGTGGGCGTTTCGGCTTGGCTCGCGCACGCGGGGCAGGGCGGGGCGGCGCCAAGATCACTGCCAAGACAGACGCCAACACAGGCGACCGGTGCGATGGATTTGCGGCTCCACGATACGCTGTCACGCGAGAAGCGGGTGTTCCGCCCGCTCGATCCCGCAAACGTGCGCATGTATGTGTGCGGCCCGACGGTTTACGACTTCGCCCATATCGGCAATGCACGGCCGGTCATCGTGTTCGACGTGCTGTTCCGGCTCTTACGGCACATCTACGGCGCCGACCACGTCACTTACGTGCGCAACATCACCGACGTCGACGACAAGATCAACGCGCGCGCCGCGCAGGAATATCCCGACCTGCCGCTCAACGAGGCGATCCGGCTGGTCACCGAGAAGACCGAGCGGCAGTTTCACGAGGACGTCGACGCACTCGGCTGCCTGCGCCCCACCGTCGAGCCGCGGGCGACCGAGCACATCGCCGAAATGCGCGCCATCATCGAGAAGCTGGTGGCGGCGGGCCACGCCTATGTGGCCGAGGGCCACGTGCTGTTCGCGGTTTCGTCGATGGCCGACTATGGCCGGCTGTCGAAGCGGCCGCTCGACGAGATGATCGCCGGCGCCCGGGTCGAGGTCGCGCCCTACAAGCGCGACGCGATGGACTTCGTGTTGTGGAAGCCGTCGAAGCCGGGTGAACCGGCGTGGCCGTCGCCCTCCGGCATCGCCGCGCCGGGCCGGCCGGGCTGGCACATCGAATGCTCGGCGATGAGCTGGAAGCATCTCGGCGAGACCTTCGACATCCATGGCGGCGGTATCGATCTCGTGTTTCCGCACCACGAGAACGAGATCGCGCAGTCGCGCTGCGCCTTCCACACGCCCGTCATGGCGAACACCTGGATGCACAACGGCTTCCTGCAGGTCGAAGGCGAGAAGATGTCCAAGAGCCTGGGGAATTTTTTCACGATCCGCGATCTGCTCGCGGACTGGCCGGGGGCGGTGCTGCGCTTTCAAATGCTGATGACTCACTACCGTCAACCGATCGATTGGACGAGGAATACAAGTGAGCTGGCCGCAGCGACCTTGGATCAATGCCGTGCGTTGACGAGCGGAGCCGAAGCGCGCGACGGGCGCGTTGCGCCGGTCGTGATCGAAGCGTTGAGCGATGATCTCAATACGCCCCTGATGATCACAGAGCTTCATCGCCTGATGGGCGAGGCGCGAAAGGTGAACTATCAGGCAGCTTGCGATCTGCGCGCGACGTGCGGTTTCCTCGGCATCGATCTGGACGCGGTCAACCTGCAAGACATTCTGAAGCGGCAGCGCGGGAGCCTCGATGAGTCGAAGGTCGCAGGGCTGATCGATTCCCGCAACGCTGCCCGCAAGATCAAAGACTTCAAGGAATCCGACCGCATCCGCGACGAACTCAAGGCCATGGGGATTGTCCTCAAGGACGGCAAGGATCCCAAGACCGGCGAGCCCGTCACGACCTGGGAGATCGCGCGATGAGCGCGAGCGCCGACCCGAAGCTCTCGATACGGCCGTTCCTGATCACGGACACGCCGCTGCTTGCCGAGATATTTCGCGCCAGCGTCGAGGAGTTGACTGCGGACGCCTACAGCGATGCGCAACGCGAAGCCTGGGTCTCGGTTGCGGACGACGAGGAGGCGTTCGGCGCGCGGCTCGCCGCGCAATTGACCTTGCTGGGCACCATGGCCGGTTCGCCCACCGGGTTCATATCGCTGAAAGGCGCCGAGCACGTCGACATGCTATACGTTCATCCATCGGCGTCCGGCCACGGCGTCGGCAGCATGCTGCTTCATGCGCTGGAGGCACTGGCCGGTTCGCGCGGCGCCAAGCGCCTCACCGCCGACGTCAGCGACAGCGCCGAGGAGTTCTTCAAGCATCGCGGGTTCGTGGCGCAACGCCGCAACGTGGCCCCGCTTGGCGGCGAGTGGCTGAGCAACACCACGATGGAGAAGCGGCTCGCCGCCAAGGAAGGAACGTCATGACCAAGCCCGACACGCCGTTCCCGCGCCACTGGCTCTACTACATCGTGCTGAAGTACGGCGTCATTCTCGCCGCCGTGCTGGTCGCGCTCTATGTCGCTTATCGGGTGTTCGGAGGAACAGTATGAACGGCCTGCGTACGCATCATTTCGTTTTCGGCGTCATCGCCATCCTGATCGCGGTCGCGCTCGCGGCGAACTATTACCTGTGGTGAACCAAGATGCCGCGTGAACGACTCTATCTGTTTGACACCACGCTGCGCGACGGCGCGCAGACTAACGGCGTCGATTTCACGCTGGCCGACAAGATTGCCATCGCGCGGATGCTCGGCGACCTCGGCGTCGACTATGTCGAGGGCGGCTATCCGGGCGCCAATCCGACCGACACCCAGCTCTTTGCCGAGACACGCGACTGCGACGCGAGCTTCACGGCATTCGGCATGACGCGCCGGCCGGGCCGTTCGGCCTCGAACGATCCGGGCCTCGTCACGCTGCTCGACGCCAAGGCCGACGCCATCTGCTTCGTCGCCAAGACCTGGGACTACCACGTGCGGGTCGCGCTCGAGACCACGCCCGAGGAGAACATCGCCTCGATCCGCGACAGCGTCCGCGCCGCCAAACAGAAGGGCTTCGAGGTCATGCTCGACTGCGAGCATTTCTTCGACGGCTACAAGGCCAATCCGGACTTCGCGCTCGCCTGCGCCAAGGCCGCCTACGACGAAGGCGCCCGCTGGGTCGTTCTCTGCGACACCAACGGCGGCACGCTGCCGCATGAGGCGGAGGCGATCGTCGGCGAAGTCGTCAAGCGCATCCCCGGCGACCACGTCGGCATCCATGCGCACAACGACACCGAGCAGGCGGTGGCGATCTCGCTTGCGGCGGTGCGTGCCGGCGCCCGGCAGATCCAGGGCACGCTGAACGGCCTCGGCGAGCGCTGCGGCAACGCCAATCTCGTCTCGATCATCCCGACGCTGAAGCTCAAGCCGGAATACGCCGAGAAGTTCGAGATCGGCGTGTCGGACGACAAGCTCAAGACGCTGGCGCACGCCTCGCACACGCTCGACGAGATGCTCAACCGCGCGCCGAACCGCCATGCGCCCTATGTCGGCGAGAGCGCGTTTGCCACCAAGGCCGGCATTCACGCCTCGGCGATCATGAAGGACCCGGCGACCTACGAGCACGTGGCGCCGTCGACCGTCGGCAACCGCCGCAAGCTTCTGGTCTCCGACCAGGCCGGCCGCTCCAACGTATTGGCCGAACTCGACCGCATTGGGCTCAAGGTCGACAAGGACGACGTCCGCGTCGGCCGGCTGCTCGATGAGGTGAAGGAGCGCGAGGCGATCGGGTATGCCTACGAGGCGGCCGACGCCTCCTTTGAGTTGCTGGCAAGACGCGTCATGGGGCAGGTGCCGAACTACTTCGACGTCACCCAGTTCGACGTCAACGTCGAGCAGCGCGCCGGCGCCAAGGGCGAGCGCGAGACGGTCTGTCTCGCGGTGGTGAAGGTCAGGGTCGGCAACGAAAGCATGATCTCGGCGGCCGAGGGCAACGGCCCGGTGAACGCGCTCGACCTCGCGCTGCGCAAGGACCTCGGCAAATACCAGGGCTATATCAGCGGGCTCGAACTCACCGACTACCGCGTGCGTATCCTCAATGGCGGCACCGAGGCGGTGACGCGGGTGCTGATCGAGAGCCAGGACGAGACCGGCGAACACTGGACCACGGTCGGCGTCTCGCCGAATATCATCGATGCGTCGTTCCAGGCGCTGATGGACTCGATCGTCTACAAGCTGGTGAAGGCCGGCGCGCCGGCGTGAGCGCATGCGGCACACGTCTCTCCCCGTTCGTTCCCGCGCAAGCGGGAACCCAGGGCTGCACATTCTGCGCTGGTGATCTGGGTCCCCGCTTCCGCGGGGACGAACGGAGAGTAGTGCGTTCGGTCACATCCGCTTGGCGGCGATCGGGGTCATCTCCATCTCGGCCTCCGAGACCAGACGCGCGGCCTCGGTCAGCTTCGGCAGGATGTCCTCGACGCGGTCGGCCACCAGCACGTCGACGGTGAAGCCCGGCCGGATGAATAGCGTCTCGCGCATGCGGTCGAGCAGGACGCACAGCGGGTCCCAGAAGCCGTCGATATTGGCGATCAGGATCGGCTTCTTGTGGCGGCCGAGCTGCGCCCAGGTGATCTGCTCGACCAGTTCCTCCAGCGTCCCGACGCCGCCGGGGAGCGCCACGAAGGCGTCGGCGCGCTCGAACATGATGCGCTTGCGCTCGTGCATGTCGCGGGTGACGATCCGCTCCTGCGCACGCAGCAGCATGTGCTCGCGGTTCATCAGGAATTCCGGGATGATGCCGGTGATCTCGCCGCCGCTCTCCAGCACCGCATCCGCGATCGCGCCCATCAGCCCGACCGACCCGCCGCCATAGATGAGGCGGACGCCGTTTTCCGCCAGGATGCGTCCGAGGCTCTTGGCCGCCGCCACGTAGGCCGGATTGGTGCCCGGACCCGACGCGCAATACACGCAAATCGATTTGATTCTGCTCATGGACCCTCGATGTGGCCGCAATGCCGCGGGGCGTCAAGCGGCAAAAACCCACGCCTCGGCACGCCCTGCATCGAGCGGTCCGGCGCAATGTTCCCTAGTGTCCCGAATCCGAAGTCCGCTTCATTCTTCCGCGCGCTCGTTAAGCGGACTTCGGATTCGAAGGACACTAGCAAACCTATGATTCTAGTGTGGTT
Organism: Xanthobacteraceae bacterium; assembly: GCA_050179645.1. Taxonomy (GTDB): domain Bacteria; phylum Pseudomonadota; class Alphaproteobacteria; order Rhizobiales; family Xanthobacteraceae; genus VAZQ01. The sequence goes on along the minus strand of JBFXEX010000057.1, from coordinate 12,160 downwards.
TGGTTCGGAAATCCGCTTGTCGAAGCCGCCGCAGGAATGAAGCGGATTTCCGAACCACCACACTAGTGGGGTGATTGCAGTCTAGAAAGTATCTATATGAGGGGCAATCGACGGTCTGCTCCAGCGGCCCGTCACTCCGGGCCGGGGTTTAATGTCCGATTCCTATCCGCGCTCCACTGAAGCGCAGAAACGCGAAGCGTCCGCCGATGGCGGGTCGCTGCTCGCGACCATGCGCGAACTGTGGCCCTATATCTGGCCCTCGGACCGCCGGGACCTGCAGTTGCGCGTCGCTGTCGCGATGGTGCTGCTGCTCTTTGCCAAGCTCGCCACCATCGCGGTGCCGTTCACCTTCAAGTGGGCGACGGACGCGTTGGTCGGGGAGGGCAATGTTGCACCTTCGTCGTGGCTGGTCTGGGTGTTCGCCGCGCCGATCGTGATGACGGTGGCTTACGGCGGTACCCGCATCCTGATGGCGGTGCTGACCCAGACGCGCGACGGCGTCTTCGCCAAGGTGGCGATGCATGCGGTGCGGCGGCTCGCCTACCGCACGTTCGAGCACATGCACCAGCTCTCGCTGCGCTTCCATCTCGAGCGCAAGACCGGTGGGCTGACCCGGGTCCTGGAACGCGGCCGCAACGCCATCGAGATCATCGTGCGCATGGTGATCATGCAGCTCGTGCCAACGATCATCGAGCTCGGGCTGATCGTCGTGGTGCTGCTGTATCAGTTCGACTGGCGCTACGTGGCGATCGTCGTCGCCATGGTCGCCTGCTACATCGCGTTCACCTATCTGGCGACCGAATGGCGCATCAACATCCGCCGGCGGATGAACGACAGCGACACGGACGCCAACGTCAAGGCGATCGATTCGCTGCTCAACTACGAGACGGTCAAATACTTCGTCGCCGAGGAGCGCGAGGCGCAACGCTACGACCGGGCGATGGCGCGCTACGAGGTGGCGAGCGTGCAGGCGTATGTATCGCTCGCGGTGCTCAATGCCGGCCAGGCGGTGATCTTTACCATCGGGCTCGCGATGGTGATGGTGCTGTGCGCCCTCAGTATCAAGGACGGCACCAAGACGATCGGCGACTTCGTCATGATCAACGCCATGATGATCCAGCTCTATCAGCCGCTGAACTTCATGGGCATGGTCTATCGCGAGATCAAGCAGGCGGTAATCGACATCGAGAAGATGTTCGCGATCCTGTCGCGCGACCCGGAGATCAAGGACAAGCCCGGCGCGCGGGCACTCGACGTCAAGGCCGGGCATATCCGATTCGAAAACGTCACGTTCGCCTACGATCCCGACCGGCAGATCCTCAAGGGCCTCACGTTCGAGGTCCCGGCCGGCCATACCATCGCGGTGGTCGGTCCCTCCGGCGCCGGCAAGTCGACGATCTCGCGGCTGCTGTTCCGCTTCTACGACGTGACCGGCGGGCGCATCCTGATCGACGGCCAGGACATCCGCGACGTGACGCAGAACTCGCTGCGCATGGCGATCGGCATGGTGCCGCAGGACACCGTGCTGTTCAACGACACGATCCGTTACAACATCCGCTATGGCCGCTGGGAAGCGACCGACGCCGAGGTCGAAGCGGCAGCCGGTCTGGCGCAGATCGACGAGTTCATCCGCAGGTCGCCCAAAGGCTACGAGACCGAAGTGGGCGAGCGCGGCCTCAAGCTCTCCGGCGGCGAGAAGCAGCGCGTTGCGATCGCACGGACGATCCTCAAGGCGCCACCCATCCTGATCCTCGACGAGGCCACCTCCGCGCTCGACAGCCACACCGAAAAGGACATCCAGGACGCGCTCGACCGGGTCTCGTACAACCGCACCACGCTGGTGATCGCGCACCGGCTGTCCACGATCGTGGGCGCCGACGAGATCATCGTGCTCGACCAGGGCGTGATCGTCGAGCGCGGTACGCATGCCGTGCTGCTGCGTCAGGGCGGCCTCTATGCCAGCATGTGGAACCGGCAGCGCGAGGCGGAAGCGGCACGCGAGAAGCTCGCCGAGGTCGAGGACGAAGCCGCAGCGCCCAACCGAAATCCACCGCCGGTCAAAGAGCTGCCGGAGTCCGAGCCGCTGCCGGAGGAGCCCGACGTCGCCCGCATCGACGCCGCGGAGTAACACGGGAAGCCGTCATGCCCGGCCTTGTGCCGGGCATCCACGTCTTTAGATTTGCCGTGGAAAAAAGATGTGGATGGCCCGGGATAAAGCCCGGCCATGACAAGGAATCGCAATGTCCGTACTTGCCTCGATCCGCAATCAGCTTGCCCCGGTTCACCGCGAGGGCCTGCCGTTCATCGGCATGTTCGCGCTGGCGAGCTTGTTCCTGTTGTGGCTGTGGTCGCCGCTCGGATGGCTGGGAATCATCGCGACCCTGTGGTGCATCTATTTCTTCCGCGATCCCGAACGCGTCACGCCGCTGCGCGAAGGCATCGTCGTGGCGCCGGCCGACGGCCGAGTGAGCCGCATCACCAATGCCGTACCGCCCGCCGACCTCTACCTCGGCGACCGGCCGCTGACGCGCATTTCGATCTTCATGAGCGTGTTCGACTGCCACGTGAACCGCAGCCCGGTCGTCGGCAAGATTGAGCGAATCGCCTACCACAAGGGCGCCTTCGTCAGCGCCGACCTCGACAAGGCGAGCGAGAACAACGAACGCAACGGGTTCGTGATCGCGACGACCAAAGGGAAGGTCGGGGTCGTGCAGATCGCCGGGCTCATAGCCCGCCGCATCCTGTGCTTTGTCCGCGAAGGCGCGACCGTCGGCGCCGGCGAGCGCATCGGCATGATCCGCTTCGGCTCGCGGGTCGACGTCTACCTGCCCGAGGGCGCCAAGGCCCTGGTGGCCGAAGGCCAGACCGCCATCGCCGGCGAGACCATCATCGCAGACCTGCGCGCGGTCAATCCGCAACTGACCTACCGGGTGAGTTAACGATCTGATGAACAAGGGTTAATCGTATTTCTCGTGGCGGCGCCGGGAACTCCGCGCTATATTCATTGTCATGCCGTTATCGCCCTTCGATCCCGCCCGCCCTGAGCAGATGCGCCGCCGCCTCCGGCAAATTCCGGTGCGGACGCTGCTGCCGAACCTGATTACGCTGCTCGCGCTGTGCGCCGGCCTTACCGCCATGCGGCTGGCGATCGAGGGCCAGCTTGAATGGGCGGTGGCGGCGATCGTATTCGCCGCGCTGCTCGATGGCGTGGACGGTCGCCTGGCGCGCATGCTCAAGGGCACGTCGCGGTTCGGCGCCGAGCTCGACAGCCTCGCGGACTTCGTCAACTTCGGCGTGGCGCCGGCCCTCATCCTCTATTTCTGGGGCCTGCAGGAGCTGGGCAATGCCGGCTGGATCGCCGCCATGGTGTTTGCGATCTGCGCCGGGCTGCGGCTCGCGCGGTTCAACGTCATGATCGACGATCCGAACCGGCCGCCCTGGACCGGCAACTACTTCACCGGCATGCCGGCGCCGGGCGGCGCGATCGCGGTGCTGCTGCCGATCTATCTGTATTTCCTGTCCGGCGCCGCGCGGATCGCCCCGCTGGTCTTCGTCTATACGCTGGCGATCGCGTTTCTGATGGTGTCGCGGATACCGGTGTTCTCGGGCAAGCGGGTCGGCAAACGGGTGGCGCCCGAAATGGTGCTGCCGGTGTTCGTCTTTGTCGTGCTGTTTTTCGCGCTGCTCGTCGCCTATCCGTGGTGGGTGCTCACCATCGGCACGCTGATCTATCTGGCGAGCCTGCCGTTCGGCTGGATGTCTTACCGGGCCAACGAGCGCAAGTGGGCGGCCGCGAACGCCGCGCCGGCACATGCGAGCGCCATCGCAACCGGATCGACGGATAAACCGGCTGGGCCGCAAGGGCCAACCGAGCCACCAGCTGATCCCGAGCGTCCGGCTCGTCTCAACTGACGACGCGCGCCGGTCGCAGGAAGGCCGCCTACTCGATGCCGCGTCTCCAGGACAAGATCGTGCTGATCACCGGCGCCGCCGGCGCGATCGGCAGTGCGGTCGCGGATGCGGTGACCCGCGAGGGCGGCCGGCCGATCGCCACCGATCTTGCGCCGCGCGAGGGCATCGCGCATGCGCTCGACGTTACGTCCGAAGACAGCTGGATCGGCGTCCTCACCGAAGTCGAGCGCATGCATGGACGCCTCGACGGCCTCGTCAACGCCGCCGGCATCGCCTTCCTCGGCACCGTCGAGGACACCGACTATGCGACGTGGCGGCGCGTGCTCGCCGTCAACCTCGACGGCACGTTTCTCGGCTGCAAGCACGCCCTGCCGCTGCTGAAGCGCGGTGGCGGCTCGATCGTCAACCTGTCGTCGATCTCCGGCATTGTCGGCGGCCACAATCTCGCGGCCTACAACGCCTCCAAGGGCGGGGTACGGCTCTTGAGCAAGTCGGTGGCGCTCCACGGCGCGCGATTGCGCCCGCAGGTGCGCTGCAACTCGGTTCATCCGGCATTTCTCGAAGGGCCGATGGTCGAGGACATCCTGGCGCAGACCAAGCGCCCCGACATCGCCCGCGGCCAGCTCATGCGCGATATCCCGCTCGGGCGGCTGGGCGAGCCGGCCGAAGTCGCCGCGATGTGCATCTATCTGCTGTCGGACGAATCCGGCTTCGTCACCGGCGCGGAGTTCGTCATCGATGGCGGCTTGACCGCGCGGTGAGGGCCGGAGATCACCGTGCCGGCAGCGGATAGCCCGGCATCAGGTCGTAGGGATGCTTCCAGCCCGGCAGTGCCTTGATGCGGTCGAGCCAGGCGCCGATGTTCTTGTATTGCGCCGCGATGTCAAAGCCGAATTCGTCGGCGGGATAGTACATGTAGGCGACCAGCGACAGGTCGGCGATGGTCGGCCGGTCGCCGAGCATGTAGGAGCGCCCGGCGAGACGGTTGTCGACGATCGCCAGATTGCCTTCGATGCGGGCCTTGAGGAACGCCATCACGGCGGGGTCGCCGGCGGGCTTGGCGAAGTTGCGCAGGAAGCGATACGGCCCAAGGAAGCCGTTGACCTTCTGATTGTCGAAGATGATCCAGCGCAGCGCTTCGAGCCGCTCGTCCTCGCCTTCCGGACGGAACTTGCCGGTATGGTCGGCAAGATAGGTGAGGATCACGCCCGACTGGCTGAGTCTCTTCGCGCCGTGCACCAGCACCGGCACTTCGCCCATCTCGTTGACGTTGGTGCGATACTCGGGCGTGCGGGTTTCGCCCTTGGCAAAGAAGTCGACATAGATCGGTTCCCAGTCGGCACCGATGAGATTGAGCATCAGCGCGTCGCGGTAAGCGTTGCCGGATTGGGCAAAGCAGTAGAGCTGGTATTCGGCCATCGATGTCGCCTTTCTTGCCGGGAGTTCCGGCCGCACTATATCCGTTGAGCGGCGCTGTGCGAGGGCTGCAGCGGCCGCACTTCCGCCCTAGTATGGCGGGGTAGTTGCGGTCGAGATGCCCCATTTGCGAGGGTTGAATTCATGAGTCCCGTCCTTGCTGGAAGCCGGATGCGCGTTCTGTTGCCGGGTGTGCTTGTCACCGCGGTCTTGTTGGCGGTGCCGGTCACGCCGGTGTCGGCGCAGAGCCCGGCGGAGCGTCCTCCGGCCGATAATAGTGCGACCGAACCGCGGACTGCGGACGAAGAGTTTTCCCGCCAGCTCAGCGAACTCAAGAAGACGTTCTCCGATCTGAGCAAAAAGATCGACGAGGGCGCGCAGTCCATGGGACGCCTCGACAACGCCGAGGCGGCGCGCAAGGAGATCGAAGACCTGCGCGGCCATGTCGCAACGCTGCTGGGCGCGGTCGCCGACAACGGCACCGTAGTCGAGCTCGGCAACAAGGCGCTCAAGCGCGCCGAGGACAAGCTCAAGGCGCTCGACCAGGAGACGCGCTACAAGCCGGAAGATCGCCAGTACCTGGTCGAACGCTGGCGCGAACTGAAGACCGGAACCGAAGGCGCGATCCGCGAGCTTGAACGAGCCCGCAGAGATTTCGCCGATCTGCTGCGCACGCTGCAGACCAACGAGGACTTCATCGACGAATTGCTGCAGGTGCGCGAGCACGAGAAGGCGCTGGAGGTGATTCGCGGGCTCACCGACGGCATCAAGGATGCCTCCGACAAGCTCAAGAAGCTGCTGACGACGCTGAAGTCACCCGGAGCCTGAGCATGCGGTCGCCCGCCGGCCGGCGTGTCGTCGTGCGGACGATGCTCGCGGTGGGCATGGCGCTCGCCCTCTCGGCCTGCAACGTCAACACCAGCGTCGGCTATGTCGAGATCAAGCTTGTTCCGAGTACGATCGCCACCCCGCTCTATCTGGACACGACCAGGCTCGAGCCGATCCGCAACGGCACCGCCGTGCTGCGCCAGAAGGTCGGCACCGCCAAGCTTCAGGTGAACGGCGACGGCCCCACCGCCGCGTTGCTGTGCAATGTGATGATCCAGAAGAATCGCATCACCAGCGTCACGATCGCGGTGGTCGGCCGGCAATTGCGCTGCCAGTGCGGCCGGGCCAGCGTCAACGACGCGCGCACCTGCATCGCGTAGCGCGCTCGCGCACCGGCGGCTTCATCGCATCGTCGGGATGACGAACTCGGCGCCTTCCTTGACTCCGGACGGCCAGCGCGACGTGACGGTCTTGGTCTTGGTGTAGAACCGGATCGAATCCGGGCCGTGCTGGTTGAGGTCGCCGAAGCCCGAGCGCTTCCAGCCGCCGAAGGTGTGGTAGGCGAGGGGGACCGGAATCGCGAAGTTCACCCCCACCATGCCGACCTGCACGCGGTTGACGAAATCGCGCGCGGTGTCGCCGTCGCGGGTGAAGATCGCGACGCCGTTGCCGTAGTCGTGATCGGAGGGAAGCCGCAGCGCGTCCTCGTAGTCCTTGGCGCGCACCACCGACAGCACCGGGCCGAAAATCTCCTCCTTGTAGATGCGCATCTCGGGCGTCACCTCATCGAACAGGCAGCCGCCCATGAAATTGCCATTCTCGTAGCCCTGCAGCTTGAAGTTACGGCCGTCAACCTTGAGCTTGGCGCCTTCCTTGATGCCGAGATCGACGTATTCCTTGACCTTGTTGAGATGCGCGCGCGTCACCATCGGGCCGTAGTCGGCCTGCGGGTCGGTCGAAGGACCGACCTTGAGGCTCTCGACCCGCGGGATGAGCTTCTCGACCAGGAGGTCCGCGGTCTTCTGGCCGACCGGTACCGCGACCGATATCGCCATGCAGCGCTCGCCCGCCGAGCCATAGCCGGCGCCGATCAGCGCATCGACCGCCTGATCCATGTCGGCATCCGGCATCACCACCATGTGGTTCTTGGCGCCGCCGAAGCACTGCACGCGTTTGCCGTGCGCCGTGCCGGTCGAATAGATGTACTCGGCGATCGCCGACGAGCCGACAAAGCCGACCGCCTGGATGCGCGGATCGGTCAGCAGCGTATCCACCGCCTCCTTGTCGCCGTTGACGACATTGAGCACGCCCGGCGGCAGCCCGGCCTCGATCAGCAGTTCGGCGAGCCGCATCGGCACCGACGGGTCGCGCTCCGACGGCTTGAGGATGAAGGCGTTGCCGCAGGCCAGCGCCGGGGCGAATTTCCACATCGGGATCATGGCGGGAAAGTTGAACGGCGTGATGCCGGCGACGACCCCGAGCGGCTGGCGGACCGAATAGAGGTCGATGCCGGGGCCGGCGCTCTCAGTGTACTCGCCCTTCATCAGGTGCGGAATGCCACAGGCGAACTCCACCACCTCAAGTCCGCGCTGAATATCGCCCTTGCTGTCCGGAATGGTCTTGCCGTGCTCGGACGACAGCAGCATCGCCAGGCTGTCGAACTCCTTCTGCACCAGTTCGAGAAACTTGAACAGCACGCGGGCGCGGCGCTGCGGGTTGGTGGCCGCCCAGGCGGGCTGCGCAGCTTCAGCATTGGCGATGGCGTGCTCGACCTCGGAATGCCTGGCGAGCGCGACCTTGGCTTGCACCTCTCCGGTGTTGGGATTGAACACGTCGCCGGTGCGCCCGGACATGCCCGCGACTTCCTTGCCGCCGATGAAATGGCCGATCTGGCGCATGGTTCTCTCCCTAAGATCGATTTGTCGCTGTTCGCCTCTGAGATAGCGCAGCCGGAGCGTCGGCGAAAGGTTGTAGGGTGGGCAAAGGCGCGCATGACGCGTCTGTGCCGTTTTGAGCAGTGGTGCGGAGCGCGCCGTGCCCACGCGGATGTCGCACGCGTGACGCGTGGGCACGGCGCTCCCCTGTTCGGTGCGCGCAACTGAATGCTCGGATCGCGCCTTTGCCCACCCTACAGAGCAGCTTACTTCGCGCCAGCGAGGGCCTGCTGTGCTCCGGCCGCATCGGCAAATTCCGGCATCACCTCGCGGGAGAACAACTGCATCGACGTCAGCGCGTCGCGGACGTCGATATTGCCAAAATTGATCTGCAGCGAGGCGTGCTCGAACTTGCCGATCGCGCCCATCGCCTTGCGGATGGTCGCCTTGATCTCGTCCGGCGTACCGACCCAGGCGCCGCCCGCTTCGATCTGTCCGTCGAGCGTGAACGAACGCAGGCGCCGCATCGAGGTGTCGTAGTTGCGGTAGTCCTTCGACGTGCCGCGCTCCCAGTCACCCGTCGCTTCGTTGAGCGCGCGGAAATATTCTTCGAACGGCGGCCGGGCGATCTCGCGCGCGAGCTTTGGATCCTCGTGGCAGAACATGTGAAACGCCACCATGACCTCGCCGTCGCCCGGGTGTCCCGCCTCGCGCCACGATTTGCGGTAGAGGTCGAGCAGCCCGCTGATTGGCCCGATCGGGATCGCCATCAGCGAATAGCCCTTGCGGCCGGCGAACTCGAAGGACTCCGGCGTCTGCGTGGCGGCGATGTAGAACTTCGGACGTGGCTTCTGCGTCGGGCGCGGCAGCGAGGTGACGTCCTCGAAGGAATGAAACTGGCCCTTGTGGGTGGCCCTTTCCTGCGTCAGCAAGAGCTCGATCTGCTCCAGGCCTTCGCGGAACCGGATCTGAGACTCGTCGGGTGAAATGCCGAACCGGCGGAATTCGTGCAGCAGAAACGCCCGTGCAAAGCCGATGTCGACTCGGCCGTTCGAAATGCCGTCGAGCATCGCGATCTCGCCGGCGAGCTTGAAGGGATGATTGAACACCGGCAGCACCGCGCCGGTAACCAGCCGCATGGTCTTGGAACGCTGCGAGGCGGCGCTGAGAAATACGATCGGGTTGGTGCTGTAGCCGCCGTAACGGTTGAAGTAGTGCTCGACCGTGCGCGCATGGGTGAAGCCGAGCTTCTCGCCTTCCTCGACGATATCCAGCGACTCGGCAAAGTAGTCGGCAGCGCTCTTGTCGGTATGATCGACGGCTGGAAAGAACTGCACACCGAACTGCATGTGGCAACGCGCTCCCGTCCTCGCGTGGAGGATGTGTGATGGAACTCGAATTCGCGGCCACTATAGGACCGCAAGCCTGCCAGTCAATCGAGCGGTCGTGGGCGTACCGCAACGCTGCGCTGCGGCCGCAACGGAACGCAGGCTCGCTATAACGGTGCCCGCGATTGACAGCATACGGACTCAAACTAGAGTTGCCCCATATTCCGCGCTTTCCGAAAGGCCGCGACCCATGTCTGCTTCAGTTGTGTCCGCTACCGCCACGACCGCCGAGATCGATGACCTCCGCAAGGCCTGGAAAGACGCCGCCATGGCGCCGCTGTGGGAGAACAAGTTCGCGCACCGGCCGCCGGCCCCGCCGGAGCAGTCCTACCTGTGGTCGTGGGAGAAGATCCGGCCGCTGATTGCCGGTGCGATCAAGGTGGCCTCGCCGGAGGCGATCGAACGGCGCGTGCTGCAGCTCATTCCGCCCGGCAACGACGACTACGAGTGGCGGCAGACCACCAAGACCATCTGCACCAACCTCCAGGTGCTGCTGCCGGGCGAAAAGGCGCGGCCGCATCGCCACAGCATGAACGCACTGCGGTTCGTGCTCGAAGGATCGGGCGCCACCACCGTCGTCGACGGCAAGCCGTGCCGGATGGACGAGGGCGACCTGGTGCTCACCCCGGCATGGACCTGGCACGAACATGTGCACGAGGGCACCGGGCCGATCATCTGGCTCGATGCGCTCGACGTGCCGCTGCACCATTACCTCGGGACCGGCGCGTTCCAGCCGGGCCCGGTCGGCGAGCCGCCCGAGACCGTGCCGGACGACGCCTTCGCGGCGGCAAGTGTGCTGCCGGACGTGACCTACACGACCAAGGCCTACTCGCCGGTGTTCCGTTATCCCTACGGCCCGGTTGCGGCGGCGGTCGCGGCGGCGCCGCTCGCGCGCGACGGTTCTCGCCGTGTCCGTTACGTCAATCCGCTCACCGGCGGCACGGCGATGGAACTGATCGACTCCTTCCTGGTCCAGCTCGATCCCGGCATGACAACCCTGCCGTTCCGCACCAATGCGAACTCGGTCTGCTGCGTCATCGAGGGCGAAGGCGAGAGTGAGGTCGGCGGCAAGACCGTAGCGTGGCGCAAGCGCGATATCTTCACGCTGCCGCAGGGCAACCGGATCGTGCACAAGAGCACCGGCGGCACCGCGCGGCTGTTTGTCGTCTCCGACCGCGATATGTTCGCGCGGCTGGGGCTGCTCAAAGAAGAGTACGGCAACCTCGCGGCGTGAAACGCGCGCCGCCGAGCGATGACTGAGGCCGGGTGAATCTAGCGGGAAGGTTCCGGACCAAAGTCAAGGGGCCGGTCAAGTTATCGCTTGGGACATGTTGCCTCCAATTGAGCGGTGATATAAGTCGCGCCTTTCTGGGGCACGGTCGGGACCGACTCTATCGATGAGCAAAACCACGGCCGAAAAGACCGGATTGCCGGCCGTCCCAACGGACGACCACTCGCACGGCAAGGCGAGTTATTGGACGCTGGCGCTCGGGAGCGTCGGCGTCGTGTATGGCGACATCGGAACGAGCCCGCTCTATGCGTTCCGCGTAGCCGTGATGGCTGCCGATCCGGACGGTCCGGCGACGCGAAGCGTGGTGCTCGGCGTTCTTTCGATGATCCTGTGGGCCTTGATCATCGTCGTCACGATCAAATACGTGCTGATTCTGTTGCGTGCCGACAATAACGGGGAGGGCGGTACGCTGTCGCTGACCGCACTCGCCGCGCGCGCGCTGGGACGGCGCACGACGCTGGTGTTCATGCTCGGCGTGATCGGCGCCGCGATGTTTCTCGGCGACTCGGTCATCACCCCGGCAATTTCGGTGCTGTCGGCGGTCGAGGGGCTGACGCTGGCATCGCCCGCCTTCGAACACTACGTCGTCCCGCTCACCATCGCCATTTTGTTCGGGCTGTTCGCCGTGCAACGCCGAGGCACCGCGAAGGTTGCGGCCTTCTTCGGGCCGGTGATGCTGGTGTGGTTCGCTTCCATCGCGCTCGCGGGGCTGCTGCACATCAGCGACGACCCCGGCGTGCTGATGGCCATCAACCCGTTGCACGCGATCCGTTTCGTCTACGAACACGGCGAGATCGGCCTGGTGACGCTGGGCGCCATCTTTCTGGTCGTGACCGGCGGCGAAGCGCTGTACGCGGACCTCGGACATTTCGGCCGCAAGCCGATCCAGACTGCATGGCTGTCGGTGGTCTTGCCGGCGCTCCTGATCAACTACTTCGGGCAGGGTGCCCTGGTCCTCGCCAATCCGGTGGCCATCGCCAATCCGTTCTACCGCCTGGTGCCGGAGTCGGTTCTGCTGCCGATGGTGGTGCTGGCGACGGCGGCCACCGTGATCGCCAGCCAGGCGGTCATCACCGGCGCCTATTCGCTGGTCCGCCAGGCCATTCAGCTCGGTCTGCTGCCGCGCCTGGCGATCCAGCACACCTCCGCCTCCCATGTCGGCCAAATCTACATTCCCCGCGTCACCCTCTTGCTGCTGATCGGCGTGCTGCTGCTGGTCGGCCTGTTCAAGTCCTCGAGCAATCTGGCATCGGCCTATGGCATCGCGGTCGCCACCACCATGGTGGTGGACGGACTGCTGGCTTTCATCGTGGTGTGGAAGCTCTGGCACTGGCCGTTGTGGCGGGTCCTGCTGGTGATCGCGCCGCTGATCCTGGTCGATGTGACGTTCCTGTCGGCGAACTTCCTCAAGCTGCTCGATGGCGGCTGGGTGCCAGTTCTCTTCGGCGCGA
>JBFXEX010000056.1:0-34974 GCA_050179645.1 Xanthobacteraceae bacterium | reverse complement strand
CTCGTGGCGATCGGCAAGCACACCAACGAGACCCACAACGAGGGCGTGCTGATGGCCGGCGCGCTCGGCTTCTCGACGCTGATCTGCCTCCTCAACAACGGCGACAACGGCCAGACCGAAACCGCGCAGAACCTGCTCGGGCCGTTCTGGCGCGAGCATTCGCCGGTGACGCCGAACGGCGGGTCGATCGTGCGCTCGCCGACGCCCGGCCCGGCGCTGTTCGTCGACGCCTGGTTCAAGGACAAGAGCGGCAAGCCGATCGAAGGCGCGGTGGTCGACATCTGGCAGTCGTCGCCGGAGGGCTTCTACGAGAACCAGGACCCGGCGCAGGCCGACATGAACCTGCGCGGCAAGTTCACCACCGATACGAACGGCCATGTCAGTTTCAGCAGCGTGAAGCCGTCGGGCTATCCGATCCCGGTCGACGGCCCGACCGGCGATCTGCTGCGCAAGCAGGGCCGCCACAACATGCGCCCGGCGCACCTGCATCTCCTGGCCGAGAAGGCGGGCTTCAAGACGCTGGTCTCGCAGGTCTACGTGCCGGACGATCCCAATCTCGAGACCGACTCGCAATTCGGCGTCACCCGTCACCTGATCGGCAACTTCATCCGCCACGACAGCGGCACGCCGCCGGCGGCCGGCGTCAAGGCGCCGTGGTACACGCTCGACTACACCTTCACCATGGAGTCCGGGCCATCGCGGCTGCCGCGTCCGCCGATCACCGGCAAAGCCGAGGGCGACCGTCCGCAACTCGAGCGACTCAAGCAGCGACCGGTGCCGGCGTAGGCTCGATCGGTAGCCGATGCAACCTGGTCACGCTGAGATCGTTGGCGCGGGATTCGGCGGACTCGTTGCCGCCATCGCGCTGCGCCGGCGCGGCTGGACGGTGCGCGTCCACGAGCGGCGGGACACGTTGCGCGGCGAAGGCTACGGCATCGCCATTCACAACAACATGGCACGCATTTTCGCGACGTTCGGCATTCTGGATCGCGTGCTGGCCGGCGGCATGAAAATCGATCGGCGCGACTCCGTCGACGCCAGCGGCCGCGTCGTCATGACCCGCAAGACCGTGCGCAGCCCCTATCGCATCGACCGGCAGCACATCATTGCGCTGCTGGCCGAGCGCGCGCAGGAGGCGGGCGCCGACATCCGCTTCAACTCGCCGGTGAAGTCTGCCGATCCTGCAGGCGCGATCACGCTGGAAGACGGACAACGCTTCCCGGCCGATCTGATCGTGGCCGCCGACGGCATCAACTCGACGATCCGCGATGCGCACGGCCTCCTTGCCCGGCGCATCTGGGGCCGCGACTGCGGCGTCCGTATCACGATCCCGCGCCGGCCGGAGGAGATCGCGGCGGACGACAGCAACGGCACCGTGATGATCGAGGCCTGGGCGGATAAGCGGCGCGTGCTTTATTGTCCGGTGACCAGAGGCGAATACTACGTGCTGCTGACCTGCACGACGCGCGACACTGCAGCCGCAACATCGCCCATCGATCCTGCGGTCTGGGCGCGCTCGTTCCCGACGATGCGCGACTTGTTCGTCCGGATGCGCGACGAAGCGGACTGGCCGCAGTCGCATTGGGCGCATTTTCAGACCATCCACTTGAAGCACTGGTCCAGCGGGCGGATTGCGGTGCTCGGTGACGCCGCGCACGCAATGCCGCCCTACCTGGCGCAGGGCGCCGGCCATGCGATGATGAATGCACTCGGTCTCGCGGCGGCGTTGCAGGACGCACCGACGATCGAAAGCGCCATGATCGAATGGGAGAAGCGCGAACGCCCGTTGACGGAGCATACCCAGCGCTGGACGCGCATCTATGGCGCCACGATGTTCCTGCCGAAGCCGATGAAGAAGGTCTTTATCCTGGTCGAAAAGCTTCCGTGGATCGCTGCGCAATATGTCCGCGCGGCCAATCATCAACCGACGGGCTGCGAGGTCGACCCTCGGACGACGATTTAGCAGGAATGCCTTCGGCGGGGGCGACAATCCGCCAATCGCGACGGGCCGCGTGCCGAGCGATAGCCACACAATCCCCTCATTCTCGCCGCGCAGTAAGGGTCTTTGCGGGTTGAACCCCCGCCAGGCTCTGGGCCATGATCCGGCCTCGATCGTGGATCCGCTCTTTCGATTTCCGACACGAGATGGAACGATGGCAGTGCGTTTGAAATACGCTGTGGTTGGAATTGTCGCGGTGCTGCTGCTGTCAAGCGCGAGCCACGCGCAATACGGCACGCCGCAGAATCTGCGCGTAACGGCGCCGACGATCGAAGATGCGGAACCCGGCCGGGTGCCGTCGTCCAACGTGCGCCTCCCGGACATTTATCAGCGCCAGCCGGTTTCCTACCGCAGCAACGAGCCGCCCGGCACGATCATCGTCGATACCTCGCGCCGTTTTCTCTACCTGATCCAGCCCAACAACATCGCGCTGCGTTACGGCGTCGGCGTCGGACGCGACGGCTTCCAATGGAACGGCCTGCTCAAGATCACCCGCAAGGCGGAGTGGCCGGACTGGACGCCGCCGCCGGAAATGATCAAGCGGCAGCCCTACCTGCCACGCTTCATGGCCGGCGGTCCCGGCAATCCGATGGGCGCCCGCGCGCTTTATCTCGGCAGCACGATCTACCGTATCCATGGCACCAACGCGCCCGAAACCATCGGACACGCGGTGTCGTCCGGCTGCTTCCGCCTGGTCAACGAGGAGATCATGGATCTGTTCGAGCGCGTGCCGGTCGGCACCAAGGTGATTGTGCAGCAGTAGCGCAAGCGTTTTCCGACCTATCCGCTCTCATTGCCGGGCTTGGCCCGGCAATCCATTCTTCTTCGCACAAAGCGCTTCTTTTTCTCGATGGATGCCCGGGTCAAGCCCGGGTATGACGAACGCGAGAGCGCCGCTCCTGGGCCGCAATCACCGCACCACCGCGGCGGTCTGGCCAAACAGGATGGCGCGCTCCTCGGGTGTACGGATACCCGGATTCGGATTGATCTCCTTTGCCTTCGCATAAGCCCGCTTGACCGCCGGACGCGCTTCGATGGTCTCGAACCAGCGCTTGAGATGCGGGAAGTCGGACAGGTTCTGGCCCTGGCGTTCCCACGGCACGATCCACGGATAGCTCGCCATGTCGGCAATCGAATAGTCGCCAGCGAGGAACGGTCGGTCCGCGAGCTGCTTATTCATCACGCCGTAGAGCCGGTTGGTCTCGTCCTCGTAGCGCTTGATCGCGTACGGCAGCTTCTCGACCGCGTAGTTGCGGAAATGGTTGTTCTGCCCGGCCATCGGCCCGAGCCCTCCCATCTGCCAGAACAGCCACTGCATGACGTCGTAGCGCTTGTGCGGCTCGGTCGGCAGGAACTGTCCGGTCTTCTCGCCGAGATAGAACAGGATCGCGCCGGTCTCGAACACCGAGATCGGGGCGCCGCCGCCCTTCGGCTCATGGTCGAGGATCGCCGGAATGCGGTTGTTCGGCGAGACCTTCAGAAAGTGCGGCTGGAATTGTTCTCCCTTGCCGATGTTGATCGGGAAAATTTTGTACGGCAGTCCGGTCTCTTCGAGAAAAATCGTAATCTTATGGCCGTTCGGCGTCGTCCAGTAATACAAGTCGATCATCGCAAGACTCCTTGAATGGTCGCGCTGTCATAGCGGTGCGGCGCCGCAGCGTCGAGATGACTGCAGCGCATCGGCCCTGCGCGCGCAGGTGATCTGCTCGCAGCAACGTGATTTGCGTCGCGGCGCTAACGCGGCCGGTTGACCAGCACTAGGCCGGCGATCACCAGCGCAACGGCCGCCGCGAAGGCCGGCGTCAGCGGCTCGGACAAAACAAGATAGCCGGCTGCGACCCCGAACAGCGGCGTGAGAAACGTGAATGCCGAAAGCCGACTCGCCGAGTAGCGCTGGACCAGCGCGAACCAGGCGAGGAACGTAAAGCCCGCAACCCAGAAGGTCTGGTAGAACAGCGAGCCCACCGCGATGGCGGAAGGCTGCGCGGTGACGCGTTCGCCGAACAGTTCGGCCGCGAACGCCAGCATCGGCGCCGAGACCAGCAACTGGTAGAGCAGCGTCTTCTCGTAGGGCGCATGCACGAGCTTCGAGGCCTTGACCAGCAGCGTGGTCGCGCCCCACGCCACCGCGGCGAGCACGATCATCGCGTCGCCGATCAATTCTCGCGGATTGCCGCCGGGCGTCGGTACGCCGAATGCGACCACGAGACCGGCGAACGAGAGCAGCAAGCCACCCCACTGCCAGCGGTCGAAGCGATCGCCCGGCAGGAACCAGCGCGCACCGATCACCACCACAAACGGTGCGAGATAGAGGAACAGCGACGTCCGGCTCGCGGTCGTCCAGACGAGCCCGCGATAGATCAGCAGGAATTCCAGTCCGAACAGCACACCGGCGATCAGGCCGGGCCACAGCGTGCCATCCGGCTCCATCAGCTTCACGCCGCGCATGCGCGCGATGGCGACCACCATCAGGGCGCCGAAGGTGGAGCGAAACGCCGCCTGGATGAGCGGCGGAATGTCATGCAACGCAAGCTTGACCGCGACCTGATTGAAGCCCCAGCTCAAACACAACACGACCGCCAGCAATGCTGCCGCGGCATCGAGCGGTCGGGCCACCGACGAGACGTCCTGCTTCATGCGGAGCGTCCCGCTTGCAGTGTCACACCGCGACCGATCGCCATCACCGCTCGCGGCAATGCGAGCACACGCCGGTGATTTCGATGACCGGCGACTTGGGCACGAAGCCGGCGGCGCCCGCCGCGGACGAGAGCGATGCAGCCAGTTCGGCGGATGAGGCCTCGCCGACCGCGTCGCAATGTTCGCAGATCAGGAACACCACCAGTTCGCCGGCCGGATGATTGTGCACGCAGGCGATGAACGCGTTACGGCTCTCGATGCGGTGAACGAGGCCGTTCTCGCGCAGAAACTCCAGCGCGCGGTAAGCGGTAATCGGTGCCGGACGCGCTCCCCGGCGCGCCAGACGGTCGATGATCTCATACGCGCCAAGCGGCTTGTGGCTGCCGAGCAGTTCGTCGAGCACCTTGCGCCGAATCGCCGTCAGGCGCTGCCCGCGTTCCAGGCAGACGGCTTCCGCGACCGCCATCGCGTCGTTGCTGCA
Organism: Xanthobacteraceae bacterium; assembly: GCA_050179645.1. Taxonomy (GTDB): domain Bacteria; phylum Pseudomonadota; class Alphaproteobacteria; order Rhizobiales; family Xanthobacteraceae; genus VAZQ01. The sequence continues at coordinate 29,857 of JBFXEX010000056.1, read as the reverse complement.
GCGCTCGTGGTCGTGATCCGGCGCGGGGAAAACCGGCCGAAACGGGCGTTCCTCGCGTGCTGGTTTCGCTTTCGCCATGCCTCAATCTAGTCCGAAACGTCCAAATTTGCTGCACTTGTTGCACTACCAAAAGAATCATATTGCAATGCAGCATTCAGTCCCCCACATTCCCGGCGAGGGGCGAATCCACAGCTTGGAAAGACGCATGTTCCCCATGCTGCTGCAACATCTTTACACGACCGCGCGGCGGGCAGGTACCCGTCCGCCGGCTGCCGCCCACGAGCGTCCGGCGATGATTTCGACCAGCCGCCGCAAGCGGATCAACCTCGCCCTGCAGGGCGGCGGCGCGCACGGCGCCTTCACCTGGGGCGTGCTCGACCAGATTCTCGCCGACGGCCGGCTCAAGATCGAGGGCATCTCGGGTACGTCCGCCGGCGCGCTCAATGCGGTCATGCTGGCCGACGGTCTCGCCCGCGGCGGGCCGGAGGAAGCGCGCGCCCGGCTCGCGGAGTTCTGGCGCGCGGTGAGCAGCAACGGCCATCTGCCCGACCTGCAGCGGGGCGTGGCCGACCGGCTGTTTTCCTTCGTGCCGCGCCAGGGCCTGTGGTTCGGCGCGCTGTCGCGGTTCTGGTCGCCGTACGATCTCAACCCGCTCAACATCAACCCGCTCAAGGACCTGATCAATCACTTCGTCGACTTCGACGTCATTCGCCGCGAGCGGCATCTCGAACTGTTCATTTCGGCAACGGACGTTCATACCGGCGAGCCGCGCGTATTCACCCGCGAGGAGGTGACGGCCGAAGTCGTCATGGCGTCCGCCTGCCTGCCGCACTTGTTTCGCGCCGTCGAGATCGGCGGCGTGCCCTATTGGGACGGCGGCTACAGCGGCAATCCCGCCATCCTGCCCTTTCTGCGCACCACCGGCACCGAGGACGTGCTGATCGTCCAGCTGAATCCGTTACAGCGCCGCGACGTGCCGACCCGCACGCGCGAGATCATGAGCCGCATCAGCGAAATCAACTTCAACGCCTCGCTGTTGTCCGAACTTCGCTCGGTCGAGTTCATCAACCGGTTCATCGACGAGGGGCGCTTGCCGCGCGGCACCGGCCACGGCGAATTCCGCCGCCTGCGGCTGCATCGTCTCGCGCTCGACCACAGCGGCAACGCACCTGCGGCACGCCATTCGCTCAACACCGACTTCCAGTATTTCGAGACGCTGCACAAGCTCGGTCAGCGCGCCACGCGGCGCTTTCTCGATGCAAATTTCGACAGCATCGGCCACAACAGCACCATCGACGCCGAAGACGAGGTCGAAGCCGAGGTGGCCTAGCGAGCCGCCGAACCGATCTCTCCACCGTCATTCCGGGACGGCCGCAGGCCGGAGCCCGGAATCCATGCACGAGACGGATTCCGGGCTTGCGCCTTCGGCGCGCCCCGGAATGACTCCGTGTGCTTGAGCAACCGTTCGCCCAAAATGTGTCGCCATCGACGTCGTTGGGTTAGGATCGATCGCCCAGCGCAACGACATCACGGCGGAATTCGCATGGCCACCGCAATCCCTCCTCTCCTGACCGCCGAGATCGGCCCGGCGCGGCTTGAGGTCTGCGTCGCCGACATCACGTCGCTCGATCTCGACGCGATCGTCAACGCCGCCAACGCGTCGCTGCTGGGCGGCGGCGGGGTCGACGGCGCGATCCATCGCGCCGCCGGGCCGGAGCTGTTGGAGGAATGCCGCACGCTCGGCGGTTGCGACACCGGCTCGGCCAAGATCACCCGTGGCTACCGCCTCAAGGCGCGGCACATTATCCATGCGGTCGGTCCGGTCTGGAACGGCGGCCGGCAGGGCGAGAGCGATCTGCTCGCCTCCTGCTACCGCACCGCGCTGTCACTTGCGGCCGCGCACCGGCTGATGTCGATCGCGTTCCCGGCAATCTCGACCGGCATCTATCGCTTCCCCGCGGATCGCGCGGCGCAAATTGCGGTCGGCACGGTGGCGTCCGAACTGGCGAATGCACCGGGCAGCGTCGCCCACGTGGTGTTCTGCTGCTTCTCGCCGGAGGCCGCCGAACATCACAAGTCGGCCTTTGCCGAGCTTGGCCTCGCCTGACCCTATGTTCCTCGAGCCACCGCCACCGCGTCGCTTCGACATCGGCACGCTCTGGAGCGCCGGCGCCGGGATTCATGTCGTCAATGCCGTCGTCGCATTCCTGTTCGCCATCACCGGGCCGGTCGCTATCGTCCTGACCGCGGCCCAGCAGGGCAAGCTCAGCGAGGCGGACATCGCCTCCTGGCTGTTCGGCGCGTTCTTTTTGAACGGCCTCATCTCGCTGGTGTTCTGTCTCGTCTATCGCCAGCCGCTGGTGTTCCTCTGGACCATTCCGGGCACGATCCTGGTCGGGCAGGCGCTGGAGCATTTCAGCTTCCCGCAGGTGATCGGCACCTACTACGCAACCGGCGCGCTGATGTTCGTGCTCGGATTGAGCGGCTGGGTGCGCGCCTGTCTGAGCCGGGTGCCGATGCCGATCGTCATGGCGATGGTCGCCGGTGTGTTTCTGCAGTTCGGCCTGAACCTGATCTTCGCGCTGCGCGACGGGCTGGCGATCGCGGGCCCGATGACCGCGGTCTTCCTGCTGTTGTCCGCCATGCCACGGGTCGCACGATTAATGCCGCCGGTGATCGGCGCGCTGATCGTCGGCGTTGCGGCCATCGCCTGGACCGGCGCATTCGAACTGCGCCCCGTTGAGCTGACATTCGCTCATCCGACGCTGCATCATCCGGAATTCTCCTGGGCCGCGATGGTCGAACTGGTGCTGCCGCTCGCTATCACGGTGCTGGTTGCGCAGAATGCCCAGGGGTTTGCGGTGCTGGAAGCGACCGGCCACAAGCCGCCGGTCAATGCCGTGACCACCGCATGCGGGCTCGGATCGCTCGTCGCCGCGACGGTCGGCGCGGCACCGACCTGCTTTACCGGGCCGGCGAATGCCATCCTGGTGAGCTCCGGCGACAAAGAGCGGCACTACATGGCCGGCGTGCTGACGTCGATCCTGGCGATCCTGTTCGGGCTGTTCTCGCCCGCCTTCACCCAGGTGGCGCTGGCGCTGCCGAAGGTGTTCGTTGCGACGCTCGCGGGCCTCGCCTTCCTGAAGGTCCTGGAGCGCGCCTTCGTGACATCGTTCAACGGCGCCTTCACGTTCGGCGCGTCGGTCGCCTTCCTGATTACCGTCGCCAACGTGCCGGTGTTCTCGATCGGCGCGCCGTTCTGGGCGGTGCTGACCGGCTTCGCGGTGTCATGGTGGCTGGAGCGGCCGGACTTCGACAAGCTCGGCGCCGCCAACACCGAACGCAAAGCGGCATAGCCTCTCTCCGTTCGTGCCCGCGAAAGCGGGCACCCAGACTTTTCTTGCGTGCGCTTCGCGCGCTGGGTCCCCGCCGTCGCGGGGACGAACGGAGAGGACGCGATGTACCCGAGAGGATTCCGCGCTACTAGACATCCTCGGTGCGCGGGCGCGTCGCGTAGGCGTGCGCGAACAGGAGGAGCGGCACCGCGGCAACCGCCGCAGCCGCGATGCCGGCGGCCGGCAGGCTGGTGCACTCGATCAGCGGCCCGGTGACCACCGCGGCGAGCAGCGTCATGATGCCGGCGCCGCTGTCGCTCACGCCGATGGCGCGGCCGCGGTGGATGGTTTCGGTCAGGTCGGCGATCAGCGCAGTCGAGGCGACGTTGGCGGCCGCCCAGCCGAGCCCCACCAAAAACGTCCCCACCGTCACCGACCAATACTCCGAGCCGAACGTGACGAAGATCGCGCCGACGAGCGTCATGGCGACGCCGGGATACATCACCTGCTCGCGGCCGATGCGGTCCGCAAGCCGGCCGATCGGCACCGTGAAGCCGAACATGCCGAGGCCGTGGAACATGTGCGACAGCGCGATCGCCGTGAGGGTGTGGCCATGATGGGCGAGCACCAGCGAGGTGAGCACCATGACGATCGCCATGTTGCCCTGCCCGGCGCAGTTCGAGATGATCGCGAGGCGCGTCGGGGTGTGGCGCAGCAGCATGCCGATGCTGAACTCCTCGGGCTTGTCAGCGAGGCTCCGCTTCGGCGGCGGCACGTAATCGGGGTAGTAGCGTTCGAGGTTCATCCCGATCTCCCGCGGATCGGGCTTCACGAACGTCACCAGCACCATGCCGGCCAGCAGCAGCGACGGCATCATCAGCCACGGCAGCGCGATCGGCTCGAGGCCGTATGGCTTGGCGATGATCTCCGACAGCCACATCAGACCGGGCGCAATGAGCAGGCCGAGCATCGCGCCGGCGGCGACGAAGCCCAGCGCCAGCGCCCGCAGCCGCGGCGGATACATGTCGGTCGCCGCGACCCGCAACTGCTGCGCGGCGTTGAAGCCCATCCCGAAGATCAGCATGCCGACGATCAGCCCGACGATGCCGTGGAGCAGCATCGAGATGCCGACGATCAGCGTACCGACCAGCGTCATCCCGAGGCCGAGCTGGATTCCGGGCTTGCGGCCATAGGTGTCGGTGATCTTGCCGACCGGATAGGACACCATGAACCGGCTGATGCCGAACAGCCCGACTGTCAGCCCGGCGAGGCTGGCGGAGCCGGTCAGCGACACCACCATCAGCGGGCCCATGCCATAACCGAGTTGCGTCCCGATGCCGATGAACGACTGCGACAGCGCAAAGAACACCGTGTTGCGCTTGATCAGCGGCGGGATGCTGGAGGTCTTGCGAGGGAGCGGCTGATGCATGCGGGCGCGGGTACCGGCGCCGGCGAAGCGGCGCGCTGTGTTGGGATGCTGGTGTTGAAGCGCGGTCTTGCGATTGGTTGTTCGGCCGTGTCCTTTGGGGCGTTTCCGGGCAGCGTTGTTGTTGCGAATTCGTTCGTGCCCACGGGACACCGCGGGCATCCCGCTGTCAATCCGGGCCGGCGGCCATGCACCTATGCGCCCGCGGCGGCGATTGCCCTGGCGCGATTATGGGATTATATTCCACAATATGAGATACCCCCCGCCCGTCATTGTCCGCATCGGCCCCCGGCCCGACCCGCCGGAGGACGGTCTTGCCGCGATCGTCGGCCCGCGGCCGCGCGGCTCGCGCCGTCCGCACACCGACGCGAAGGTCGCGGCGGTGCGCCGGCTAATCGAGCAAACCACGCTGACGTACAGTGAGGTCGCGGCCAAGACCGGGGTCGGCCGCGCCAGCATCTGCCGCTGGACCCGCGACGGCCAATGGCAGCGGCCGCTGTTTGCGCCGCGGGCGACCGACACCGTGCCGAGCGCGCGGGCCGGCGCGCGGCTGAAGCTGCGCACGCTGTTTGCGCGGCTCTCGGCCCTCGCGGAGCGATCTATCCGCGAACTCGAAGCGAGCCCGAGCGTCGATCCCGACAAGCTCGCCGAGGCGCTGGAGCTTTTGAAGATGGCGAAGCTCACCGCCCGCCCGCGGTCGCGCAGGCGGCCGGCCGAAGCCGCCGGCGCCGAGCCGCAGGCCTGGGACGCCGGTCCGCGCGCAGTAGTGCGTAGCCTGCGCGCCGCCGGCATCGACACCCAGCGCGCGCCGGAAGAAGCGGTGATGGATTTCATCGAGAGCCGCGCGCCGCCGCCCCCGAAGCGCCGCCAGCGCGGCCGGCGCTTCACCCGCGCCGAGTATCACGCCTGGATGATGGAGAAGGTGCGGTAGGCCTGCGCTTGCTTGCCTCACCGCGGCGTCTTGTCGAGCCCCATGGCCTTGATCTGCTGCGCCTTCTGCTTGCTGTCTTCGATCAGTCGCGCGGTGAATTTGTCGCCCGGCAGATAGGCCGGGATGACTCCCACCTTCTTCATCAATTGCTGCAATGCCGGCTGCGCAAAGATTTTCGGACAGGCCGAACTCAAGCTGTCGCGCACCTCCTGGGGTGCTTTGGCCGGCGCAAAGAGGCCGGCGAAGCCCGGCAGCGAGATCGGGTAGCCGAGCTCCGCGATGGTCACTAGATCGGGGAACAGCGGCACGCGCTTGTCCGCCAGCAACGCAACCATGTGCACGGTATCGGCGCTGAACGAGCCGACCGACGAGACCGCGAAATCGAAGTTGCCGCCGGCGGTGTCCTGGATCATCTGGCCGTAGTTGCGGTACGGCACATGCACGAGCTTCAGGCCGAGCTTGTCGATCAGGGCGCTCATCTGCAGATCGGACACCGTGTTGGTGCCGGATGTCGCCCAGGTAAGCACGCCCGGCCTGGCGCGAGCCCGATCTACCAGATCCTGAAATGTCCGGATCGGCGACTTCGGCGAAACGATGATGGCAAAGACGTTCTCGAGCACCTGGCAGATCGGCTTGAAGGTGTCGAAGGTGTAGCCGAGGTCCTTCTTCAGGTGCGGCTGGATCGTGAGCTGCCCCTGCGGCGCGAACAGCAGCGTATAGCCGTCGGGCTTGGCATTGGCGGCGGCATTGAGCGCCAGGATGCCGGAAGCGCCGGAAATGTTGTTGATGGTGACCGGCTGTTTGAGCGCGCCGCTCAACTCGTACGCAAAGGCGCGCGCCAGCACGTCGATCACGTTGCCGGCGGTGAACGGCACAATCATCTGGATCGGTCGCGTCGGATAGTCCTGCGCGAATGCCGGCTGCGCAACAATGAGCGGCGCCACGACCAGCACGATCGACCAGGATAATTTGTGCATGGAAGTCCAACTCCTCCGTTCATGGTTGGTAGCCGGGATTTTTTTGACCATTGATAAGCTGCTTTCTGGTACCGCTCAATAACACACGCGAGTGCGTCGGAAACGAAGACGTTAGAGGTTTAGGCGTCTGAGATTCGCATCGTAGCCCGGGTGAGCACAGCGAAATCCGGGACCAGTCTTGCCGCTGATGAGAACCCGGATTGCGCTACGCTCCATCCGGGCTACGCTTGCTAATCGTTGCGCGCCAATCGTCTCAGGCGATCCAGTTCTCCACGTTCAGGCCGCGGACACGTTTGCGCGAGCGCATCGCCGGCAGTCGGGACCCGCGCCGTTTCGGCCAAGCGCTCATCGGCGACCGCAAAGGGCTCTGGCGCTACCGCGTCGGCGACTACCGCATCGTTGCGGCCATCGAGGACGACAGGCTCGTGGTGATGGTGGTGACCGTCGGCCACCGGCGCGAAGTCTACCGCTGAGCGTGACGGACAGTCATCGTAGCCCGGATGCGCGGGGCGAAATCCGGGCTACGCGAAGCAAAATACTGCGGACGCCCGCCCCTCACTCCGCCCTCAAGCGAAGAAGGTCGCGGAGCACGCGGTAAGCGCGTCGAGCAAGCCGAAGATGGTCGCAGAAGAAGCCGGAAGTGGCCGAACAAGCCCGAAGAACGCCCGCTCTCACTCCTCCTTGAATCCGTACGCCTGGGCGTTGCCGGTGGCGCCGTAATACTTGAACGGCAGGAACTTGCCGGTCATGCCGATCTTGACGCGGTCGCCCTTCGGGTCCGGCTGGCGCTCGATCGTCATGTCGAAGTCGATCGCCGACATGATGCCGTCGCCGAACTCCTCCTCGATGAGGACCTTCCAGGCCGGGCCGTTGATCATCACCAGCTCGTAGAAGCGGTAGATCAGCGGATCGGTCGGCGGCATCGCCGTGCCGGCCCCGCGCATCGGCACCTCGTTGAGCATCGCCTGCTCGGCGCCGGACAGCCCGAACAGCTTTGCGGCGTTGGCGGCCTGCGGCTTGGTCAGCTTCTGATGGCCGAGCAGCGCGCCGGTGATCATCACCGGCGACATGCCGCCGATCTGGTCGCAGATGTGTTTCCAGGTCCAGCCCTTCTCGCGCTTGATGTCGAGAAGCTTTTCGGTGAGAGCGGCGCGTTGCATGGGGGTCTCCTTTCCCGGGCTCAATCGTGTTCGGTCGATAATCAGATCAGTTCGCGCAACGGTCTCGCTGCCCACCCTCCCCTGGAGGGGGAGGGTCGCCGAGCGGCCGGAGGCTGCGAGGCGGGGTGGGGTGAAGTGGTTGGCGAAAGGCTCACCCCACCCCGCTCGCCTGCGCTTCGCTGCGGCGAGCGACCCTCCCCCTCCAGGGGAGGGTAAACGGAAAGAGCGGTGATCGATCGCATCGGCATGGCTCAATGCCCGGACGCAAGACGCGTGACGGGCGAGTCGGCCGGCGGCGTTTCAACGGCGGCGACCGGCTCGACCGCCGTCATCGGCGCGCCGGGGCGCACCACGGGCACGTGGCGCTTGTCGAAGTTCTTGCCCTCGGCGCCGTCGGCGAAGTTCTTGCTGCGCGTCACCAGGAAATCGATGATGTGGTTGCGCACGCCGTAATACAGCGGGTGGCGGTGGAAGTCGGTGCGCTTCCTGTCCTTCGGCAGCGGGTTGTCGACGATCTCGGCGAGCGCGGCGTCCGGGCCGTTGGTCATCAGCACGATGCGGTCGGCGAGGTAGATCGCCTCGTCGACGTCGTGGGTGATCATGAACACGGTCTGACCGGTGGTGACGCAGATGCGGCGCACCTCGTCCTGCAAGGTGCCGCGGGTGAGCGCGTCGAGCGCCGAGAACGGCTCGTCCATCAGCATGATCTTCGGCTCGATCGACAGCGCGCGGGCGATGCCGACGCGCTGCTTCATGCCGCCGGACAATTCGGCCGGGCGCTTGTGCTCGGCGCCGGTGAGGCCGACGAGGTCGATGAATTTTTGCGCGTGCGCCAGGTTGTCGGCGTGGCTGCGGCGGCGCCATTTCGAGGAGACCGCGTAGGCGACGTTGCCGATGACGCTGCGCCACGGCAGCAATGCGTGGCTCTGGAAGATGACGGCGCGGTCGAGGCTCGGGCCTTCGATCGCCTGGCCGTCGACGATGACGGCGCCCTCGCTCGGCAGGTCGAGGCCGGCGAGGATGTTGAGCACCGTGGTCTTGCCGCAGCCAGAATGGCCGATGATGCAGACGAACTCGCCGCGCGCCATCGACAGCCAGAGGTCCTCGAACACCGTCATGGTGCGGCCGCCCGGCGCCGGGAAGCGCTTGGCGATGCCCTCGATGGAGATGAATTTCTCGGTCATGATTGACGGTCTCGCGCACGCCTCGCACGCGATGCCACGCACCGTCCGAAACACCAAGACTTGCTTTCTCGCGCGACCACTTTATCTACTCCGGAAACGTCACGAGCTTGGTCAGGTGGGCGAGGATCTGGTCGAGCAGCATGCCAATCACGCCGATCAGCAAAATCGCAATAATCACATTTGTGATCGATAAATTATTCCATTCATTCCAGACGAAGTAACCGATGCCGGTGCCGCCGACGAGCATCTCGGCGGCAACGATCACCAGCCAGGCGATGCCGATCGAGATCCGCATGCCGGTGAGGATGGTCGGCGCGGCCGCCGGCAGAATGATGGTGAAGGCGCGGCGGAAGGTGCCCACCTCGAGCGTTCGCGCGACATTGAGCCATTCCTTGCGCACCGCGGCGACGCCGAACGCGGTGTTGATCATCGTCGGCCACAGCGAGCAGATGAAGATCACGAAGATCGACGACAGGCTCGAATCCTTGATGGTGTAGAGCGCGAGCGGCATCCAGGCGAGCGGCGAGATCGGCTTGAGCACCTGGATGAACGGATCGAGCGCACGGTTCATCAACGGCGACATGCCGATCAGGAATCCGATCGGCACCGCCACCAGCACCGCCAGCAGGTAGCCGATCGCCACCCGCGCAATCGAATAGCCGAGCTGGATGCCGACGCCCTTGTCGTTCGGACCGTTGTCGTAGAACGGGCGCCTCAGGTGTTCCCAGAGCTTGGCGCCGACGTCGAGCGGGCCGGGCATCGCCGATTTGCCTTGGGTCGCGGTCGCGCCCATGAGCTTGGCATATTCCGGATCCATGTCGGCGACCGGCCCGCCGCCCTGCGTGGCGACGTGCCAGCCCACAATGAACGCGACGAAGATCGCGATCGAGACGACGGCGGCCCGCAAGCTGATCGGCAGACTCATCCCGTCGCCCTGCTCTGCCGATACGCGTCGATGTGTGCAGCCCCGGCAGATACCATGTCGTCAGGCTCGCTTGATCGCAAAGCTCTTGACGTAGTCTTCGGGCTTGGCGGGATCGAACTCCTTGCCCATGACGACGAACTTTTTCGTCGTCATGGTCGGCGGCGTCAGGCCGACCTCCTTCATCAGCCGGGTGGTGTCGGTCGCGAGATAGACCTGCTTGGCGATGCCGTCGTAGTCGACCTCGCCCTTGATCTGTCCCCAGCGCTTCATCTGCGTCATGATCCATACGGCGAACGATTCCCACGGGAACGGATCGAAATCGATACGGTCCGGAACCTTCTTCACGTTGCCGAGCCCATCCGCAAAGGTACCGGTCAGCACCTGCTCGACCACCGTCACCGGCTGGTTGAGATAGTTCGCCGGCGCGATCGCCTGGGCGATCTGCTTGCGGTTTTCGGCCTTGGTTGCGAACGCGGTGGCGTCGATGATCGCCTTGAGCAGCGCCGCGTAAGTGTTCGGCGATCCGGTGACGAACTCCTTGGACGCCGCGAACGCGCAACAGGGATGGCGGTCCCAGATGTCCTTGGACAGGATGTGGATGAAGCCCACTCCGTCGTAGACCGCGCGCTGGTTGACCGGATCGGGCGCGAGGAAGCCGTCGATGTTGTCGGCCCGCAGGTTGGCGACCATCTCGGGCGGCGGCACCGCACGAATCTGGATGTCCTGGTCCGGATCGAGCCCCGCCTCCGCCACATAGTAGCGCAGCAGATAGTTGTGCATCGAATAGTCGAACGGAACGGCGAACTTCATGCCCTTCCAGGACTTCGGATCGCGCTTGTCCTTGTGCTTGACGGCGAGCGTGATGGCCTGGCCGTTGATGTTCTCGACGGCCGGCATGGTGTATGGGATCGGGTTGGAGCCGGCGCCCATCGTGATCGCAATCGGCATCGGCGAGAGCATGTGAGCGGCGTCGTATTCCTTGTTGATGGTCTTGTCGCGGACCACGGCCCAGCCAGCAGTCTTGATCACCTCGACGTCGAGCCCATGCTTCTTATAGAAGCCCATCGGCTCGGCCATGATGATCGGCGTCGCGCAGGTGATCGGAATGAAGCCGACCTTGAGGTTCTTTTTCTCAATTGCGCCGCCCTGCGCGAACACCTCGGTCGCGGTCTTCAGCGGGAAGAACTGCGACAACGCTGCAAGCGCCGTCGACGCCCCGACCGATTTCAGGAACGCGCGCCGCGCGGCGTCTTTGGGAAACACCGAGCGCATGACCGCCGAGGCGACCACACCCTCGTATCTTTTCTCTTCGCTCTCCACCGCAGCGCACTGCAGCCGGGTCGCAGCGTCGCGCTCGTGATCAACTTGGTTAAGATGCCGTCCGCACGGACAGCCCGGGACTAACGGACGCTGAGAGTCGAACGGGTTGTCGAACGTAGACATCGGGACGCGCTCCATCGCTGTGCGTGCCGGAAAGACCCCAGCCGGCAAGTCGCAAACCGAATTGCAATGGATGTGCCAACCCGCTTCTGCGGTGGAACCAGCACTTTCGAACCAGATCCCGCCGGATCGGGCAACGAATACGCAACAGCGAGCCTCGATGTTGGGCAATTGCCTAACCGACGATCAGAGGGTGAATGTCAGAAATTGGTGCGCTATGACCCGCAGAGACCACAGCCACCGCGACATTTTGCCCGAGGCGACCGCCGACCTGCCCTCAGGCACGCCGCCGCCTTGCCACCCAAAATTTAGGCAATCGACCTCCGCGAGTCCGGCAGAACCCGGTCCTCTTGCCCGGTGGGATCAGTCCGCGGAGCCCATGTCAGTGCCGGTCTCTGCACTCTCGTCCGATTTGGTCTGTGCGTCGCCCGACGACATGTCGATCGGGATCGGATGCCATCCGATCGAGCTTCCGCTGCCGGTATTCACGGTGACCAGAAGCCAGGTTTCGCCGGTGCACTTGTTGAGCAGGATGGTGCCCTCCGGACCCGAGGCGTTGGCGTTCTGGTAAAGCTCGAAACACGAAACCTCAGCCGCCGAACCGGCCGAGGTCGAAACCGCCAGCAGCATCAACGCTGCCGCGTAACACCGTTTCCACCGCAAGTGAGCCTCCCGTTCTGCCGACAGCCCGATGAGCCAGATGCGCTTGCCCAGGAACCTGGAGTCGCCGCTGTCGACAAGTATACGCAAACTCGGCCGCGATGATGAGGCGGAATTTCCGGTGTTGCGCCTGGGATATCCGGCAGGGAACTCAGGCCGATTTCGCGGGGTCAGCGCAAACTCGCTCTCTTCGGGAGTCCGCAGCTTTTCGGATCATTCTAGTCGATATGGATAAATCGCTCGCTTCGCGGCAACAGCAGCCGAGCGCGCACCGCCGTATCGCCGAAATCGGAGAACACGCCGTCGACTCCCAGTTCATAGAACTGCAGATACTCCTTGATCGGATCGAGCCGATAATCGGACGCAAGGAACTCCGGCTCGTCACGGAAAGTGTAGGGATGGACAACGAGCCCGGCCCTATGCGCATCGGTCACCAAGCCGCTCGGCCTCCGCAGCTTCCGGTCGGGACCTTGCGGCACGATGCTGCGCTTGAACGGGCCAATGCCGTGGGCGTAAGCGGCAATCTCGGCGAGGCCCTCCGGTTTCATCAGGTCGCCATAGGTGCGGCGGTTACCGGCGGCGACGAAGTCGTAGGGCCGCTCCCGCTCGCGCGCCATCAGCTGAACGAGCCGCACCTGGGTGAGCTTGCGCAAGTCCTTGAGGTTTTGAACCTCGAATGACTGAATGAACGCCGGCGCAGTGGCGTCGACATAGCCGTGGGCGGTGAGCGCCTTCACCAGGGGCGGCTCGAGCGCCAGCCCGATGAAGCGGAAATAGCTTGGATGCTTGGTTTCAGGGTAAATTCCGATGGTTCGCTTGGTTTCCCGGCTTCTGCGCTTGGCAAGTTCGATGACCTCCTCGAAAGTCGGTATCTCGTAGTAGCCGTTCCAGCCTTGATTGCGGAATGCCAGCCGCTCCTTCGCTCGCAGGGTCTTGATCTCGGCGAGGGTGAAGTCCTCGGCGAAAAACCCCTCGATGGTGCTGCCATCGATTGTCTTTGTGGTTTTGCGATCGGGAAATTTCTGCGCAACATCGGTCGTGGCCGAAATTTCGTTCTCGTGCCGGGCGATCAGTACGCCGTCCTTGGTCGTCACCAAGTCAGGCTCGATGAAATCGACGCCGAGATCGATGGCGAGCTCGTAAGAGGCGAGCGTGTGCTCGGGCCGGTAGCCGGGCGCACCGCGATGCCCGATCACCAAGGGAGCGCCAGTACGCGCCGTCAGTGCCGCCACGGTCGAAACTCTCTGGCCTTGCGCTGCTGCAATCGCCATTACTAACAGGCCGCACAGAACGGCCACAAGCATCGCCGCGAGAGATCGGAACACCGCCTTAGCCTCAACGCCCGGTGGAGAAGCCACAGACTAGGTCGATCCAATGTGAGATTTGTGACAGCGCGGTTCCGCCAACTGGCCGGGCAGTTGAGAATGCCAAGCCCGATCCTCCGCATAGCAGACGCAGCAGTCACGTGCTTGTGACCGGCACGCCTGACGACTCCATCGACTGACGCCGCACACGATCGCAGCAGGAAGTCGGAAAGCATTTCAGGATGTTGTCACCGGCTGTTAACAGCAGCTTTGCAACGCGTAGCCGACGATGCGCCTGTCGACTGCGATCCCGCGGGGCGAGTTGCATCCAAGCCGCCTGTATTGCGACTTGACACTGAGGGTCGAAGCAATCGAAAGGTTTGAGTATCAATCGATGGTGCCGATCATGCGCTTGTGCAGACTCGGAAATCAATCTGGCCGCGCGGGGCAACACCGCCGCCGCAAACGAAGAGCCAGCGGCCGGAATATCGGCTGTCCACGGGCACGGGTGGCTGCGCAGCTAAGGCAATCGGTCGCACCACGTCATAGGTCGCTTCCGGAACACCTACCAGAACACCGCATTAAGCGGCTATCCGGCGGTGTATGCACATCGCACTAAGATTTCCACTCAGATTAAGGTTCGGCGGGAACATCAATGGAATCCATCCTCGTCAAGATCTTTGCAACCGGTCTGGCTTTGAGCCAGGTCACGACGACGCCCGACCAGATCAAGACCGAATTCGACAAGGATCGCGACCAGGCTGAGGTGGCAGAGCTCCTGCACCGGGGCTGCAACCATATGCTCAAGGTTTTCGATGTCGAAAACATCAATTTCGACGAACTCCTGACGATCGCACTCGACGACCCGGAGGCGATCGGCGAGAACAGGGCTTTCCGCGGCATCAATTTTGCGGACTTGCAAATTGCCTACCGGCAGTTTTGCAAACAGCAGTCGGTGGAACGCTCGGCGGTCGACCTCGCCGACGTGATCGCCGTCTACAACAAGGCCGCCGCCGACCTGCCGGACCATACCAAACTCAAGGGCCTGAAACTCCCGGGCGCGAGCGTGGTGCTCGACCAAAAGGGCAACCGCTTCGCAGAGGTCTTCGAGGAAAACCAGCGGCGGGTCTGGGTCGGCCCGACCGACATTCCACTGCATGTGCAGAACGCCTTTGTGGCGGCGGAGGACAAACGGTTCTACCAGCACAAAGGCGTTGATGAACACGGCTTGATCCGGGCGTTCATCGCCAATCTGGCCCGGTCCGGGCGACCGCAGGGCGGCTCGACCATCACGCAGCAGGTGGTGAAAAACCTCCTGGTCGGGGATGACCTCAGCTTCGAGCGGAAAATCCGGGAAGTGATCGTCGCCGCACGGGTGGAGATGGCGCTCAGCAAGAGCGAAATTCTGGAGTTGTATCTCAACTCGGTCTATCTCGGCCGCAGCGCTTGGGGAATCGAACTGGCGGCCGAGAGTTACTTCGGCAAATCTGCGAGCGAATTGACGATCGAAGAGGGCGCCTTTCTCGCCGGCCTGACCAAAGGGCCGAACTTCTACAACCCCGATCGGCATCCCATCCGGGCCCGCGAGCGCCTTGCCTATGTCCTGAACCGGATGCGGGAAGATGGCACGACGCCAGGCCTCCCGGCGGCCAGCCGCAACCTGCCGAAGCTGCCCACCATGGTGGCTTACGAGCGGCCTCGCCGCGACACCGGGTTCCACTTCGTCGATCAGGTCGCCCGCGAAGCCAAGTCGCTCGCAGGCCTCGAAACGATCACGGCCGATTCCTATTCGCTACATTCGACGCTTCATCCGCAACTGCAGCGGGTCGTGGAGGAGACGCTGCAGGAAGGCCTGTGGCGCTACGAACGCAACACCGGCCGGCTCCAATTCCGCCGCGCCGAAGCCAACCTGAGCAAGGCCATCCAGCGGATCGAAGCCAAATCGCTGGAGCAGAAGCAGCCTCCCTGGCAGCAGGCGCTCGCGAATGCGCGCCTGCCGCTTTATGATGTGCATTGGACGCCCGCCGTGGTGGTAGAAAAGCCCGGCAACAGAAAAAACCAAACATGGCGCGTCGGGCTTGCCGACGGCCGCATCTTACCGCTCGTCGTCGACAATGCGGTCGCGGCCCGGAAGCTCGTCCTGAATGACGTCGTGTTCGTCCGCGTCACCGAAGCCAAGGGCAAGGCCGCGCGTGCAGAACTTCGGATCCGGCCCACCGTGCAGGGCACCGTGGTGGCGCTGGAAAACAAAACCGGACGGATTCTGGCGATGAGCGGCGGCTTCTCCTACCCGCTAAGCCAGCTCAACCGGTCGACCCAGGCGGTGCGCCAGCCCGGTTCGGCGATCAAGCCGCTGAGTTACCTGGCGGCGCTCGGCAACGGCCTGCAACCCAACACGTGGGTCAGCGACGACGACCTCACGCTCCCGCCGATTGGACCTGGCCCTGCCCGCGAAAAGGACTACTGGTCGCCGAAAAATTACGGCGGCGGCAGCGGCGGCACATTGACATTGCGCCGCGCGCTTGAGAATTCGCGGAACCTGGCGACCGCGCACCTGCTCGAAGGCGGCATCGACAAGACGCCGCAGGCGAGCCTCGACCGCCTCTGCAAGCTCGCGCAGGAAGCACAGATTTATCGCGAGTGCATGCGTTTCTATCCGTTCGTGCTGGGTGCCCAGCCGGTACGGCCGGTCGATCTGGCGGCGTTTTACGCCGCAATCGCCAACGAAGGCCGACGCCCGACCCCGTACGTGATCGATTCGATCGAGCGGGACGGCGAGGTCATTTATCGACACAAGCCCGACGATGCGGTGACCATCGAGTCGGTCGACGCGGCCGCCTTCTACCAGCTCAAGTCCATCATGCAAGGCGTCCTGTCGCGCGGTACCGCGCGCTCGATCGCCGCTCTCGCGCCCTACGTCGCGGGCAAAACCGGCACCACCGACGACGAGAACGACGCCTGGTTCGTCGGCTTCACCAACGAAGTCACCGTGGCGGTCTGGGTCGGCTACGACAACGCGGACGGCAAGCGCCGGACGCTTGGTGGCGGCTCGACCGGGGGCGGGCTGGCGGTTCCGATCTTCGCTTCGATCATCCAAGCGGTCTGGGCCGATGTCACGCCGAAGACGGTGCTCGCTCCACCCTCGGCGGCGGCCAAGCGGATGCTGTCGTGCAAGTCGATCGACGTGAAATCCGGTGAGATCGCGTCCCGGCGCGGCGGCGTCAGCGAATGCTTCCGCATCAACGCCAAGGGCAAGATCATCGACACCCAGGATCGACTGCTGGCAGCGCAACGCGACGACGACCGGCCGCGACGCCGCACGCGTGCGGTACGTCGCGAGGAGCCGCGCTATTACTACTCGCGCGAGGCCTGGCGCGGCTGGGCCCATGACGGCTGGTACAACGATCGCCGTGATTGGCGGCAGCAGCGAAATTGGGGTGGCTGGGGCTGGCGATAGGCGGCGCCGTACGCCTCTCAGAATCAATCGACCTTGATGTTGGCGGCCTGATCACGTCGCCCCATTTGGCAATTTCAGCGCGCTGTAATTTCTCGAGCAGATCCTGGTCGACAATCCCGTGACACTGTTCGGCTTCTGACGCCGGCGCGAGCGAAGCGCGAGACCGTCGTGGACGGAGCGACTACTTCCAGATCGCGTCGGCGGCCTCGACCAGGACGCGAAACTTCGCCCACTGGTCCGCCTCGCTCAACGGATTGCCCGCCACACTGCTGGCAAATCCGCATTGCGGACCGATCGCCAACCGGTCGAGGTCGATGTACTTCGCGGCCGCTTCGGTGCGTTGCCGCAGGGTATCGACGCTCTCCAGATCCGGCACCTTGCTGCTGACAAGGCCGAGTACGACGCCCTTGTTCTCCGGCACGAACCGCAGCGGCGCGAAATCGCCGGCCCGCGGCGTGTCGTACTCGAGCAGGAAATGGTTGGCGTTGGTCTGGGCGAAGAACTGCTCGGCGACCGATTCGTAGCCGCCCTCCGACAGATAGTGGCCTTTGAAATTCCCGCGACACATGTGGACGCCGACATATACCTCGGGCGGACATTCCGTGACACAGCCATTGAGTGCCGCGATGTAACGATCGACCAGAGCACGCGGATCGATGCCCGCGCTTTCGACGCTGGCCCGAATCCCGGGATCGCACAGCAGCGCAATGGCAATCTCGTCGATCTGCACATACCGGCAGCCGGCGGCAACCAGATCGGCAATTTCCTGCCGGAACACCAGCACAAGATCGGCAAAGAACCGGTCGACGTTGCCATAGACCGCCGGATCGGCGAAATCGCGGAGCCGCAGCAAGTGCATGGTCGACGGCGCCGGCAGCGTGATCTTCGGCGTCACATGCGCCACGTCCTTCAGGAACATGAATTCATCGACGGCAAGGGGCCGGGAGCGGCGGATCGGCGCCACCGCATAGGGCGCGGTGAAGTCGACCTCATGGCCGTGGTCGTCGCGAAACTTGAGCAAAGCCTCACGCACTTCCAGCCCCTCTGTGCGCTCGACGAAGCGGCCCCAGTACGAACCGCGGCGGAATTCGCCGTCGGTAACGACTTTAAGACCGGCTGCCTCCTGCTGGCGCACCACATCGGCGATGCACTCGTCCTGCACGCGGGCGAATGCGTCGTCGCCGATCTCACCCGCGGCATGTTGCCGGAACGCGTGACGCAATGCGGCAGGCCGCAGCAGGCTGCCGACGTGATCGACGCGGGCGGGCGGACGCCCATCGGGATGGTTGCTCATGAAGATTGCTCCAGCCACCTAATGTCCCGATTCCGAAGTTCGCAACATTGTTCAGCACCACGTTTGCGAACTTCGGATGCGAAGGACAATAGCAACTATTCCTCCAGTGTGGCTTTGGTTCAGAAGTCGGCATTTCGGACTCGCCACAAAAGTAAAGCGGACTTCCGAATCGCCGCACTGGGTCTTGTCATCTATAGATCAATAGATAAACTCTAGATCGAACCGCCGGCAGGACACAATGGCCTGTGTCCGGCCGACCGGTTCGGATGCTCGCCGGCGGAGTACCGAGATGGGTGTCGTCAGTCTGCCCGCAGCCCGGCGTGCCCGTTCGAGCCCGCGGCGGCGCGCCCCGGAAATGATCGAGGCGGCGGCACGCGTGTTTGCCGAACGCGGTTTCCACGGCGCGACGACCCAGGACATTGCCGATGTGCTCGGCATCCGCCAGGCGAGCCTCTACTATTACTTTCCCTCGAAAGAAGGTGCGCTCGAGCTCGTCTGCCTGCAAGGCGTGGGCGACTTCGTCGAAGTCGCGAAGACGATCGCAAAGGGGCCCGGCACAGCCGCCGGAAAGCTCGCCCGCCTTATTCAATCGCACCTTTCACCGTTGATCGACCGCAGCGACTTCGTCCGGGTCTTTCTCAACGAACGCCAGCATTTGCCGCTCGAAAGCCGCCGGCGGATTGGCAAATGGTCACGCGACCTCGAACGGCTTCTCGAGGACGTGTTCAAGGAGGGCGTTCGGCGCGGCGAGTTTCGCTCCGGTCTCGACACCCGCCTTGCGGTGCTGGCGCTTCTCGGCATGCTCAACGCCGTTGCCCACTGGTATCCGAAGGAAGACGTGCCCATCGGCCGCATCTCCGACGAATTTCTCAAAATGCTGCTCGCCGGCGTCACCAAGAAACCGTCGCCCCGGAAGAAGGAGCGATAGGGTCGCAGCCCCATGGTGGATTCGATTTTATTGCGTTATTGAATTTTGCAGTGAGCTCAACGAGCGCTCCCATGACGACCACCTCTGCGGTCGATTACCAGGCGCTGCGCGGCAAGTCCGCGCCGCTCCTGTTGTATGAGCGGGCCCGCGCCGAACCCGCCACGATCGCGTTGCGCTCGAAACATCTCGGCCTCTATCGCGAACGCACCTGGCGCGAATACGCCACGATCGTCGCCCGCGCGATGCGCGCTTTCGAGACGCTCGGTGTCACCCGCGGCGATCGCGTCGCCATCATGGGCGATGCCTGCGAGGAATGGGTGGTCTGCGATCAGGCGGCGCAGGCGCTCGGCGCCGTCGTCTACGGCATTTATCCGACCGCGTCGGCTTCCGAGGTCGCCTACCAGATGCGCGATGGCGGCGCCGCGGTGTTCATCGCCGAGAACCAGGAGTACATCGACAAGCTGATGCCGATCGTCGACCAGTTGCCAGACCTGCGCTGGATCGTCGTGCTCGATGCCACCGCCATGTTCGGCTACGCGCATCCGAAGATTCGGCGCTACGACGAATTGATGGCTCAAGCCGGCGAGCCCGATCTCGCCGCCTTTGGCGAACGGGTCGCCAAGCTCGACCCCGCCGCACCGGCCTTCATCGTCTACACCTCTGGCACGACCGGCCATCCCAAGGGCGCGCTGGTCACGCACGGCAAGCATCTCGCCGCCACCGCCAATATCGTCAGCCATTACCCGATGCTCGCCGCCAAGCCGCACCGGGTCGTCGCCTATCTTCCGCTGTGCCACGTGCTCGGCCGCGACGTCGCCGTCACCCTGCCGCTGTTCTCGCGGCTGGTGCCGCACTTCGGCGAGAACGCCGACGACCTGCCGGCGACATTGTTTGAGGTGGCCCCGACAGTCCTGTTCACCGTACCCCGCTATCTGCAGAAGTTCGCGTCGCAACTGCTGATCGGGATCATGAATTCGTCCCCGCTTAAGCGCAAAACCGCCGATCTCGCCATGGGCTTCTCGCGGGATTACGCCCGCCAGCGCTGGAACGGCGGCGCCGGCCGCACGCAGGATGCGCTCTATGCGGCCTGCCGGGCCGGCGTGTTCAGGCCGATCCTCAACAAGATGGGCCTCGACCAGATCGAGTTGATGGTCTGCGCCGGGGCACCGCTACCGCCCGAGACCATGACGCTCTGGCAGATGCTGGGCGTCAACGTGGTCGAAATGTACGGCCAGACCGAGACCGCGGGCGGCATCATCAGCGGGCAGCCGGGTCCGTTTCCGCGCCCGGGCGATGTCGGCACCGTGCCGGCGGGCTGGGAGGCGCGGCTGTCGCCGGAGGGTGAGGTGCTGGTGCGCAGCCCCGATCTGTTCGACCGTTACTGGAACAACGAGGAGAGCACACGGGCAATCAAGACCGATGACGGATGGCTGCGCACGGGCGACGTCGGGGAATGGCGCGACGGTGCGTTGCGCCTGATCGACCGCGCGCGCGACTTCATCGTGACATCCGGCGGCAAGACCATCTCGCCGTCGTTCATCGAGAATATCGTTCGTGCCAGCCCTTACGTGGCCGAGGCGGTCGTGTTCGGGCACGGCCGGAAATACCTGACGGCGCTGATCGAGATCGACGCTGACACCGTCGCGGACTGGGCCCGCAGTCACGATGTGCCCTATACCGGTTTCACCAGCCTCGTCAGCAATGCCGAAGTCACCAGGCTGATCGGTGCGGAGATCGACCGGATCAACGGCGAACTGGCGCGAGTTGAACAGATCAAGGATTTCCGCATCCTGCCGAAGATGCTCGACCCGGAAGAGGAGGGCGAGCCGGTCACTCCGACACGCAAGGTCAAGCGGCACCTGATGTACGAGCGATTCAAGCTGTTGATAGAGGAGATGTACGACGATCGCGAAGAACGGCTGATCGCCGCCCAGGCCGGTGCGGCGCAACCGGCCTAATGTTGAAGCGAATAAAATAAGGGAGGACCATGATGCGACGACGAATTCTGATCGGGATGCTCGCCTTTGCGGCGTTCGCAATACCCGCCCACGCCCAGGATGCCTATGTGGTCGGTGTCAGTGGCGCGCTGACCGGTTCCTCGGCCGGCACCAATGCGCCGCCGATCGAAGGTCTGCGGCTCTATGTCGACCGGCTCAACACTGCCGGCGGCGTCAACGGCAAGAAGATTCAGCTCATCATCCTGGACGACTCGGCCGAGCCGTCGAGAGCCGCGACCAACGCCAAGCGGCTGCTGACCCAGGACAAGGTGCAGTTGCTCGTGCTGTCGAGCCTGTCGTCGACTTATGCGCCAGTGATCGCCGAAGCCAAGCGCGCGAAGGTGCCGCTGATGCTGATGGGCTCGGTCTGTCCGAAGGACGTCTATCCCCCGGCGGACGCGCTGCTGTTCTGCACCACCGCCTATGCGGGCGGCTATGACAGCCGCGCGACGCTCGACTTCGTGAAGCAGACCGCCAAGGAGCCGGTGCGGCTTGGCCTCGCCGCCATGGCGATCCCATTGTCGCGCGGCGAGATCGATTACGCCGAAGGACACGCGAAAACGATCGGCATGACGCCGGTCGACAAGGAGGTGATCCCGCCTCCGACCGCCGATTACACGCCGTTCGCGACCAAGATCAAAGACGCCAACGCCAATTGGGTGTTCTCCTGGGCGCCATGGGTCACGCAGGTGAAGACCTTCGAGGCGCTGCGCCGGCTCGGCTGGCCCGGCGACTACATCGCCTGGGCGCACATCGAAGCCGAAGGCGAACTCGCGCGCATCAAGGATCCGCGGCTCTACGTGATCGGCGCGAACTCGTTGTTCCAGGACAACCTGCCGGTGCACCAGGAAATCCGCGCCGAGGCCAAGAAGGGCGGTTCGCGCTATCCTGCCGAACAACTCACCGAGGGATGGATCGGCGGCATGGTGCTGGAAGCGGTGCTCAAGAACGCCGGCTGGCCCGCCGACTCCGCCAAGATTCGCGCCGCGATGGAGAACGTGAAGGTCGACACCAAGGGCCTGCGCGGCGGCCCGATCGAGTGGAGCAAGGACAACCACTTCCGGACCAAGCAATACTACCGGGTCTACCGCTGGGACAGCGCCAAATCCGCGATCACTCAGGCGAAGGACTGGACCGGGTACGACGTCAAGTGATGCGCCCGCCCGCCCCTCTCAGGGTCATGACGACTTAGCGCTATCTGCACCGCACCGGCCGCGGTCTCGACGGATTTGCGGCCGGTCTGAATATCCAGCACACGCCGCGCAGGCAGCGCCTGCGCCTCCCCGCCTGATCCAAACGACCCACGCACGTGCAACTCATCGTCAACATCGTCGTGCTGTCGGCAATCTACGCGCTGCTCGCGTGCGGCTACGTTCTGATCTATCGCGTCAGCCGGGTCATGAACATGGCGCACGGCGAGCTCTCCATGCTCGGTGCCTATTTCCTTTTCACGACCGCATCGCTGTTCGTAACCCACCCGATCGTGGCCATCGTGGTCGCCGTCGTCATGAGTCTGGTCATGGGCGTTCTCGTCTATGTCTTGCTCATGCGGCGGATGACCGGCGAGATGGTGCTCGCCGCGATCCTCACCACGATCGCGCTGGGCATCCTGGTCCGTGGCATGGTGGTGATGATCTGGTCGGCCGCGCAGCAGCATCCATTGCAGGCGTTGCACTTCACCAACCCGCCGATCGAGCTGATCGGCGGCGCGCGCATTTCGACCTGCGCGGCGCTGATCGTGCTGATGACGGTGGTGGTCTATTCCGGGCTGTTCATTTTCCTGCGCTTCGGCCGGTGGGGCGTGCGCATGCGCGCCGCCGGGCAAAATCCCCTCCTTGCGGCGCAGCGCGGGGTCAATCTCAACGCCATCTATGCCATGACCTGGGCGCTTTCGACGCTGACCGGATCGATCGCCGGCATGCTGATCTCGCTCGATTCCGGGCTCGACCAGACCATGGTGATTATCGGACTCAAGGCCTTCTCGCCGGCGCTGGTCGGCGGGCTCGACAGCCTGATCGGCGCGCTGGTCGGATCGCTGATCGTGGCGGGCGCCGAGGTGCTGGCGATCCACTACATCGACCCGCTGCTCTCCGACGTGGTGCCGTTTCTGGTGCTGATCGCGATGCTGATCGTGCGGCCATGGGGGCTGTTCGGGACCCGGGAGGAACTCGATCGTGTCTAGGCAGCCCCACGCCAGCGGCTATTTTCGCACCGGCTACGCACAGGACTTCTCGCTGCTCGGCACCCGCCGAGAGCGCATATATCTCGCCATCTTCGCGTTGCTGCTGCTTGGCTTTCCGTGGATCGCATCGCCGTTCCAGCTCGATCTGGCATGTCAGGTGTTTCTCGCTTCGATCGGCGCGCTGTCGCTGATGCTGCTGACCGGGTTCGCCGGCCAGATCTCGCTCGGCCATGCCGGCCTGATCGCGGCCGGTGCGTTCACCGTCGGCATCCTGTTCCGCGAGACCAATGCGCCATTCTGGATCACGCTGCCGGCAGCGGCGGTTGTCGGCGCGCTGCTTGGAATCATCTTCGGGCTGCCGTCGCTGCGGCTGCGCGGCCTCTATCTCGCGGTCAGTACGCTGGCGCTGCACTTCATCGTGATCTATCTCGGCGGCGAGTACGAAACCCGGCGCGGCTTTTCGACCGGCATCATGATCGACCCACCGAAACTCGGCGAGATCGAGATCACCGACGGCCGGGCCTGGTACTTCATCCTGCTGATCGGCGCGCTGGCGACCTTGTTGATCTGCGCCAACCTGGTGCGCGCCCGCAGCGGCCGCGCCTGGCGGGCGATCCGCACGCACGAAACGGTCGCCGAAGCGCTCGGTATCAGCATCGCCAGCTACAAACTGCTCGCCTTCGTCCTCAGTTCGGCGATCACCGCGGTGGCAGGCGCCCTGTTCGCCTATTACCGCGGCTTCGTGTCGGTCGAGGCGTTTTCACTGTTTCTGACCATCCAGTACG
This sequence comes from Xanthobacteraceae bacterium, assembly GCA_050179645.1. Lineage (GTDB taxonomy): Bacteria > Pseudomonadota > Alphaproteobacteria > Rhizobiales > Xanthobacteraceae > VAZQ01. The sequence goes on along the minus strand of JBFXEX010000056.1, from coordinate 5,872 downwards.
TGGCGATGATCATCGTCGGCGGCATCGGCTCGCTGCTCGGCGCGCTGCTCGGGGCTGCGTTCATCACCCTGTTCCCCTACGGCATCGAACTGAGCCTGCTGGCTCTGCCCGGCGCCCAGCGCTATGCCGGCGTGCTGTTCGCGATCAACTACGCGTCGTTCGGCCTGGTGATGATTCTGTTTCTGCTGTTTGAGCCGATGGGGCTGGTGGGCATCTGGCAGCGCATCCAGAACTATTTCCTGCAGTGGCCGTTCCGCCACCGCCAAGCGTCGGGATCGTCGCAATGACCGCGCCGCTTCTCGCCGTCGACAAGCTCGAAGTGGTCTATCAGCGCGCCATTACGGCGGTGCAGGGCATCACGCTCGCGGTCGATCCGGGACAGATCGTTGCGCTGCTCGGCACCAACGGCGCCGGCAAGACGACGACGCTGCGGGCGATCTCGGGTTTTCTCGGACGCGACGATGCCCGCATCACCGAGGGTACCATCGTCTTCAAGGGCGATCGGATCGAGAACCATTCGCCGAACGAGAACACCCAGCGCGGCATCACATTGGTGCCGGAGCGCGACAAGGTGTTTCCCAGCCTGACGGTGGCGGAGAATCTGTTCGCGCCGGTGTCGCGCGGCATGAGCCATGCAGACCGGCGGCGGCGCGAAGAACTCGTCTACCAGTTCTTCCCCCGGCTCTCCGAATTCAGAAACCGCATCGGCGGCCTCCTGTCCGGCGGCGAGCGGCAAATGCTGGCGCTCGGCAGCGCGATCGTCTGCCGGCCCGAACTGCTGCTTGTCGACGAACTGTCGCTCGGGCTCGCGCCAGTGATCGTGGAAGATCTGCTCCGGCGCCTGGTGGAGATCCGGCGAGAGCTTGGCATCACGATCCTGATCGTCGAACAGAGCGCGACCGTCGCGCTCGAGATCGCCGACTACGGCTACGTCATGGAGAACGGCCGCGTCGTGCTCGACGGCAGCGCCGAGCGCCTGCGCCAGCATCCGGACATCCAGGAGTTCTATCTCGGCACCAGCAGCGGCGAGCGACGAAGCTATCGAGATGTGAAACAGTACCGCCGCAGTCGGAGATGGTATGGCTGAGCTGGAGGTCGACCGCCTCACGCTTGCTTTTGGCGGGCTCACGGTGCTCGACGCGATTTCGTTTGCCGTAGAGCCGGGCGAGCTGTTCGCGCTCATCGGCCCGAACGGCGCCGGCAAGACCAGCGTGCTCAACTGCGTCAGCGGCATCTACCGGGGCAATGGCAGCATCCGGTTTCGCGGCCAGGAGATTTCCGGCCGCGAGCCGCACCGGATTGCGCGGCTGGGCCTGGCGCGGACGTTCCAGCACAGCGAATTATTCCCGGACATGTCGGTACTCGACAATCTGCTCACCGGCCGGCACACGCGCATTCACACCAACCCGTTCGCCGAAATGCTGTTTCTACCGAGCGTCCGCCGCGAAGAGGTCCGTCACCGCGAGGGTGTCGAGCGCATCATCGAGTTCGTCGAGCTCGAACGTTACCGCCACGCGCGCGTATCCAATCTGTCGTTCGGCACCCAGAAGATCGTCGGCTTTGCGCGTGCGCTGGCGCTCGAACCGACGCTGATGATGCTTGACGAGCCCTCGGCCGGTCTTAACCGCGAGGAGCGCGAGGACCTGGCGCGCTTCATCCTGCGCATCAAGCACGAGCTGAAGATCACGATGATCTGGATCGAGCACGACATCCAGATGGTCGCCGACCTGGCCGACCGCATCCACGTCCTCGACTACGGCCGCTCGCTGGCGGAAGGGCCGCCCGCCGAGGTGCTGCGCGATGCCCGCGTCATTTCGGCTTATGTGGGCACCAAGGCGCCCGCCTGACCTGGCGCTCGAGTAAGTCAACACTCCATGCCGTTCGCGCCTTCCGGATCGGCGAGCGCCGACAGGCGCAGCGCGGCGGCGTGCGCAAAGGCAAGCAGCATGCTCCTGCGGGTGCCGGCGTGCAGCCGGTGCTCCGGCGCCTCGCAGTGGACCGAAGCGCCGAACGCATCCGCGACAATCAGGCCGGTGTCGGGCGGGAAAATGTCGCATGGCACGTCGAGCGTGGTGGCGAAGAACAGCCGGTCGCAGTGCAGGCGATAGTCCATCCACTTCTGGTCGGCACGAAAATCGGCGATGGAGGATTTGATCTCGACGATCCAAACCTCGCCGGTCGTGCTCAACGCCACGAGGTCGGCGCGACGGCCGGAGGCGAGGGCAAGTTCGCTGACGACCGAGAATCCGAGCGAATGCAACAGCCGCGTGGTGCCGCGCGCGACCGCAAGCGCCGTGGGCGATTGACGTCCGTCGACCGGCAGGACCGCGGCGAGGGAGGCGATGCTCATGGAGTGCAGAATTCCCGGCAGCGGAACGTCTCTATAAGGAGTACGCACGCAACGCTCCCAGCTTCGACAGCCGCACGCAACTGCATCGCGAACCGCACCGCGAACGATCCGCCCGTGACGCTATTCTGCCGCGTCGACGCGCTCAAGAAAAGCCCGCGCCAGCGCGTCGCGGTTCGGCGCAATTACGCCGCGCTCGGTAATCAGTCCGGTCACGAGCCGCGCGGGCGTGACGTCGAAGCCGTAATTGGCGACCGGCGAACCGTCGGGAACCACCCGCACCGTCTCGATTCGGCCATCGGCGGTGCGGCCGGTCATGGTGGTGACCTCCTCAGGCGACCTCTGCTCGATCGGGATTTCGGCCAGACCGTCCGACACGGTGAAGTCGATGGTCGGCGACGGCAGCGCCACATAGAACGGCACACCGTTGTCGCGCGCCGCCAGCGCCTTGAGATAGGTGCCGATCTTGTTGCAGACGTCGCCGTTGGCGGTCACCCGGTCGGTGCCGACGATCGCGATGTCGACCATGCCATGCTGCATCAGGTGGCCGCCGGTATTGTCCGGGATGACGGTGTGCGGCACGCCGTGCTGGCCGAGTTCCCAGGCGGTGAGCGAGGCGCCCTGATTGCGCGGCCGGGTTTCGTCCACCCAGACATGCACCGGAAGCCCCCGGTCGTGCGCGGCGTAGATCGACGCCGTCGCGGTGCCAACGTCGACCGTGGCAAGCCAGCCGGCATTACAGTGGGTCAGCACGTTGACGCGGTCGCCCGGCTGTTTGACGGCAGCAATCGCCTCGATCAGCTTGACGCCATGGCGGCCGATCGCCCGGTTGATGGCGACATCCTCGTCGGCGATCTCGGCGGCGCGACGGTATGCGGCGGCGACGCGATCCTCACGCGCGCGGTTCCGCAGCACCGCCATCATCTCGTCGAGCGCCCATTTCAGATTGATCGCGGTCGGCCGGGTCGCGAGCAGCGTCGCATAGGCGCGCTCCAAAGACTCATCCGAGGCGTCGGCGTTGACGGCGAGGCAGATGCCATAGGCCGCCATCGCCCCGATCAGCGGCGCTCCGCGAATCTGCATGGTCCGGATCGCGTGTGCGGCCTGATCGAGCGTCGTCAGCCGAAGCGTCACGAATCGGTGCGGCAGCGCGGTCTGGTCGATCACACCGACCGACCGGCCGTCCGGCTCGAGCCAAATGGTGCGGGTATCCCTGCCGTCCACTTTCATGGCCGTGTCATAACGCGGTTCGGTGCGGTCGCAAAGCGGACTTGCCCGCGACACCACGTTCGCCCTAGCTTCGCGCAAACGGGAGCGACAGATGGCAGGTATTGACTACGAAGCCGAATACAACAACCGGGCGCGCGTCCCGGACCATGCGGAGATTTTCGCGCGCTGGGCCCGGGAGGCGGAGGAGTATCGCCTGCTCGCCATGGAGGAGCGCCGCGCCGAGCTTGGCCTCGCCTATTCGTCGACGCCGCGGCAGTTTGTCGACCTGTTCTGGCCAAACTCGGCCGAAAAGGCGCCGCTCGCCGTGTTCATTCATGGCGGTTACTGGAAGTCGCTGGAACCCGCCCTTTTCAGTCAGGTCGCGCGTGGCCTCAATGCCCACGGCATCGGCGTCGCGATCGTCGGCTACAATCTGTGCCCGATGGTCACCGTCTCCGACATCATTGAGGAGATGCGCCACGCCTGCCTGTTTCTCTGGCAGCGCACCGGACAGCGCCTCCTGGTCTATGGCCATTCAGCCGGCGGTCATCTGGCCGGCGCGATGCTCGCGACCGACTGGCACACGCTCTATCCGAAAATGCCGGCCGACTTCGTCCCCGCGGCCTACTCGGTCTCCGGCCTGTTCGATCTCACCCCGCTTCTTCAAGTCGCCTCAGCTAGCGACCTGGGGCTTGATGGCGGGGAAGCCCGCCGGGCTTCGCCGATGTTCTGGCCGGCGCCTGCAGGCCGGACTTTCGACGCGGTGGTCGGTGGCGCCGAGTCCTCCGAGTTCCTTCGCCAGAGCCGCGAGATCGCGGAGACCTGGAAGAAGGGCGGAGCGGAGACCCGTTACGAGGAGATCGCCGGCGCCAACCATTTCACCGCGCTCGATCCGCTCAGCGATCCAAACAGCCCGATGGTGGCGCGGCTCGCCGAACTGGCGAAGAAAATTCAGTAACGCCGGCCGCGCCGCGATCGTCCGTCACGGGGCGTACACCCAGGCTTCGATCTGCACCGTTGCGCCGGGCACCGGCAGCGGCGCGGGCACTACGACCGCGGAAAATGGAACCGGCCGGCCGCCGAGTCGCCGCTCCCAGACTTTGTAGACCGGGTAGAACTCGGCGATGTCGGTGTGGAACTGCAGCACGCGCACCACGTTGGCGAGCGAAGTGCCGGCCGCCTGGCAAAGCCTGGCGATGTTGTCGATGATGCATTCCGCCTGTGCCTCGGGCGATGACGAGAAGCATGGCTGGCGCGGGTCGACAGCCGCGCTCGCCACCAGGCCCTCGCGGTCGATCGCCATGAGGCCGGAGATGAACAGGAGGTCGGCCGCCCTCACCGCCTGCGGCTGATTGCGGAACGCCGTCACGACGCCCGCATCGACCGGGCGCCTGCTCGCCGCGCTGCCGGGTTTTGCCGCGAGAACGTTGATCTCGATCTTGCCATCGTAGGGCGCAAGGCCATGATCGATACACGGGATGATCGAATAGCTCGGCCCCGATGAGCCGAAATGTTTCGTCCACGTCTCGTTGAACGCCGAATAATCCTCCCGATCGGTGAGATAGACTTGGGCGTGGACCACATCCTCCAGCCTGGCGCCCGCCAGCGCCAACGACTGGACCATGCGCTTTGTGATGATGAACTCGGTTTCGAGCTTGATCGGTTGACCCGCCCATTGCGTGCCTTCAGTCATCAGCGCCTCGGCTGCGACCCCGTTGCGCCGCGGCTCGTCGCCGACCGCCAGCGAGGTGATGCCGGGAATGAAGATGAAATCGCCGACGGTCAGCGCGGGCGAATAGCCGGATGTAGGCCGCCCCTTGAGGTGCTCATGCTTGAGGTGCTCCACCTCGAAGCCCTTTTCCGGGACGATCGCCATTGCCTGGATGTTCATATCCGCGCCCGGCAACGGGAAACGCTGTTGCGCGATCGAGGTCGATGGCGGAATCCGCCCGGCCAGCACCTCGCGGCGCACCTGCTGATAAGGCGGGACTGCCTTGACGGTGGTGTAGTATTGGTCGGTGCGGACAAGATTGGTGGGATCGGTTCCGGCGGCGCGCAACACCGCATCGAGATTCTCGAAGATGCGCGCGGCTTCTCTTTCGCGCTTGGGCCGGCCGGCATGCGGCGCACGCTCCGCCAGCACATCCGCCGCGATCCCGCTCGCGAAGTCCTGCGCCATCAGCCCGGTGGCAAAAACCCAGCGGCCCGCCCGGATGCCTTGGGCAAACTTGACCTTGCCGTGCCCAAGTTCGACGGGCAGCAGCGGCTCCACCGCTGAAGACACTTCTTTGCCGGCCATCAAATCCTCACGTGTGT
>JBFXEX010000055.1:0-35948 GCA_050179645.1 Xanthobacteraceae bacterium | reverse complement strand
GACCCCAAGTTGGAGACCAAGCGGGCGCGCGCCATGTGGGGCACCTACCGAGCGCTGGTCGCCAACCTGATCGAAGGCGTAACCAAAGGCTACGAGCGCAAGCTCGAGATCAACGGCGTCGGCTACCGCGCGGCGCTGCAGGGCAAGAACCTGCAGATCCAGCTCGGCTACAGCCACGACATCGTCTATCCGGTTCCCGAAGGCATCACCATTACGCTGCCGAAGGCCACCGAGGTCGTCATCACCGGGATCGACCGCCAGAAGGTCGGCCAGGTGGCGGCGGAAATCCGTTCGTTCCGTACCCCCGAGCCCTACAAGGGCAAGGGCGTCAAGTATTCGGACGAGTTCATCTTCCGCAAGGAAGGCAAGAAGAAGTAACGGGAGCTGGCGATGGCCACGGTCGCTGATCGATCCTTACGGCGGAAGGCAAAGGTGCGCCGGCACGTGCAGCGCGCTGCGGGCGGCCGTGCGCGGCTGTCGGTGTACCGCTCGTCGAAGCACATCTACGCGCAGGTCATCGACGACGAGAAGGGCGAGACTGTCGCCGCGGCGTCGTCGATCGAAAAGGACATGCGCGGCTCGCTCAAGACCGGTGCCGACATCGAGGCGGCGAAGGCCGTGGGCAAGCTGGTCGCCGAACGCGCGTCCGCCAAGGGCGTCAAAGAGGTGATCTTTGACCGTGGCGGCTACCTCTATCACGGTCGCGTCAAGGCGCTGGCAGATGCCGCGCGCGAGGGCGGGCTCAACTTCTAACTCAGGTGGCAGGAATGGCCGAACGGGAACGTAGAGGCGGCGGTGGACACGGCCGCCAGGAGCGCGAGGACAGCGAGTTCACCGACAAGCTCGTCCACATCAACCGCGTCGCCAAGGTGGTGAAGGGCGGCCGGCGCTTCGGCTTTGCGGCGCTTGTTGTCGTGGGCGACGAGAAGGGCCGGGTCGGCTTCGGCCACGGCAAGGCGCGCGAGGTCCCGGAAGCGATCCGCAAGGCCACGGATGCCGCCAAGCGCGGCCTGATCCGCGTGCCGCTGCGGGAAGGCCGGACGCTGCACCACGATGTTGCCGGACGCCACGGCGCCGGCAAGGTCTACCTGCGTGCGGCGCCCCCCGGCACCGGCATCATCGCCGGCGGCCCGATGCGCGCCGTGTTCGAGACGCTCGGCATGCAGGACGTGGTGGCGAAGTCGCTGGGCTCGTCCAATCCCTACAACATGGTGCGCGCGACCTTCGATGCGCTGAAGCATCAGGACAGCCCGCGCTCGGTCGCCGCGCGGCGCAGCATCAAGGTGTCGTCGCTGCAGGCGCGCCGCCGCGAGGCTGGCGAAGCCGAACCGGCGGCGGACTGACACGCGTTAGATCTGGATCGCTTCAGGTTGGGGCCGGGAGGCCGATATGAGCAAGAGTGAGAAGAGCATCAAGGTTCAACAGATCGGCAGCCCGATCCGCCGCGAGCACACGCAGCGCGAGACCCTGATCGGTCTCGGCCTGAACAAGATCGGGCGCGTGGCCGACCTGCCGGATACGCCCGCGACCCGCGGCATGATCACCAAGGTCAAGCATCTGGTGCGGGTGGTGGACGGCGAGGCGAAATAGATTTCGTCATGGCCGGGCTTGTCCCGGCCATCCATCCTCTTCGCAAGAAGATGGATGCCCGGGTCAAGCCCGGGCATGACAATTGAGAGAGACCGAGGACACTGCCATGAAACTTCATGAACTCGCCGACCGTCCCGGCGCCCGCAAGAAGCGTCACCGCATCGGCCGCGGCATCGGCTCCGGTTGCGGCAAGACCGGCGGTCGCGGCGGCAAGGGCCAGACCGCGCGCTCCGGCGTGCGGATCAAGGGCTTCGAGGGCGGCCAGATGCCGCTCCATCGCCGGCTGCCCAAGCGCGGATTCAAGAACACACCGTTTGCGCTTAAGCTGAACGAGGTCAACCTCGACCGCGTGCAGGCCGCGATCGACGCCGGCAAGCTCGATGCCGGTCAGACGGTCGACGGTGAGGCCATGATCAAGGCCGGCATTTTGCGCCGCGCCAAGGACGGCGTTCGCCTCCTCGGCGGCGGCGAGATCAAGTCCAAGGTGACGTTCTCGGTGTGGGGCGCGTCCAAATCGGCGGTCGCGGCGGTGGAGAAAGCAGGCGGCTCGGTGACGATCCTGGCGCCCGCGCGCGAGACGGACGAAGAGGCGGCCTGACCCCCCATAGGAAATGAGGTTCCGGTCCCCATATAGCATTGGCGACTGATTAGGGGCGGAACGGGAGCTTTCAGCGCATGGTTTCGGCAGCAGAGCAACTTGCTTCGAATCTCAACTTTTCGGCCCTCGCCAAGGCCGAAGAACTCAAGAAGCGCATCTGGTTCACCCTCGGCGCGCTGCTGGTCTACCGCTTCGGTACCTACATCCCGCTGCCCGGCATCGATCCTTCCGCCTGGGATCAGATTTTCCGCTCCCAGGCCGGCGGCATTCTCGGCATGTTCAACATGTTCTCCGGCGGTGGCATCCACCGCATGGCGATCTTTGCCCTGAACATCATGCCGTACATCTCGGCGTCGATCATCATTCAGCTGATGACGACGGTTTCGCCCACCCTCGAACAGCTCAAGAAGGAGGGCGAGCAGGGCCGCAAGGTGATGAACCAGTACACGCGGTATCTCACCGTGATCCTGGCGGCGTTCCAGTCTTACGGCATCGCGGTCGGCCTCGAAGGGGCCGGCAACGTCGTGACCGACCCCGGTTTCTTCTTCCGCATCTCGACCATGATCACGCTGACCGGCGGGACCATGTTCCTGATGTGGCTTGGCGAGCAGATCACTTCGCGGGGAATCGGTAATGGTATTTCGCTGATCATCTTCGCCGGCATCGTTGCCGAGCTGCCGTCGGCGATTGCCGGCACCCTCGAACTCGGTCGCCAGGGCGCGCTGTCGACCGCGCTCATCCTTCTCATCCTGGTGATGTGCGTCGTCGTGATCGCCTTCATCGTGTTCATGGAGCGCGCGCAGCGCCGGCTGCTGATCCAGTATCCCAAACGGCAGGTCGGCAACCGCATGTTCGAGGGCCAGTCCTCGCATTTGCCGCTCAAGCTCAACACCTCCGGCGTGATCCCTCCGATCTTCGCCTCCTCGCTGCTGCTGCTGCCGACGACTGTGGCCAATTTCAACGCTGGCGGTGGTCCGGAGTGGTTCCAGACCCTGACGACGCAGCTCGGGCACGGCCGGCCGCTGTTCCTGGTCCTCTACGTCGCGCTGATCGTGTTCTTCGCGTTCTTCTATACGGCGGTGGTGTTCAACCCTACCGAGACCGCCGACAATCTGAAGAAGCATGGCGGCTTCATACCCGGAATCCGCCCCGGCGAACGCACCGCCGAATACATCGACTACGTGCTGTCCCGCATTACCGTGATCGGCGCGGCCTATCTGGCCATCGTCTGCCTGATTCCGGAGATTCTGATTTCGTACGCGGCGGTGCCTTTCTATTTCGGCGGCACGTCGCTCCTGATCGTGGTCAGCGTCACCATGGATACCGTGGCGCAGGTCCAGGGCTATTTGTTCGCGCATCAATACGAAGGCTTGATCAAACGCTCGAAGCTGCGGGGCAAGCGTAGATGAGATTGATATTGCTCGGCCCGCCGGGGGCCGGCAAAGGCACTCAGGCTCAAAGGCTCGTTGCCAAACACGGAATTTTGCAGCTTTCCACCGGAGACATGCTGCGGGCGGCCGTCGCTGCGGGGGCGCCGATCGGCTTGCGCGCCAGGGACATCATGGCACGCGGGGAACTGGTGCCGGACGATATGGTGGTGCAGATCGTTGCCGACCGCATCCAGCAGCCGGACGCGAGCAAGGGCTTCATCCTCGACGGCTTCCCCCGCACCGTGCCGCAGGCGCACGCGCTCGACCGCATGCTGGCCGAGAAGGAAATGAAGCTCGATGCGGTAATCGAGCTCAAGGTCGACGAGGGGATCCTGCTCGAGCGCATGAATACGCGGATCGATCAGATGAAGGCGCGAGGCGAGACGCCGCGCGCCGACGACGATCCGGAGGTCCTGCACCGCCGGCTCATCGCCTATCGCGACCAGACCGCGCCGCTGTCCGGATATTTTCAGTTGCAGGGCGTGCTGCGGTCAGTCGATGGCATGGCTGCGATCGAGGAGGTCGCCGAGGCGATCGACGAGGTGCTCGCGGGGGCGGCCGAGGCCAAGATCAAGGCGAAGGCCAGGACCAAGGCCAAGACCAAGACAAAGACCAAGACCGAAGCCAAGGCCAAGACCGAAGCCAAGGCCAAGACCGAAGCCAAGGCCGAAGCCAAGACCGAAGCCAAGACCGAAGCCAAGACCGAAGCCAAGGCCAAGACCGAAGCCAAGACCAAGCCGTCGGCACGCAAGAAAGTGAAGGCCGCGGGCGGTCGCAAGACGGCCGCCAAGGCGCCCGGCAAGCCAAGTTCCAGGAAGGTTAAGAGCGTAGCGTCTTCGGCGCGCGGAAGTACCGGGAAGTCTGCCCGAAAAGGCGCGAAGAAGGCGGCAAAAAAGGCGAAACTGGCGGGAAAGTCGGCGAAGAAGGCCGCACCCCGCAAGAAGGCGCCTCCCAAGCAGTATCGTCGGCGGAGGTTGACGAAACACCGGTGAATCCTTTAATAACCGGGATCCAAGTCGAGAAGTCCAACGATGCCGGGCCCTGGGGACCAGGGAGGGTGTCGCGTTATCGTTTGCGGCGTCCGCTGACTTGACAAGCCGCCGGCCAGCATGGGCCGGAAACAGGAGAGAATGGCCGTGGCCCGCATCGCTGGCGTCAATATCCCGACCAACAAGCGCGTCATTATCGCATTGCAGTACATCCATGGCATCGGGCAGAAAAATGCCCATGAAATCATGGAAAAAGTCGCGATTCCGGAGGATCGGCGGGTATCCCAGCTGACCGATCAGGAAGTGCTTCACATCCGCGAAGTGATCGACCGCGACTACGTCGTGGAAGGCGACCTGCGCCGGGAAACTGGCATGAATATCAAGCGGTTGATGGACCTTGGCTGCTACCGCGGGCTGCGTCACCGCCGCGGTCTGCCGGTCCGCGGCCAGCGCACCCATACCAACGCCCGCACCCGCAAGGGGCCGGCCAAGGCGATTGCCGGCAAGAAGAAATAGCTCCAGCCGGAAACCGGGCCTTTCGGTTGGCGAAAGGCTCGCGAGCGGCGATCAACACATTACGGGCTTGGGTCTGCAGAACTCCGAGCCGCGAAAGGACTGAGAATGGGCAAGGAAGCCACCCGCGTCCGCCGGCGCGAACGCAAGAACATCGCGTCCGGCGTGGCGCACGTGAATGCGACCTTCAACAACACCATGATCACCATCACGGACGCCCAGGGCAACACCATTGCGTGGTCCTCGGCGGGAACGATGGGGTTCAAGGGCTCGCGCAAATCGACGCCGTACGCCGCACAGGTCGCCGGCGAAGATGTCGCCAAGAAGGCGTCGGAGCACGGCATGCGCACGCTCGAAGTCGAAGTCGCCGGCCCGGGCTCGGGCCGCGAATCGGCGCTGCGTGCGCTGCAGTCCGCCGGCTTCACCATCACGTCCATCCGTGACGTGACGACGATCCCGCATAACGGCTGCCGGCCGCGCAAGAGGCGCCGCGTATGACCGACGACCTTATTTTCCGGCGGGCCGACGGGTCTGCCGCCGCCGAACCTTCCCACGGGGCGGAGTGGAATGCGCGGCCGGCCGCCGCGCCGCTCAACACGATGGGTGCCAACGTGACCATTCAGAAGAACTGGCAGGAACTGATCCGACCGAACAAGCTCCAGGTGACCCCCGGGGTCGACCCGAAGCGGGAAGCCACCGTGGTGGCCGAGCCGCTGGAACGCGGCTTCGGTGTGACCCTCGGCAATGCGCTGCGGCGCGTGCTGCTGTCGTCGCTGCAGGGCGCCGCCGTCCAGTCCGTGCACATCGACGGCGTGCTGCACGAGTTCTCCTCGATCGGCGGCGTGCGCGAGGACGTGACCGACATCGTGCTCAACATCAAGGACATCGCCATCAAGATGCAGGGCGATGGGCCCAAGCGCATGGTGGTCAAGAAGCAGGGGCCGGGTGCGGTCACCGCCGGCGACATCCAGACGGTCGGCGACATCGTCGTGCTCAACCCCGACCTGGTGCTCTGCACCCTGGACGAGGGCGCTGAAATCCGCATGGAGTTCACGGTCAATACCGGCAAGGGCTACGTGCCGACCGAGCGCAACCGTCCGGAAGACGCACCGATCGGCCTCATTCCGGTCGACAGCCTGTTCTCGCCGGTGCGCAAGGTATCCTACAAGGTCGAAAACACCCGCGAGGGGCAGATCCTCGACTACGATAAGCTGACGATGACGGTCGAGACCAACGGCGCGGTCACGCCGGACGACGCGCTCGCCTATGCGGCGCGCATCCTGCAGGACCAGCTCAACGTGTTCGTCAACTTCGAGGAGCCGCGCAAGGAAGTCATCACCGAGGCGATTCCCGATCTCGCGTTCAACCCGGCCTTCCTCAAGAAGGTCGACGAGCTCGAACTGTCGGTGCGCTCGGCCAACTGTCTCAAGAACGACAACATCGTCTACATCGGCGACCTCGTGCAGAAGACCGAGGCCGAGATGCTGCGGACGCCGAACTTCGGCCGCAAGTCGCTCAACGAGATCAAGGAAGTGCTGGCGCAGATGGGCCTGCATCTTGGCATGGAAGTGCCGGGCTGGCCGCCGGATAACATCGACGAACTCGCCAAGCGGTTCGAGGATCATTACTGAGGTTGACGTGTCCCGGGCGCAGCGCAGCACGTAGTGGTGCGCTGCGGATCCGGGACCCTTACGATAGGTGTCTTTGGCGGTCCCGGATCAGCGGTGCACCGCTACGCGTCTGGCGCTTCGCGCTGCACCGCGTCCGGGACACGAGGCACAGGAGTACGCGATGCGTCACGGCAAAGCCCACCGGAAGCTCAACCGCAAGCACGAGCATCGCGGCGCCATGTTCAGCAACATGGCGGCGGCCCTGATCAAGCACGAGCAGATCGTCACCACGCTGCCCAAGGCCAAGGACCTGCGGCCGATCGTCGAGAAGCTGGTCACGCTCGGCAAGCGCGGCGATCTGCACGCCCGCCGCAAGGCCATCGCGGAAATCCGCGACGTCGCCATGGTCAAGAAGCTCTTCGATGTGCTCGGACCGCGCTACAAGGACCGCAACGGCGGCTATACCCGCGTGCTCAAGGCCGGCTTCCGCTTTGGCGACTCCGCGCCGGTCGGCGTGATCGAGTTTGTCGACCGCGATGTCGAGGCCAAGGGCAAGGATTCGGGACCGGTGCAGCAGGGCGCCGATGCGCAGGCCGCGCCGGCCTGATCGGGTTGCGGCCACGGCAAGAGATCGCTCACATGGGCGGCGCAACGCGTCGCCCATTTTTGTTGGAGGCACCGTGTCCCTGCGTCGCGTGGCCGGCGAGCCCGTCCGTCGAATGATGCCGGCCCTCGCGCTCGGCGCCATTATCGGCATGATCGCGGCGATCGTGTCGCCCGCCGCCGCGCAAGACTTCCTGGTGACCGCCGCCGATCGCGGCGAGATCGTCGTGGTGCGCAGGCTGTTGTCCGAACGCGCAGCGGTCAATGCTCGCGACGGTCGCGGCCGCACCGCCTTGCTCGCCGCCACGCAGCGCAACCATGTCGAGATTGCGCGTCTTCTCATCAACGAAGGCGCCGACGTCAACATCAAGGACTTCAACCAGGACTCGCCGTTTCTCTACGCCGGCGCGGAGGGTCGGGTCGAGATCCTCAGGCTGATCTTGCGGTCGGGCGCCGATCTCGCGAGCGTCAACCGCTACGGCGGCACGGCGCTGATCCCGGCCTGTCATCGCGGCCACGTCGAGGCAGTGAAGCTGCTGCTGGCGACCGACATCGACAAAGATCACGTCAACAGCTTGGGCTGGACGGCGTTGCTGGAGGCGGTCGTTCTGGGCGACGGCGGCCCGCGCCACACCGAGATCGTTCGGCTGCTCGCGGCCGCCGGCGCCAACGTCAATCTCCCCGATCGCGACGGCATGACGCCGCTTGCGCACGCGCGGCAGCGCGGTTACTCCGATATGGTCCGCATTCTGGAGGCTGCGGGAGGGCGATAAAGCATTCGGTCGTGGTGGTGCTGCGTCCCCGCCTTCGTGACGCGGGGAGTGCTGGAACGAGGCTCACTTCTTCCGGCGCGGACCGTCGCCCATCACGTCGTAAATGTCGGCGGGGGCGAAGTCGTCGGTGATGAGTTCGGCGCGGGCCGCCGCGGACGGCAGCTTGTCGAGGCGCCGCTTCATCATTTCCGGCAGGCGAAAGCGAAAGCCATAACGCTCCTGCAGCCGCTGTGCCCTCGTCGCCAGCGTGTCCTTGTCCACCGTGGCGGCGGTGGCAACCGCGATCACCTCGCCAAGGCCCGTCGGGTAGAGATCGAGCCCGGGAAAAACGTCGCTCAACGTGCGCACGGTCGCGGCATAGAGCTTCGAGCCGTCATGCACGTTGAAAGCGGCGGCGCCGCCCGGCGCCAAGCGCTGTTTCAGCAGCATGTAGAATTCCCGCGTCAGCAGGTGTACCGGCACGTAGCCGCCGCGGTAGGCATCGACCAGAATCAGGTCGTAGCGCTCGGCGTTGCGATGGAGAAACACCCGCGCATCGCCGTCGCGGTAGCGCATGCGGGGCGTCTCGCGCAGGCCGAAATAGGTCTTGGCCGCGGTGATCACGCCCGGATCGATCTCGACCGTGGTGATCGTGGTGTCGGGCATGAACCGCCCGAGATAGGTCGGGATCGAACCGCCGCCGAGGCCGAGCACGAGAATGCTCTTCGGCGTTTCCGGATAGGCGAGCGCCACCGTCATCACCTGGGTGTAGCGCAGCGGCATGTCGTCGGGGTCGGCGAGATTGACGACCGACTCGGTGTAGTCCCAGCCCTTGAGCTGGAACGACATGGTCAGCCGCGCGCCGCGCTTGGCGATGAAAATATCGTTGTACTCGGTCTCGAGATGGGCAATGCGCCCGTCGGCGCGCTTGAGCATCGCCATGCGGATGGCGTCGTCGATGACGCTTTCGGCGAAACTTGACGACGCCGTCAGCGCGATCCCGGCCAGCAGGCAGACACCGGCCACCGCCGCTTTCCGCGTCAATCGGGCATACAGCAGCAGAACGAGACCGCTGGCGATCCCGGCCACGCCGAGCGTCAGGGTGATGGCCCGCGATCCTATGGCCGGGATGAGAAAGAAGGTCGTGCCCAGGGTTCCGACGATCGATCCGGCGGTGGAAACCGCGTAGACGGTGCCCGAGACGCGGCCGGAACTGAGCGGCGACCGCAGCAGAAGGCGGATGGCAAACGGCGAATACATGCCGAACAGGGTCACCGGAAAGAACATGATGGCCAACGCGGCGACCAGGCTGCCGGTTCGGATGTCGTCGACGCGCGTCAGGACGAAATCGAGGATCGCTCCGGCGAATACCGGGAGTGCGAGCATATAGGCCGAGGCGATCAGCACGGTCGCTGCCAGGACCGGTATCGACGGTGCCCGGTCGGCGAGGGCACCGCCGAGGAAATAGCCCACCGTGAGCGCCATCAGCACGGTCGAGATCAGCGCCGCCCAGGTATAGATGCCGCTGCCGAAGAACGGGTTGAGATAGCGCGATCCCAGCATCTCGAAGCTCATCACAATCGCCCCGGCGACGAACGCCACCGCATAGAGCACGACGGCATCGGCCCGCGAGGCGGGGGGCGGCGAGGGAACTACGCCGGCGGCAAGATCAGGGTTTGCGGCGGGTTCCTGATTCACTGTCGTTTCGTTTGGCCGGCGCCCGGCCGAACCGGGCATGGAGCATGACCCAATCTGTGTATCGCCTTCCAGCCGCGGGGGAAATGCCCCGCACGTGTGGCGGTTCGGACGTCCGCATCATGCTTGCGGCAAGGACCGAAATGTGGACTTCCGAACCAGGCCACACGAAATCATTAAGCTGCCTATGTCCCTCGATTCCGAAGTTCGCAAGTGGGGTGCGGCAAGACGATGCGAACCCCGGAATCGGGACACTGGCTGCCCTTCATTTGCCGCAGCCTTGCGCCTATAACGGCCTGGTTTCGACCAGGGATTTGCCCATGCTTGTGCGCTTGAATCTGCTGGCGGCGCTCGCCGTCCTCGGCCTCGCCGCAACTGCCAATGACGGCTCCGCGCAGGACCGGCGGGTGCCGAATTCGCTGGCCGAGGTGCGGCTCTCCTACGCCCAGGTGGTGCAGCGGGTGGCGCCCGCGGTGGTCAACGTCTACGCCGCCAAGACCGTGGTCAACCGCAATCCGCTGCTGGAGGATCCGATCTTCCGCAGGTTCTTCGGCATGCCCGGCATGGGCGGCCCCGGCGAGCAGGTGCAGCGCTCGCTCGGCTCAGGCGTGCTGGTTGATCCCTCCGGCCTCGTGGTCACCAACAATCATGTGATCGAGGGCGCCGATCAGGTGAAGCTGTCGCTCGCCGACAAGCGCGAATTCGAGGCCGAGATCGTGCTCAAGGATTCGCGTTCGGACCTCGCGGTGCTGCGCATCAAGGGGCAGGGCGAGAAGTTCGCGGCGCTGGAATTCTCCGACTCCGATGCGCTGCTGGTCGGCGATCTCGTGCTCGCCATCGGCAATCCGTTCGGGGTCGGCCAGACCGTGACCCACGGCATCGTCTCGGCGGTGGCGCGCACGCAGGTCGGCATCACCGACTATCAGTTCTTCATCCAGACCGACGCGGCGATCAACCCGGGCAATTCCGGCGGTGCGTTGGTCGATCTCGGCGGCAAGCTCGTCGGCATCAACACGGCGATCTTCTCGCGCTCTGGCGGCTCGCAGGGCATCGGTTTTGCGATTCCCGCCAACATGGTACGCGTGGTGGTCGCCTCTGCGCGCGGCGGCAGCAGCATGGTGAAGCGGCCGTGGCTGGGCGCGCGGCTGCAGGCGGTGACGCCCGAAATCGGCGAGAGCCTGGGGTTGAAGCGCCCGGCCGGCGCGCTGATCGCCTCGGTGACGCCGCAGAGCCCCGCGGCGCGCGGCGGCCTGAAGACCGGCGATCTGATCGTCTCGATCGACGGCCTGCTGATCGACGACCACAAGGCATTCGATTATCGCTTCGCCACCAAGCCGCTCGGCGGTTCCGCCAAGGTCGGCATCGTCAGGTCCGGCCGGGAGACGATCGTCGTCGTGGCGCTCGAACCGGCGCCCGATGCGCCGCATGACGAAATCGTCATCGAGGCGGCGTCGCCGTTCCAGGGTGTGAAGGTTTCGAACCTGTCCCCGGCGCTGGCCGACGAACTGCGGCTCGATCCCGCAACGAGCGGCGTGGTGATCGTCGAGGTCGCCAACGGATCGGCGGCGCAGCGGCTCGGCTTCCAGAAGGGCGACCTCGTGCTTTCCGTCAACAACGCCAGCATTGCCAAGACCCGCGACCTCAATCGCGCGGCGACCCAGCGCAACCGGGTGTGGCGGATCACCATCCAGCGCGGCGGCCAGCAGATGTCCGTCGAGTTGCGCGGATGAAATCGCGGGCCCGGCGCGGCGAACCAAGCCTGTTCGCGGCAGCCGGCCTCGATCGCGCAGCGCCGCGACCGCTCGCCGACAAGCTGCGGCCCGCGAGGCTTGCGGATGTGGTGGGGCAAGACCACCTGCTCGGGCCCGACGGCACGCTTACCCGCATGCTGGATACGCGGACGCTCGGCTCGCTGGTCTTCTGGGGCCCGCCGGGCACCGGCAAGACCACGGTCGCGCGGCTCCTGGCCGACGCCACCGAGCTGCATTTCGAGCAGATCTCGGCGATCTTCTCGGGCGTGGCCGATCTCAAGCGGGTATTCGACGAGGCGCGCGCGCGTCGCGAAACCGGGCAGGGCACGCTCCTGTTCGTCGACGAAATCCACCGCTTCAACCGGGCGCAACAGGACAGCTTCCTGCCGGTGATGGAGGACGGCACCATCGTGCTGGTCGGTGCCACCACGGAGAATCCTTCGTTCGAGCTGATCGCGCCGATGCTGTCGCGGGCGCGGGTTCTGGTGTTCAAGTCGCTCGGTGCGGACGCCATCGGCAAGCTGCTCGCCCGCGCCGAAGAGATCGAGGGCAAGCCGCTGCCGCTCGACGAGGAGGCGCGCGCCGCGCTGATCCGCATGGCCGACGGTGACGGCCGGGCGTCGTTGACACTCGCCGAAGAGGTCTGGCGGGCGGCGCGCGCCAACGAGGTGTTCGGCGCCGCGGCGCTGCAGGACATCGTGCAGCGCCGTGCCCCGATCTACGACAAGAAGCAGGACGGCCACTACAACCTGATCTCGGCCCTGCACAAGTCGGTGCGCGGCTCCGATCCCGACGCCGCGCTCTATTATCTCTGCCGCATGCTCGATGCCGGCGAGGACCCGCTCTATCTGGCGCGGCGTGTGGTGCGGATGGCGGTCGAGGATATCGGGCTCGCCGACCCGCAGGCGCTGGTAGTCTGCAACGCCGCCAAGGACGCTTACGATTTTCTCGGCTCTCCCGAGGGCGAACTGGCGATCGCGCAGGCGGTGATCTATGTCGCAACCGCGCCGAAGTCGAACGCCGCCTATAAGGCCTATGGCGCCGCGATGCGCACCGCCAAGGCGGCGGGCTCGCTCTTGCCGCCCAAGCACATCCTCAATGCCCCGACCAAGCTGATGCAGGCGGAGGACTACGGCAAGGGCTACGAATACGATCATGACGCCGCCGAAGCGTTTTCTGGCCAGGACTATTTCCCGGAACAGCTCGGCCGGCAGACGTTCTACGATCCGCCGGATCGCGGATTCGAACGCGAGATCAGAAAGCGCCTGGACTATTGGGCCAAGCTGCGCCGGGACCGGGCAGAAGGTTGACATCACTTGAACTCTTTCCGCTCTCTCACCGTCGCGGCCGGAGCACTTCTGGCCTTTCCCGCGATCGCCGCGGCGCCGTTCGACGGCCGCTGGGCGGCGAGCCTGATCACCTGTTCCGACGAGGCGTCGCCGACTGCGCCGATGACCGTCAGGTCGCAGACGTTGTCCTGGACCGGCGTCCAGTGCATCGTCGGTGCGAGCTACCTGGTGCGCGATGCCTGGCACGTGAATGCCAGATGCTGGGGCGAAGGCATGGTCAGCAACGTCCCGATCAAGTTGCAGGTGCTACGCGGCGACCGGCTGGTGTTCGGCTGGGCGAAGGCGCGACCCGAGGAATTGCGACGATGCCCGTGAGTCATCCCGCCAAGAAGCGGCATCCAACCAAGAAACATTCAGCCAAGGAACATTCCGCCAAAAATCATTCAGCCGTGAATCATCCGGCCAAAAAGCATTCCACCAAGAGACATCCCGCGAAGCATCGTCCGGCGGAGAGTCGAAAGGACGAACATCGAAGGGATGAACATCGGCCGGTCAACAATCCCGCTGCGAAACCCGAACGGGCCGAAGCCGGTGCAGCGTCGGTTGCGGTGGCGGCTGCAACCGGCGTGCAGACCGTCAAGGTGAAGCCCGACGAAGGGGGCATGCGGCTCGACCGGTTCTTGGAGGCGCGGTTTCCCGGCCTGTCGTTTGCCCATATCCAGCGCATCATCCGCAAGGGCGAGGTGCGTGTCGACGGCAAACGCGCGCAACCCAAGGACCGGCTGCAGGCCGGTCAGGCGATCCGCATTCCGCCGCTCAATCTCGATGCGCCCAAGCCCGGACCGAATGCCACCGAGACGCAGAAGAACCGCGCCTTCATCAAGTCGATCACGCTCTACGAAGACGACGACGTGCTGGTGCTGAACAAACCGATGGGGCTCGCCGTCCAGGGCGGCTCCGGCACCACGCGCCATCTCGACGGCATGCTGGACGCGCTGCGCGACGCACAGGGCCAGCGCCCGCGCCTGGTCCATCGTCTGGACAAGGACACCGCGGGCTGCCTCCTGGTGGCGAAGACGCGGTTTGCGGCGACCGCGCTCGCCAGGACCTTCCGCACCCGCTCGGCGCGGAAAATCTACTGGGCGCTGGTCGCGGGCGTGCCCAAACCCCGGCAGGGCCGCATCTCCACGTTCCTGGCCAAGGAGGAGCGCGAGGATGACTCCTTCATGCGCATCGCGCAGCACGGCGAGAAAGGCGCGAGCCACGCGGTGACGTATTACGCGCTGGTCGAGACCGCGGCGCGGACGCTAGCCTGGCTCTCGCTTAAGCCGGTGACCGGCCGGACGCACCAGTTGCGCGCTCACATGGCGCATGTCGGTCACCCCATCGTGGGCGACCCGAAATACTTCTCGATCGAAAACTGGGAGCTGCCCGGTGGCATCCAGAACCGGCTGCATCTGCTGGCACGCCGGATCGTGGTGCCGCACCCGCGCGGTGGGACGATCGACGCGACCGCGCCGTTGCCGCCGCACATGCAGCAGTCCTGGAACCTGCTGGGCTTCGACGCCGCCCGCTACGACCCGATCGAGGAGGCGCCCGAGGAGTAGGGAACCGGCATGCGCCGTGGCTCGTTCTCAAGATACTGGAGGAGCCGCCGCCATGTCGTTGACCCAGCTCAACCCGCCACTTCCGCTCGAAACCTCGAAAGGCCCGGGCTGGGCGCACTTTGTCATCGACTATGGCCAGGAATCCGCGCTTCTCTGGGTCGTTTTCATGGATGCGGACGGGGCCTGCTGGACCGTGCCGAACCATGAGGTCCGCATGGTCTTCAACTGGACCATCGGCCGCCGGAAGCCCGAAGCGGGCCAGGAGCGGCAGTTGTCCGCCGTGCCGGCGGCCACCGCCGAGCCCGCTGAGACCGCACCGACGCGGCTGCGCCCAGTGGCGGCAAAGTTGCCCTGATTGTCGCGAACTTGCCGTTTTGTTGACCAACCGCGCCGGGCGGGGTCTGGTGCGCCGACCCGCCGTGCTTACCTGTCGTTCCAGGCAACGAAAGGTCGCGCAAATGAGGCGAGTTGTCGGAATGGTAGCGGGCGCGGCCATGCTCGCGGTCGGGCTTGCGCCGGCATTCGCGCAGGTCCCGGGCTTGTTGCCGCCGCCCGAACTGCAGAACCGGATTCCCGAGCCGCTGCCGCCGCCGCCCAAGCCGCTCGCGGTCCCGCTCGGGGAAACGCCGCCGCAGCCGAGAGTCTATCAGCCGGAGCGCTTGCGCACCCAGAGCGACCGCACGCGGGACTGCGTCGGGCAAGGCAGCGTCGCCGGGCTGCGCGGCGGCAAGCTCGACACCTATACGCGCGAGTGCGCCAATGCGAATTGACCGCCGCCGCGCCAGGTCAGATCTCGTTCCCCTCCGTACGCGGCCATTGAAGGTGCCGGCGCTGTCGGTTGGCGCCACGGCAATCGGCACCGTTTCCATCGGCAGCATTGCCCTCGGCGCCATCGCCATTGGTGCCATTGCGATCGGCGCCATCGCCATTGGGCGTGTGGCGATCGCCCGGATGGCGGTGAAGAAAGCTCGTTTTGGATCGGTCGAGATTGACGAATTGACCGTCAAGCGCCTTCGCGTAATCGAGAATGAGCGCGAGAGCGGCGCTAACGCGCCTGACGCGCCAAGACAATAGCGCCCCTCTCTCCCCGCTCGTCCCCGCGGAAGCGGGGACCCAGTGTCAGCAGCGTCGAATGTGCGGTCTAGGTCCCCGCTTCCGCGGGGACGAGCGGGGATAGGGAGTGTCTGAATTCAAGCTGGGACAGACTTGCTACCGCAAACTCGCGTTGATCTTCTCCAACACCGCCGAGCCCGGGCACAGCTCTTTCTCGGAGAGCGTGTTGAGCGGAGCGTCGACCGTGTTGAAATGCTGGTGCAGGTCTTCCGGGTCGCGATCGACATAGAGCAGTCCGGTCACCACCTGGCCCATCGCCGAATGCCGCTGCAGGAAATTCATCGCGCCGAGGCGGTCGTGCGGGTCGTAATCGGCGGCGACCTTTTTGAGCACCAGCCGCGAACCGTCGTGCTGCTCGACCACCTCGACTTCGCCGGGGGCATAGTCGACTGCGATCGGCATGCGTCCGGTGATGAAGTCGAGCCGGTTTACCGCCTCGTTGTGCTCGCGCACATAATCGAAGCTCTTGGTCGAGCCCTCGTGGTTGTTGAAGGCGACGCAGGGCGAGATGACGTCGATCAGCGCTGCCCCCTGGTGCTCGATTGCGGCCTTGATCAGCGGCACGAGCTGCGTCTTGTCGCCCGAGAACGAGCGCGCCACGTAGGTCGCGCCCAGCTGCAGCGCCATCGCCACAAGGTCGATCGAACTGTCGGCGTTGACCACGCCGCGCTTCGACTTCGAGCCGCGGTCGGCGGTGGCCGAGAACTGGCCCTTGGTCAGGCCGTACACGCCGTTGTTCTCGACGATGTAAACCATGTTGACGCCGCGACGCATCGCATGGGCGAACTGACCGAGCCCGATCGAAGCGGTGTCGCCGTCGCCCGACACACCGAGATAGATCAGGTCGCGGTTGGCGAGGTTGGCCCCGGTGAGGACCGACGGCATCCGGCCGTGCACCGAATTGAAACCATGCGAAGCGTTGAGGAAATAGTCGGTGGTCTTCGAGGAGCAGCCGATGCCTGAAATCTTTGCTACGCGATGCGGCTCGATCGCCAGTTCGAAGCAGGCCTCGATGACCGAGGCGGTGATCGAGTCGTGGCCGCAGCCGGCGCACAGCGTCGAGATCTTGCCCTCGTAGTCGCGGTGGGTGTAGCCGAGCTCGTTTTTCGGCAGGGCAGGGTGATGGAATTTCGGCTTGGTGATGTAGGTCATGGATCCGTGCGCTCCGCTTACCCTCCCCTGGAGGGGGTGGGTCGGCGCGCGTGACGCGCCGGGCTGGGGTGTATTGGCCGTCGTTCGGTAAGCTCGCCCCCACCCGGCCTGCTGCGCAGGCCGACCTCCCCCCTCCAGGGGGTGAAGACCGAGCGCGGGGCGAGAGAAGCGTTCATGACACGATCTTGCGCAGCGGCGTGACCTTCAGCGCATCGAGATGCTCGCCGATCGCGCGCGCGATGAAGCGCGCGGTGATCGGCGTGCCGTCGTAATGCAGGATTGGCACGACCCGCATCGGATCGATGCCGCACTCGTTGATGATCAGGGAGCGCAATTGGCCGTCGCGGTTCTGCTCGACCACGAAGACGAAGTCGTGGTCGGCGATGAAGTCGGGCACGTCCTGATGGAACGGGAACGCCCGCACCCGCAGCATATCGAGCGGTTTGCCCTTGGCTTCGATCATGCCGATCGCCTCGTCCATCGGCGGGCTCGACGAGCCGTAGTAGATCACGCCGTATTTCGAGGGCTTATCGGAGTTGCGCCGGATCGGCCGCGGCACCAGGTTCTTGGCGGTCTCGAACTTGCGTAAGAGCCGCTGCATGTTGTCGGCGTAGGGCGCGCCTTCCTCGGTGTAGCGCGCATAGCGGTCGCGCGACGTGCCGCGGGTGAAGAACGCACCCTTGCCCGGGTGGGTGCCCGGATAGGTGCGGTACGGGATGCCGTCGCCATCGACGTCTAGATAACGGCCGAAGTCCTTGCCGGAGTCGAGGTCGGCAGCAGTCATCACCTTGCCGCGGTCGTACTTCTTGCTGTCGTCCCACTTGAGCGGCCGGCACAGCCGATAGTTCATGCCGATCTCGAGATCGAGCATGACGAATACCGGCGCCTGCAGCCGGTCGGCCAGATCGAACGCCTGCGCGCCGAACTCGAACGCCTCGGCCGGGTCCTCCGGCAGCAGCAGGACGTGCTTGGTGTCGCCGTGCGATGCGTAGGCGCAGTTGAGGATGTCGGACTGCTGCGTGCGCGTCGGCATGCCGGTCGAGGGACCGGAACGCTGCACATCGAACACCACCGCAGGGATTTCGGCAAAGTAGGCGAGGCCGAGGAACTCCTGCATCAGCGAGATGCCGGGACCCGATGTGGCGGTGAACGCGCGGGCGCCGTTCCAGGCGGCGCCGATGACGATGCCGATCGACGCCAGTTCGTCCTCGCCCTGCACGATCGCGACGCGGTTCTTTTTGGTTTCCGGATCGACGCGCAGCCGCTTGGCGTACGACGTGAAGGCATCGGCGAGCGATGACGAGGGCGTAATCGGATACCACGCGCAGACGGTCGCCCCGCCATAGACCGCGCCGAGCGCGGCCGCGGCATTGCCTTCGAGGAAAATCCGGTCGCCGACCGCGTCGGCCCGCCGGAGCTTGACGCCGATCGGGCACTGCAGGTTCATCAGCGCCCAGTCGCGGCCCAGATGCAGCGCGTGCTTGTTGGCGTCGAGCAGCTTCTCCTTGGTCTTGTACTGCTCCCCGATCAGCTTCTCGATCTCGGCCACGTCCATGTCGAGCAGCGCCGAGAGCGCGCCAAGATAGATGATGTTCTTGAACAGCTGGCGCTGGCGCGGATCGGTGTATTCGCGGTTGCAGATCGCGGTCAGCGGCACGCCGATGACGGTAATGTCGTCGCGGAATTTCGACGGCGGCATCGGCTTGGTCGAGTCGTAGAACAGGTAGCCGCCGGGCTCGATCGAGGCGACGTCCTTGTCCCAGGTCTGCGGATTCATCGCCACCATCAGGTCGGTGCCGCCGCGTGCGCCGAGGTGCCCGGCTTCCGAGATGCGGACCTCGTACCAGGTCGGCAGGCCCTGGATGTTGGACGGGAAGATGTTGCGCGGCGTGCAAGGAACGCCCATGCGCAACACGGCACGTGCGAACATCTCGTTGGCGCTGGCGGAACCCGATCCGTTGACGTTGGCGAACCGGACGACGAAGTCGTTTACGCTGCTGATCGGGCTGCTACTCGGCATTTGTCATCCGCGTGAGTCATGTCGATGAGATACTTCTTCATGTCCCAGGCGCCGGTTGGGCAGCGCTCGGCACACAGCCCGCAGTGCAGGCAGACGTCTTCGTCCTTCACCATGACGCGACCGGTCTTGAGGCCGTCGGCGACATAGAGGTCCTGGGTCGGATTCGGGGCGGGGGCCTTGAGCCGCGTCCGCAGATCGGCCTCGTCGCCGTTCGCCGTGAAGCTGATGCAGTCCATCGGGCAGATGTCGACGCAGGCATCGCATTCGATGCACAGCTTCGATTCAAAGACGGTCTGCACGTCGCAGTTCAGGCAGCGGTGCGCTTCCTTCAGCGCGACTTCGACGTCGAAGCCGAGCTCGACCTCCGCCTTGATGTCGCGCAGTGCCACCACCTTGTCGCGCAGCGGTACGCGATAGCGCTTGTCCGGCGCGATATCGTTGTCGTAGCTCCACTCGTGGATGCCCATTTTTTGGCTGATCACGTCGACCATCGGCAGCGGCCGGTCGGTGACGTCCTCGCCGCTGCAGAACTTGTCGATCGACAGCGCTGCGTCATGGCCGTGCGCCACCGCCCAGATGATGTTCTTCGGGCCGAACGCCGCGTCGCCGCCGAAAAACACCCGCGGGATGGTCGACTGCATGGTCTGAGGATCGACCTTGGGCATGCCCCACTTGTCGAACTCGATGCCGATGTCGCGCTCGATCCACGGGAAGGCGTTCTCCTGGCCGACGGCCACCAGCACGTCATCGCACGGGAAGAATTCCTCCGGCTCGCCGGTCGGCACCAGGTTGCGTCGACCCTTGGCGTCGTACTCGGCCTTGACCTTGTCGAACGTCATGCCGGTGAGGCGGCCGTTGTCGTGGATGAAGGCCTTCGGCACGAGGTAATTGTGGATCGGGATGTCCTCGTGCATGGCGTCTTCCTTCTCCCACGGAGACGCCTTCATTTCCTCGAAGCCTGAGCGCACGACCACCCGCACGTCCTCGCCGCCAAGGCGGCGCGAGGACCGGCAGCAGTCCATGGCGGTGTTGCCGCCACCGAGCACGATCACCCGCTTGCCGATCTTTTCGATATGACCGAATGAGACCGAGGACAGCCAGTCGATGCCGATGTGGATGTTGGCCTTGGCCTCTTCGCGGCCGGGAATTTCAAGATCGCGGCCGCGCGGCGCGCCCGAGCCGACGAAGATCGCGTCCCAGTCCTCGGCCAGCAGCGACTTGAGACTGTCGATGCGCTGCCCGCCGCGGAAATCAATGCCGAGATTGAGGATGTAGTCGCATTCCTCGTCGATGATCGTTTCCGGCAGCCGGAAGCGGGGAATCTGCGTGCGGATCATGCCGCCCGCCTTGGGGTCCTGATCGAACACCACGCAGGTGTAGCCAAGCGGAGCGAGATCGCGCGCCACCGCCAGCGACGCCGGCCCACCGCCGACGAGCGCGATGCGCTTGCCATTCTTGTGCTGCGCCGGCCTCGGCAGGCGGTTGCGGATGTCGTCCTTGTAGTCGGCGGCGACGCGCTTCAGGCGGCAGATCGCCACCGGATCCTTCTCGACGCGGCCGCGGCGGCAGGCCGGTTCGCATGGCCGGTCGCAGGTTCGTCCGAGGATCCCGGGAAAGACATTGGAGCGCCAGTTGATCATGTAAGCGTCGCTGTAGCGACCTGCCGCGATCAAGCGGATGTATTCGGGCACGGGCGTATGCGCCGGGCAGGCCCATTGGCAATCCACTACCTTGTGGAAGTAGTCAGGCGCCGCGATGTCGGTATTTTTCATGGACTCCTCGGCACGTACGCCTGCCGCACAACCCAGAAGCCGTGCGGGCAAACGTCGGCGATCTTCCTCACTGCTCGGCGTGTCTCCGCCGATTCCGGCGCCCGGATACTAGTTTAGGCATTCTCGAAATTCCACCAATACATTCGTGATAACAAGATATTGGCAGTGGCAGGGTGCAGAGCAACGCAGCATGCCGCCGGTGCGACGCTGCTCACGAAAAGTTGCCAACTGAAACAAATCGGCCGGCGCGATACTTGACTGAATCTTATGCGAAATTCACCGTCGAGAAATCGTCGCGGTGGCCACAGATGCAGTCAGCGCCTCGACGGAACTTGCGTTGCGTTGCACAATACGGCGCCTGCGAGGTGTGAACGAACGGCGGCGCAATGCGGCCATGACCTTTTCCTTTAGCCATGTTGGATGAATGCGCGACCTGTTCGACGATCTGAAAGCGGGTGAGTCCGAGAGCCCGAT
Source organism: Xanthobacteraceae bacterium (assembly GCA_050179645.1). Classification (GTDB taxonomy): domain Bacteria; phylum Pseudomonadota; class Alphaproteobacteria; order Rhizobiales; family Xanthobacteraceae; genus VAZQ01. Next base: position 14,990 of record JBFXEX010000055.1, on the reverse strand, counting down.
GGCGCTGGCGCAACGCGCCATGCGGTCGCAATTGCGCCGGCGCTTTTATGAGCAGGTGACAGTGGCGGAATGCGAGGGCCGCTTCGATGTCCTGCTCGACGGCCGTCCCGTCCGGACGCCGGCGCGCAATCCGCTTGGCACCCCGACGTTGGCGCTCTCCGAAGCGGTGGCGGCGGAATGGCGGGCTCAGACCGAGGTGGTCGACCCGGGCACCATGCCGCTGACCCGGCTGGTCAACACCATCATCGACGGGGTGGCGACGTCCGCGCCCGCGGTTGCCGAGGATGTTGCCAAGTTTCTCGCGTCCGACCTGGTGGTCTATCGCGCCGAAGGGCCGGAAGGGCTGGTCGAGCGGCAGGCCGCCGCCTGGGACCCGGTGCTCGCCTGGGCGCGCGACGCCCTGGGCGCCCGTTTCGTGGCCGCCGCGGGGATGATCTATGTAACGCAACCTGAAGCGGCACTTGCCGCCGCGCGGGCGGCGATCCCGCACGATATCTGGCGGCTCGGCGCGGTCCACACCATCACCACGCTTACCGGTTCGGCGCTGATTGCGCTCGCGGTGCTGCATGGCCGGCTCGACGCGGATGCCGCTTGGACCGCGGCCCACGTCGACGAGGACTGGAACATGGATTTCTGGGGCCGCGACGAACTGGCCCTCAACCGCCGGGCGTTGCGCTACGCCGAGTTGCAGGCCGCCTGCCAGGTGCTGGCCTTGCGTTGAGCACCGTCATTTTTTCGACAGCGTGCCATAGGCCACGATGGTGGTTTCCTTGACGCTGCCGAACCAGCCCACGGCCAGCTTGTCGGCCGAGCGCGCGACCGTGATGGTGCCGTCCGGGCAGCGCCCGCCTTTGTCGAAATGGCCCTCGGTGATCAGTTCGATGAAGAACGCATAGGACCTCGACGAACCGACGCGGGTGAGCTTTCCGGTGCATTTGAGGTCGGGATATTTCGTCGCCATACCCTTGGAGGTAAAGGCGATCTCGAACTTGTAGGGGGCCGAGGTGCCGATTTGGGTAAGTTCGCCGACCCAGGTGCCGTTGATGTCCGGTCCGCCAACGCGTCCGGGCGGTCCACTCGGCTTCTTGGCCTTATCCTCGGCCGGTGGAGCGGCTGCCGGAGGCTCGGGCGCAAATTGGGCTGCAGCGGATCCCGCTGCGACGGCAGATAGCAGTGCGGCAGCGAGCAAGCGCGAGGACCTCATCATCGTCTGTTCCCTCGATGGTACTGTTGCGCCCGGCGGAGGCGTCGCAGTGTTATTTTACCCCCAATGCCAGCAATCGTGAACCAGGACAGTGGCTTGGTTAAGGCTCCACGTTGCCGCGGCGTCGCTGCGCGTCATGCACGGCATTTGCATGGAACCGGCCTGCCGGCCGCGGCAAAAATGTGGCAGAAGTGATTGGCCGTCAGGGGCAACGGGTGGCCGCGGCGTGCTGCCCTGACGCTGGAAATGAATTGTCGGACAGGGGGATATCGGCTCACATGAAAGACATTCTTGAAAAGCTCGAGGAGCGCCGCGGGCGCGCCCGGGAAGGCGGCGGCAAGGCGCGCATCGAGGCCCAGCACAAGCGCGGCAAACTGACTGCCCGCGAGCGCCTGGAGCTCCTGATGGACAAGGGCTCGTTCGAGGAATTCGACATGTTCGTCGAGCACCGCTCCGCCGAGTTCGGCATGGAGCGCTCGAAAATTCCCGGCGACGGCGTGGTCACCGGCTGGGGCACGGTCAACGGCCGCACCGTGTTCGCCTTCGCCAAGGACTTCACCGTGTTCGGCGGCTCGCTCAGCGAGACCCATGCCCAGAAAATCATCAAGATCCAGGACATGGCCCTGAAGGCGCGCGCGCCGATCATCGGACTGTTCGACGCCGGCGGCGCCCGCATCCAGGAGGGCGTGGCCTCGCTCGGCGGCTACGGCGAGGTGTTCAAGCGCAACGTGCTGTCGTCGGGGGTCATCCCGCAGATCAGCGTCATCATGGGGCCGTGCGCCGGCGGCGACGTCTATTCGCCCGCCATGACCGACTTCATCTTCATGGTGCGCGACACCAGCTACATGTTCGTCACCGGCCCGGACGTGGTGAAGACCGTGACCAACGAGGTCGTCACCGCCGAGGAACTCGGCGGCGCATCGGTGCACACCACCAAGTCGGGCATCGCCGACGGCTCGTTCGAGAACGACGTCGAGTGCCTGCTGCAGATGCGGCGTTTGGTCGACTTTCTGCCGGCGAACTGCGAGGCCGGTGTGCCGGAATGGCCGTCGTTCGACGACATCGAGCGCCAGGAGCCGTCGCTCGACACGCTCGTCCCCGACAACCCCAACAAGCCCTACGACATGAAGGAGCTGATCCTGAAGGTCGTGGACGAGGGCGACTTCTTCGAACTGCACGAGGCGTTCGCCCGCAACATCATCACCGGCTTCGGCCGCATCGCCGGTCGCACCGTCGGCTTCGTCGCCAACCAGCCGATGATGCTCGCCGGCGTGCTCGACATCGATGCCTCGCGCAAGGCGGCGCGCTTCGTGCGCTTCTGCGACGCGTTCAACGTGCCGATCGTGACCTTCGTCGATGTGCCGGGCTTCCTGCCGGGCACCAACCAGGAATACGGCGCGCTGATCAAGCACGGCGCAAAACTGCTGTTCGCCTACAGCCAGTGCACCGTGCCGCTGGTCACCGTGATTACGCGCAAGGCGTTCGGCGGTGCCTACGACGTGATGGCGTCAAAGCATGTGGGCGGCGACGTCAACTACGCTTGGCCGACGGCGCAAATTGCGGTCATGGGTGCAAAAGGGGCGGTCGAGATCATCTTCCGCGCCGACATCGGCGACGCCGAGAAGATCGCCGCGCGCACCAAGGAATACGAGGATCGCTTCCTGTCGCCGTTCGTCGCCGCCGAGCGCGGCTACATCGACGACGTGATCATGCCGCACGCCACCCGTACCCGCATCGCCCGCGCGCTCGGCATGCTACGCGGCAAGCGAGTCGAGATGCCGGCAAGGAAGCACGATAATCTGCCGGTGTAGCTGCAATGTCGAAAGAGCCGCGAATTAAGTCCGAGGCGAAAGCGATTGCGAAGATTGAAGCGAGTGCTAAGGCATCCTTTCAACGAAAAAAACCATCACAGAAGTCATTCCTCCGGAAGTCACTCGGGCGAAAGCAAGCGCGTGGCTAGATATTCTCTCGCCAATTACCGAGTGGGCCGGATTAAAGGGGGACGCCCTTAGATTTCAAAGGCAACAGTTACGAATTCAACAGGAAGAAGCATTGCTCTTGGTTGCCCGCTCTGTCCGACAGAAATTGATGTCTAATAAGGAAGTCCGTCGCCCGGTTCCGCGAAAGATTTTGGTTCCCGCCCTTGAGAAGGCCTCTCTTGAGGACGCGCATAATCATGTGATGATTGAACTATGGGCCAATTTATTGGCCTCCGCCGCGACAGGGCAAAAAGTAGAGCCAAGATACGTTGGAATAATCGCAGAATTGTCTGGAAGCCAGGCTAAGTGTCTGTCCGACTTGGCTCGCTTCCGGGCTGAGGAGAGTCGTGCTCCACATTATTTTTTCCTGCATGCGCGTCACGATCTCTCTGACCGTGATATCAGGTCCGATATGGAGGCCTTGCTTCGACCATATCTTGGAGAAGAGATCAATCGTGGTGAGCGAGAGGTGCTAAATGCAAAGATAATGGAGTGGGCCTCCGAATTTAGTGGGCCAGGTGTCTATCTCGATGCCTTTTCGCTTGGTGACGTTGAATACAATCTCAAAATCGGTGAAGGCCTCTCCTTCGAAGAAAGCGATTTGGAAATTCTTGCCTCCCTCGGACTGATCAGAACAGTCAATATGCGTTTTACGATCGAAGAAGCGCCACCTTCGTTTGGCTGGGGGTTTGCAATTTACTATCATCTGACTGGGCTGGGCGTAAATTTTGTATCAGTCTGCGATCCAGATTTGGTGTTGCAATTCAAGGCTCGAGAAGATGCCAACAAACGAGCGTAGCTCGTAGGATGGACGCAGCGAAACCCATCAATTCGCTTCATTTCATTGGTGGGTTTCGCTGCGCTCAACCCACCCTACGGCTTCCCACGGAGAACACATGACACGGAATTTCACCCGCAGAGGTATGCTCGCCGCGACCGTGGCGAGTGGCGCCATCGCGGTTGCCGCACCGACCACAGCCTTCGCTCAAGCAACAGGGAAGCCCATGACCACCGCATCCGGACTGCAGATCGTCGACACCAAGCCGGGCACCGGCGCGTCGCCGCGCTCGGGTCAGACCTGCGTCATGCATTACACCGGCTGGCTCTATGAGAACGGCGCCAAGGGCAAGAAGTTCGACAGTTCGGTCGATCGCGGCCAGCCGTTCGAGTTTCCGATCGGCGTCGGGCGCGTCATCAAGGGCTGGGACGAGGGCGTCGCCAGCATGAAGGTCGGCGGCAAGCGCACGCTCATCATTCCGGCCAAGCTCGCGTACGGCGATCGCGGCGCCGCGGGTGTCATTCCGCCCGGCGCGACGCTGCTGTTCGAGGTCGAACTGCTCGGCGTGAAATAGGGCAGGGCATGCCCAAGGCCTTTCTCATGGTTCGCTCGGTCGTGTCGGATGCGGCGCTGCGCGAAAAATTCGACCGCTGGTATTCGACGGAGCACCTCGCCTGGGCCATCGACGTGCTCCAGGCCGAGAAGGGCTGGCGCTTCTGGAGCACGGTCGACGCGAGCGTACACGTTGCGGTCTATCAGTTCGCCGAAGGCAAGGACGTCGAGGCCGCGCTGAAATCGGACGGCTTCAAGGAACTGGCCGCCGACTACGACCGCACCTGGCCGGTCGGCGTGACGCGCACGCGCGATATCTTGCAGATGGTCGAGGAGCGCGGCTAGGACTCTCTCCGTTCGTCCCCGCGGAAGCGGGGACCCAGAGCCACAAACACGCAGTTCAATGTTTGACCCTGGGTTCCCGCTTGCGCGGGGACGAACGGGGATAGATCGAGCGGCGAGATGTGCTCCAGCTGACCTGAATAAATTCCTTGACAATGCCATAGGACTAAATCCATATTGACCGCGTCCTGTCTACCGAGGGGCGCTTTCGCGAGGCGTCGTGCAAGTGGGACAGGATGCGGCGCCTGCGGGCGTGGTTCGCAGCCACGCACCCGGGCGGCTCCGGGGCTCCGCCCGCCTGGCCACTACGAGCCGGCCGCGAGGAGCTCGCTGACGGTGAGGCGCAAGCCTCCCGCGAAGCGCGGCCCGGAGCCGGGTTGTCGTCTCATGGGAGACGGCGGCAATCGCTGTGGTGGAGCGCCGGGAGGCGTGCGCGCCCGACCACGGCGCGCGCCGCGCCTCATGAGCGCGGAGTTGGTTGCGCCTCCCGGCGCTCCGCCTCCCTCACACGCATGTCGGGCTTGCCCGATTGCGGAAAAGAGTCGGGGGCAACAGGACAACGGCGTACCCGGCTCCGACCAAACAACACGGGCGGCGAAGCTTTGTCCTTCACGATTGGAGACGCCTCGCAAACGCGCAATAATCGAGACAAGCTGGCGTCGGAGAACAGCCGCTCGATGGAGGCGACCATGAAGCACCTGGTTTGCGCCCTGACATCCGTTTCCGCGCTTGTTGCCGCAACCTTCGCCGCGAACGCGCAGAACCGTCCGCCGTGGCCCGCCGGCGACGAGATCGGCATGGCGAATACGCTCGGGCCCGCGACCTGGCAGCGCTGCGCGCCGCATCTCGCCAATCCGAACGCGAAATCCTACGAGCTTTCCCACGTGCGCTCGAACACCATGCCGCAGTCGCCGTTCGCGGTGCCGCTCAAGGAAAACGCCAAACCGACCGTCGGCATCCAGGGCACGCGGCACGCCTTCAACACCGACGAGGTGGCGAGCGGCGACCCCGGCCAGCAGGGCACGCAGATGGACGCGCTCGGCCACTTCTCGGTGCTGCCCGAACCGTGGGACGGCAAATCGCCGTTTCCCTCCGATCGCGCGAAGTATTACGGCGGCTTCACGCAGCTGCAGGTGAAGCCGACGCCCGACGCGCCGCTGCAGAAGCTCGGCATCGACAAGGTGCCGCCGATCGTCACCACCGCGGTGCTGCTCGATGCCAAGACCTATCTCGGCAAGGGCAAGCCGCTCGAGCCCGGCGCCATCGTCACCGCCGCCGACATCGAGGGCATGCTGAAGGCGCAGGGACTTGCAAGCCGCGGCCTCCTGCCGGGCGACGTGCTCCTGATCTACACCGGCTGGGGCGATCACTGGAGAGACCCCGACACCGAGAAGTTCTACTACACCAAGGGGCCAGGGCTTGCCTACGACGGCGCCAAGCTTGCAGAGCAGAAGCAGATCGTGCTGGTCGCGCTCGACAATCCGTTCACCGATCCGGTCGCCGACGGCATGCTGCAGGGCAAGGCGCCGCCCGCGCCCGGTACGCCGCCCGCGCTCCCATTTGCCATTCATCATCACAATCTGGTGGAGGCCGGCATTCACAACATCCAGAATGCCAATCTCGGCGCACTCGCGCGCGACAAGGTGTGGCTGTCGTGTACGATGATCCTGCCGCTGCGTACGCAAGGCGGCTCCGGTTCGCCGGTGCGGCCTGTGGCGATCGGCGCGCCGGCGCAATAGGGGCCTCGCATGACCGGCGCATCGCCTCCCAACCGGGTCCACCTCGTCGGCAGTATCGGGCTCGATACCGTCGAGGATGTGTTCCGCACCGCCGGCGCGCTGGTCGGGCCGTATCTGCGGCGCATTCCGGATGGCGAAGTCGGAGGCCGCAAGCTGTGGATCAGCTGGCAGTATCCGCTCTTACGCGCGTCCACCTGGCTGCGGCCCGATCCGTCAGGCGCGGTGCGGCCGACCAACAAGTTTCCGCTGCTGACGCTGGCCGAGGGCGTGGCGCCCGCCGACGTGCATTTCGGCGAGCTTGGCTACGCGCGGGAGGCGCGCGCCTCCTACCAGGACTTCGTCGCGGCATGCGAGCGCGGCGAGGTGCCCAACGGCGTGCGGTTCCAGGTCTGCCTGCCGACGCCGTTCGCGGTGGTGAGTTCGGTCGTGGTGAAGAACGCGCTCGCCGCGGTCGAGGCGGCTTACGAGCGCGCGATGATCGCCGAAGTCGCGGCGCTTTGCCGGCACATTCCGCATGAGGACCTCTGCATCCAATGGGATGTCTGCAACGAGATGGTGATCTGGGACGGCCAGACGACCGGCGCGGTGCCGCACGCCGACGAACCGCGCGCGGCGCTGCTCGAACGCATGCGGCGGATTTCGGCAACTGTGCCGGAGGATGTCGAGCTCGGCCTGCACCTGTGCTACGGCGACTTCGCCGGCCATCATTTCGTCGAGCCGGTCGACGCGTTGAAGATGGTCGAGTTCGCCAACGCGCTCGTCGGCGCCATCAGCCACAAGCTCGCCTATATCCACATGCCGGTGCCGGCGGAGCGCACCGACGATGCGTTTCATCGGCCCTTTGCCGACCTCAAGCTGCCCGAAGGTACGGAGCTTTATCTCGGCGTCGTCCACGCCAAGGATGGGCCTGCCGGCGCGCGTGAGCGGATTGCGGCAGCCCAGCGCTACGTGCCAGACTTCGGCATCGCGACCGAATGCGGCATGGCGCGCGCCCGCTCGCAGGACACCGTGTTGTCTCTGCTGAACATCCACGCGGCGGTGTGCGCCGGCGAAGCTGACCGCCGACGATGACCGCGCCGGCATTCACCGCGAAAGTTGCAGATCCTGCTCGAGCTGGGCGGCGACCGAACTCTAAGCTCGTCGGCCGCCGCGATGCCCGGTCACTTCACCTTGATGCCCGCCTCTTTCACGACGCGGGTGTAGTCGTCGGTGAGGTCTTTCATGAACTTGGCGAACTCTGCGCCACACTTGACCGCGGGGAACAGGCCTTGCTGCGCGAGCTTGGGCTTGACCTCGTCGGCCTTCATCGCGGACTGGAACCAGCCGGCAAGCTGTGCAAGCGCCTCAGGCGGAGTTTTTGCCGGCGCCATGACGCCGTAAAAGATGTCCGCCTCGTGCTTGGCAAGACCGGTCGAATTGAGGGTCGGGACGCCGGGCAGTTCCGGGACCGGCGCGGACGCGGTGGTGACGAGCGGGCGCAGCGTGCCGGCCTTGATCTGGCCGACCACGGTCGGGTAGTCCGCCCAGACCGCCTGCACATGGCCACCCATCAGCGCATTGATCGCCGGCGCGGTGCCACCGTAAGGCACGTAGCTGGAGTCGAGCTTCTGCGCCATTTTCAGCACTTCGATGGCGACGTGCAGGGAGGAGGCAGGACCGCCGCTGGCGAATACAACCTTGCCGGCCTTGGCCTGGTCGACCAGATCCTTGAGCGTTTTCATCGACGAGGAACTCTGTACAACGAGCACCATCGGCGTTGCAGCCAGCTGGCAGACCGGCTCGAAGCTGCCCTGCACGGTGTAGTTGCCGCGGCCGACCGCGGGGTTGATCACGAAGGAATTGGCCACCATGACGACGGTCGTGCCGTCGGGCGCGGCCCGCATGGCGGCTTCCGTGCCGAGCACGGTGCCGGCGCCCGGCCGGTTCTCGACCACGACGTTGACGCCGTGCGTCTTGCCGATCTGGTCCGCCATCAGCCGCGAGGTGATGTCGGGGCCACTGCCCGGCGTATAAGGCACGATGATCTTCAGGTTCTTGGATTGGGCGAAGACGGCCTCGCCGCCAACTGTGAGACAGAGAACCGCAAGGGCGGCCATGGCCACGATCTGACGCTTCATCGATTTCCTCCCTTTTCTTGCCTGCCAACGTGAAAGGTTTCGGCCTTTGCCGCAAGACAGGAATTTTGCAAGCGGCAGCATGCCGCGGAGTGGCCCGGACCGTCACGCCTGAATTTCAGGTTTCACGGGGAAAGCGATCCCGGTCATGCGGCCTTGCATAGTCGACCGTGGGGCCGGCCGGGACGATGCCGTTCGAGCCGATGGGGCCGGCCTTGCTGAAGACGCCGCGCTTCATGCCGTCGATATCGCAGACATTCGCGATACCCGGCTTTTGATAAAGTTCGCGAAGATAGTTCGACAGGTTGGGATACGCGTCGAGACGGCGGAGGTTGCACTTGTAGCCAACGTAGTAGCATGGATCGAAACGGACGAGGCTCGGAAAGAGCCGCCAATCGGCCTCGGTCTCGCGGCTGCCGCACAGATAACGCTGCTGCGAAAGGCGCTCCTCCAGGCCGTCCAACGTCTCGAACAAGAGCCGGACTGAGCTGTCGTAAGCTTCCTGCGAGATGGAGTAGCCGCAGCCATTGACGGCATTGTTGACGCCCTTGAGGACCAGAGCATTTGTGGCATCGATTTCAGGGCGGAGAGCTTCGGGGTAGTAGTCCGGCGTCGGCTCGGCGATGCCGGAAAACGCCGTGTTGAAGATGCGGATGATCTCGGAAGACTCGTTGTTGACGATGCAGCGCGTCCTGGCGTCCCAGAGCGTCGGCACGGTCACGCGCGTCGTGCAGTCCGGATCGGCGACCGTGTAGAGTTCGTGCAGCCACCGGATGCGCCGGTCGGTCCCGGGCACGACGTGGCCTTCGGCGCCGAACGACCAGCCCTGGCCGTCCGGTTCCTGGAAGGTGTCGGTCAGCGTGACGAAGGGTTCAAGTTTCTTCAGCGTGCGCATCAGCGTGGCGCGATGCGCCCACGGACAGGCGACCGCGCAATAGAGGTGATATCTGCCGGGTTCGGGAGGAAATTCGGATCCGGACTCGTTGCTGATGCGGCTGCGGAAGACGGACTCCCGCTTGAAATAGAGCCCCTTGTCGTCGTGCTGGACGAGGACGTTCTCTGTCCTCCATTTCCCGTCGACCAGTTGCCCCATTCATTCTCTCCTGTCGAATTGCACCCGGCCGAATTACCGGCGGTTTCCCACATGGTCCCGCGCGCTGCGGGGCGCTACGGCGAATTTTAGTCAAAGGCCCGGCAAATCCGAGCGGACGGTTTAGGAGGCGCGCAACAGCCGCTTTCTATGTTCGTGGTCGGGAGGACATCGCCACGAACCAGAAGGTTGGGTTACACCCCATGCACGAAAGACGCAAAACGCCGCGCCGGGCCATCAGCCGCCTGGCCAAGATCGAGATCGGCTCGTCGGTTTTCGGCTGCCTGGTGACCGACCTCTCCGAGGGCGGCGTGCGGCTCTACGTCGAGGGGGTCGAGGCTCCCGAAACCTTCGTGCTGTTGATGCCGGACGACGACGGCATCATCCGGCCGCGAGACTGCCAGGTGATCTGGCGTCTGCGCTACGAAATCGGCGCGAATTTCACCGATGTCCCGCGGGCCAAGGAGAAGCCGAAGCGTAGCCGGGCCAAGCAGCCGGCCGCCGCCTGAACGCTGCGCCGCCGTTCTGCGGCGTGGCCCTACCGCTCGTCCATCTGCGACGGCCCGCCTCTGCGAAGGCGTCCGGCGCCAGGGTGGATTGAGACCTGCGCCTCCCGACCTTGTCATCACTCACGGGCCGAGTATCTTCGTCCCGGCGAAGATAATTGCGCTCATGGTGAAGGAGTCGGGCATTGCCCCGGATAACCGAGTGACGCGACACAGGGCGGCCCAGCTGTTTTCATCGCAGGCGGTTAAGTGCGAGATCCCGGGCGCCGCTCCCGCCCCGGGGCGCGTCCGCCCGTCAGGGCCGGTTGCGCGGGACGGTGGCGCCCGATGAGGTCCCGGGACATCATCATCCTCCATAGTTCCGATCTGCACGTGGATCATGACTACACCGCGCGCATGCATGGTGGCGACGGCACCGCGGGGCTGGCATCAGTGCTCGCAGCGGCGAGGGGCGCGCAGGCGGACGCCGTCGTCCTGGCCGGCGATACCTTCGACTGTCACCGGCTGCCCGACGCACTGCTCGACCGCACCGCCGAGGTGATTGCCGCCGCCGGTCTGCCGGTGGTCGTGCTGCCTGGCAATCACGATCCGGCGGTGGACGATGCCGTGTTTCACTATGGACCGCTGGCCCAGGTCGAAAATCTGCACGTGCTCGGGGTGCGCCATCCGCAGGCGGTGGTTTTTCCCGATCTCGACCTGGAAATCTGGGGACGTCCGCATCTCGACTATGGCGATATGATTCCATTCGAGACGGCGCGGCCCCGGTGTACGCGTTGGCAGGTCGCGTTGGGACATGGTCACTATACGCCAGAGCCCGATCGGAGCACCCATCTGCGCCCGTCGTGGCTGATCGGCGATGGCGAGCTTGCGGCCACCGGCGCCGACTATGTGGCGCTCGGACACTGGAACCGCGCCATGAAGGTCGGCAATGGCGGCGTCCTGGCCTATTACTCGGGCTCCCCGGAATACACCGGGACGGTCAACACGGTCAGGCTCACGCCCGGCGGCGAAGTGATTGTTGCCCGGACGCCGCTCGACATTACGCGCGATCCGCTCGCGATCTGACGCGGCTGTCGATTCGCTTGAACCGTCATTGCAGGCGCAGCGAAGCAATCCGGCGCTGCATTTCGGTCTGGACTGCTTCGTCCGCGCTCCTCGCCACGGCGACGGCGGATCTCGTCAGTTCACGGCTTTGGCTCGAACACAAGCTGCGTCTGGGTGACGATGGCGGCAAGTTTGCCGTCGCCGCGGGTGATCCGGGTCTCCAGCACGATGGTCGTGCGGCCCCGGTGCAGCGGGATGCACACCGCCCGCACGGTATCGCCCTTGGAGATGGCCGCGAGGAAGTTGGTCTTGCTTTCGATGGTGGCGGTGCGGCCGCGGTCCGGCAGGCTGATGGCCGCGGTCAATCCGCCGAGCACATCGGCCAGCGCCATCACGGCGCCGCCATGCATCACGCCGGGCCGGTTCAACAGCTCTTCGCGCACGAACAGCTCCGCCTCGGTGCGCTCGGGCGAGTGCAGCAGCACCTTGACGCCCAGGAGCTTGTTGAACGGTCCGGGGACCCACTCGGTCATTGTCACTCCTTCGGGCTTAACGTCCCGGCATTGCGCCGATACACCCGAGCAAGCTCGATGCCAAGGTGCCGGTCGGCGCACTTGCATTGCACGGATACGGATTTCCAAAAATGCGGCCGGACTGTATTCTGTCGGGGCGGGCTCGCGGACGAGCGTGCGGTGCGCGTCGCCAGGCGCCAATCGCGTTATCGGATGGTGGAGGTTCGGATGCGCTGGCCGTCGACGGTGATAACGGCGCTGGTGACGATCGCGGCGACGGCTGCCCTCATCCCGGCCGCGAGCGCGCAGAGTTGCCAGCAATTGTGGGTGGAACGCAATCAGTACTACAAGAACTACGGATACTGCTTCAAGACGCCCCGCGCGATTTCGTATTTCGGCAACGGCGGCTGCTCTATCCAGGATCAGAACGCCGTGCCGCTGACCCCCGCCGAACGCGCGCGCGTCAACCAGATCCTGCAGCAGGAGAGGGCGATGGGCTGCACCGACGGCGGCGGCGGTTCGGCCGGAATGAACTGCCAGCAGCTCTGGGTGGCGCGCAATTCGATTTACAAGGCGCGCGGTTACTGCTTCAAGACGCCCCGCGCGATCTCGTATTTCGGCAACGGTGGCTGCATCCATCAGAACGAGGGCGACGTTCCGTTCTCGGCCGCCGAGCGTGCCCAGATCGCCCAGATCCGTTCGCAGGAACGGGCGATGGGCTGTCAATGAATCCGCGCCGGCCGGTGAGCGGGCTGGATTTGAAATTCTTCCCGCCGCAGTGGCGGCCGAGTTGGTAAAGGGCGATCTTTCCACTACATAGGGACAATCGCCGTCTCAGCGCTCGTAGCTCAGCTGGATAGAGCACCAGACTTCGAATCTGGGGGTCAGGGGTTCGAATCCCTTCGAGCGCGCCAGATAACTCTCGGTAATCATTGGATTAAATCGTGACGGTTCAGGCCGGCCCTTATTTGGAAATCGGCCCAAATAAGGAAAAATGGGGCCGCCGTCGGGGGTGTCTTCTGGTTCGCCCAGGAACGCAATTTCCGGCCCGACCCTGGTTTCCATAGGGCCCGACCCAAAAAATCGCACCAGTGCGCATGCCGTTGCGACTGTGAGTCGGCCCAGGGGGCACCAATGGACGACCATCACCACGGGACGGTATCAATCGCACCCATGCGAATCTACCTGGCAGCGTTCCACAGCCGTCGTGGCAAGGCCGACACGTCCTCCGTCCACTTCAAGGCCGCGCAGCTCGCAGACTATCCGTGGCTGCTCGAAAGCTTCCACTACCTCACGCCCGTGATGGGTCGGGAAATCCGCTCGCAGGGCCGCACCGTCTTTCTGGACAGTGGTGCGTACTCGATGTTCACGCAGGGGGTCGACGTAGACCTGCACGCCTACGCCCAGTTCATTCGCGACAATCAGGACATCGTTCACGTTGCTTCGAACGTCGACGCCATCGGTGCCGGTCAAGAGCGCGTCTCCTACGAACGGCAGAAGTGGTTGGAGGCCGAGCTTGAAGGCTGTTCGGTGACGGTGCAACCCGTGCACCACGTCAGAGACGCCGACGAATGGCTGCAACGGTATCTCGACGAAGGTCACGATTACATCCTCCTGGGCGGCATGGTCCCGGAGACGACCGCGAAGCTGCGCCGGTGGCTGGACGACGTATGGACCAAATACCTGACCAACCCGGACGGCACACCACGGGTCAAGGTTCACGGGTTCGGACTGACAACGTTGAGTTTGATGTTTCGCTACCCGTGGTTCTCCGTCGACTCCACCTCCTGGGTCATGGCCTCGCGTTCGGGGGCGATCTTTCTGGACGTGCCGCAACGGGACGGGACCATTCGCGACATCAAGATAGATTTCTCTAGCCGAAGCCCGAAGCTTCTCGACGTGAATTCGATGCACTTCGAATCACTGATGGAAGAGGACCGCCGTGGCGTCTTGAAACGCCTGGAAGAGCTGGAGGCCAAACGCACGAAGAGCCCAGGGGTGGAAGCCGAACTCGAGCGGCAGACCGGATGGAAGCAAGGCTACAATCCGAAGGCGCTGGCGGAGAGCTACGGCTGGCGCGACCACTTCAACATCAACTATTTCAGACGGGCGATGGGTCGCGGCGTGACGAGGTTCAAACGGAAGCCAACAATTTTGTTCGAATAAACTTCGGGAGTTCGCAAGATCACTCATTCATTTTCGAACTCCCAATGATGGTGATTGTATTGGTCGCGGTTGCGTTGGCATGAACTATCACTGCGGCCTGTTCGAATTGGCGCTGCTCCCAATGTTCCTGGCATTCGGGGTTAAGCTGTTCCTGAAATCGACGGAACGCGCTGTCGAGGCCGCTCTTAACAAAGTGTATTTCGTGGCTAAGTTTGTCGGGTGGCAACGAGACCCTGCGATATCCAAGATGGCTGACCTGCTCGTTGATTTTTTTGCTGACCGACTCCAGATCGAGATTGCTCCGATATCCTTCGGCAAAATCCCGTGCAGAAGCGGAACTCACATTCAAATCAGGACTTTTATCGCGGCTTAAGAATTCGATTAGATTTCGAGCGTGCGTCCAGAAAGATTCGATCGCCGCATTCTTCTTGAACTGATCTAGCTTGTCGGACGACTCGCCCAGTTTCGCAAACTCGGGCGAATTCATAAAACACACGGCGTTGTCTAACATATCGAGTTCATAAGGCAGATGTTCTTTTAAAAGGTCAATTTCGGCGCGCTCCATTTTTCAACTCCGGCTGGTCGTTCGCGTCTTGAACAGGCCATGAACCAAAACCTGTCCCGGCGCAAACTTAATTGTTGGAGAGGCACGGCGGAATAAAAAAAACCCTGGGCTTCAACCCAGGGTCTTCGAGGAATCCGAAACTTGCGGTCGGTTACCGGACGTTGCCCGGTTCGGCCATGGCGGCGGCCTTCAGCAAAACGTCGCGAAGGATGGTGGACAACGCCTCCCAGAACTCGTCGCCATATTCGCCGTCGGCGTCGGGCCGATGCTTCGCTTGAAGTTCGCGTTGGATTTCGGAGTAGACCGGCGTCGAGGTCAGGTCCGATAGAAAAAGACGTTCTGCAAGTTCTGCTGTGGTTCGCATTTTGGTTGGGCTCCGTTGCTGGGTTTGCGACGAGC
>JBFXEX010000054.1:0-36038 GCA_050179645.1 Xanthobacteraceae bacterium | reverse complement strand
ACAGCCGCCATGAGCGACGATACGCTGCTTCCGATTGACCTTCCATCTGTCCGACGCAAGAAACTCACCGTTGATTTTGACGGCGGCAATCAGTCGTCGAATGGTGGTCTGCTGCTGTTGCGAGAGGCGGAGCGCAGGCTTGGGGTATGCGCGGGACTAGCTGCTGCGATCGGCGCGTCGCCTTCCCGCCCATTGCCGGGTCCTCTTGGTGAGGCCCCCTCCCTGGTTCGGCTTGATCGACTGGGCGGGGACCCGATCGAGCTCCGGGTCCCTCGCGAGCAAGTCTTATTACATCATCGGGCACAATCCAATTTGAGAGTAATGACCAGGGTTAGGCGCGGCGCGCCGTGCGGGGACATATACGAAAGGCAACACAACCCACGACGCTTAGATCAACAGCAGGCACTCATTGCCAAGACGGACCGAACTAAATGCATCGTTACTCAACACGATAGTTCAAGGAAGTCGGATTAGCCGCTTCAATCACAATCGTTCGGCCCAGAACCGGCACTCTAGGATTGGTCTGCCAGTCGACCAGAATAGGAATCGTGGGTTGTTGGCTATTGATGCTTGTTGAGCCTCGCGGGGGAATATACGCCGTGCTGGTGGTTGTCGCTGTACCATTGATGGGCCGCGTACCGACAGTTCCTGTGATATTTGTTTGTTGTTGCGTCGGTAAGATTAACCCTGTGCTGTTCATGGTCGTGGCGTCGGATTGAGTGACGACATCACTTCGGAGAAGCACGACCTTGTTCTCCTGCATTCCGCCGAACTGAATCGTGGTGAAACCGGTTGGTCTTGTGCGGCCGAAAATGTCGGCCTTTCCGAAGGCATTAGGCATGCTTTCTCGGCCTTCAGCTCGCAGGACTAGATCCCCGACGCCAGCGATAAGCGGTTGAGCGATAGGCGTAACAACCGCCGTCTGTTGCTGAACTGCCCCGCATCCTGTCAGCGCAAGGCAACAACCCGCCCATATGGCTTGCACGGTCCGCATTGAGGTCCTCCCACCCTGCAGTCTACCGAGGGCGGTCGGATAGAGGCAAAGCCGAATGACTATCTGGACTGCGGTCTGATGAAATATCGCTAGGGCAGTTGATAGGGCAGTATTTATTATATGCAAAAAACTGTAGCTATTTCAATTGGCTAACTGACTAGGATGGCGGAGGGAGTGGGATTCGAACCCACGATACGGTTTCCCGTATACACGCTTTCCAAGCGTGCGCCTTAAGCCACTCGGCCATCCCTCCGGAGAGGCGTCGCGGCTTTATATAGCCGTGCCGCGCCAGAACAAGCCGGAGCTTTGATCGCGGGCCAGCCCTCCGGGCCGCATGCTCCCGCCGCCGGATAGTTCCTCCCGCGCTTTTCGCTGCAGTTCCGCGGCCCTTGTCCCGATTCACGTGGACACAGTCATATGCAAAAACATGTGTCATTTTCACTAATTGACCAATCTCCGCAAAGGTGCAAGACCTCGGCAGCAAAAGCGCCCCGAGAGGGGGGCAACAGGCGACCGTGCAGAAGGCACGCCCCCATGCCGGAGAACATGTCGGCGCTTGAACTGGTTTATTCGGGCAATGCGGCGCTCTATTCCATCGTCTTCCTATCTCTTCTGGTGAGCTTCGCGGCTGTACTGCTGGGCGCGATCATCGGCATACCGGCCGGCGCGGCGGTGGCGCTGACCCGCTTCCCCGGACGCGAAGCGGCGATCGTTGTCCTCAATGCGCTGATGGGTCTGCCGCCGGTTGTCGTCGGCCTCGCCGTCTACCTGTCGCTGTCGCGCTCGGGCCCGCTCGGATCGTGGGGCATCCTGTTCACCCCGCAGGCCATGATCATCGCCCAGACCGTCCTGATCGCGCCGATCATTGCGGCGCTCGCCCGGCAGACCATCGAGGACCTCTGGACCGAATACCGCGACGAGCTCGCCGCCATGGGGGTCGGGCCGTTGGCGCGCATCGGCACGCTGATCTGGGATGCGCGTTTCAGCCTGGTGACCGCGCTGCTCGCGGGCTTCGGGCGCGCCGCCGCCGAAGTCGGCGCCGTCATCATCGTCGGCGGCAACATCGAGGGCTACACCCGCACCATGACGACGGCCATCGCGCTCGAGACCTCGAAGGGCGATCTGCCGCTCGCGATCGGACTCGGCCTCGTGCTGATGACCGTGGTGGTCCTGGTCAATGCCGCGGCCTGGGCTGTGCGCCGATCGAGCGAACGAATGGCAGCATGACTATGCGTGACACCGTCACCGATCTGCCGGTTGTGTTCGATCAGGTGTCCTTCGCCGCTGGCGGCGTCGGCATTCTGAACGATGTGTCGCTGACGCTTCGCTACGGACCGCCGACGGTGCTGGTCGGCCCAAACGGTGCCGGCAAGACCACGTTGTTGCGGCTCGCCATGGGACTGATCTCGCCGACGGCCGGACGCCTGACCTGGGGCGGCCGGACCGGGACGCCGTCGACCCATCGCGCCTTCGTGTTCCAGCGTCCCGCGATGCTCCGGCGCAGCGCCGCGGCCAACCTGCGCTATGCGCTCAACGCCGCCGGTGTCCCCCGCAGGGAGCAGCAACAACGGACCGCCGAACTCCTGGCGCTCGCCGGACTCGAGGCGCTCGCGGAACGGCCGGCCCGCAAGCTGTCGGGCGGCGAGCAGCAGCGGCTCGCGCTCGTCCGCGCGCTCGCCAAGGATCCGCAAATTCTGTTTCTCGACGAGCCGACCGCAAGCCTTGACCCTGCCGCCACCAAGGCGATCGAGGATGTGGTGCGAACCGTCACGGCGCGCGGCATCAAGGTGGTGATGTCGACGCACGATCTCGGCGGCGCCAAACGCGTCGCCGGCGAGGTGGTGCTCATGCACCGCGGCCGCGTCATCGAACAGACTCCGGCCGACACGTTTTTTTCGACGCCTCAGACCGTCGAAGCCCGCCGCTTCCTCGCCGGTGAGTTGCTGGTCTGATCCAACCGAATGGAGCCGCTCATGCTGGTACGCCGCACACTTCTGCTCATCGCCGCCGCGCTCGCCACCGCTGCGCCGATGTCTGCGCACGCGCAGGACAAATCCATCGTGGTGTCGTCAACCACTTCGACCCAGGACTCCGGCCTGTTCGGTCACATCCTGCCGCTGTTCAAGGCAAAGACCGGCATCGACGTGAAAGTGGTGTCCCAGGGGACTGGCCAGGCGCTCGATACCGGACGGCGCGGAGATGCCGACGTGGTGTTCGTGCACGCCAGGGCGCCGGAAGAGAAGTTCGTGGCCGACGGCTTTGGCGTGAAGCGCTTTCCGGTGATGTACAACGACTTCGTGCTGATCGGGCCGAAGAACGATCCCGCCGGCATCAAGGGTACGAAGGACATCGCCAAGGCCCTTGAGGCCATCAAGGCAAAGGGCGCACCGTTCATCTCGCGCGGCGACCGCTCGGGCACGCACACCGCCGAACTCAATCTGTGGAAGGCGGCCGGAATCGACATCGCCAAGGAGAAGGCCGACAAGCGGCTCGGCTCCGGGTATCGGGAGATCGGCCAGGGGATGGGCGCCGCGCTCAACACCGCGTCGGCCTCCAACGCCTACGTGCTGGCAGACCGCGGCACCTGGCTGGCGTTCAAGAACCGCGGCGACCTCGACATCCTGGTCGCCGGCGACAAGCGCATGTTCAACCAATATGGCGTGATCCTCGTGAACCCGGCCAAACATCCGCACGTGAAGAAGGAACTGGGTCAGGCCTTCATCGACTGGCTGGTTTCGCCGGAAGGACAGAAGGCGATTGCCAGCTACAAGGTCGGCGGCGAGCAACTGTTCTTCCCGAACGCTGATATGCCGGGCGCGTGACGCCGGCGCGAGTCCTCGGTCGGCCTCATGCTGAGGAGCACACGAAGTGTGCATCTCGAAGCATGAGGCAACCGCCATCCTTCGAGACGGGCGCTTCGCGCGCTCCTCAGGATGAGGACCGAGGACGTCTTTGGGCTGAAGTCAAACCAGCGCGGTACCGACGATAATTGCCATGACTGCAACGGCCACGGCCGCCGATCCCGTCCTGCTTCACGCTGCCGGCAGCTTGCGCAGCGCATTGACCGCAGTGGTGAATGCGTACGAACCCACATACGCGCAGAAGGTGCAGGCGAAGTTCGGACCGTCCGGTGTGCTCAAAGATGAGATCGCGTCCGGCGCGCGAGCCGAGGTCTTCGCCTCCGCCAACATGGAGCATCCACGAGCGCTGGCAGCCGCCAATAAGAGCGGCCCGGTCGTGCTGTTTGCCCGCAACCGGTTGTGCGCGCTGGTGCGGCCGGGACTTGACGTGCTCCCCGCGACGCTGCTCGACCGCATGCTCGACCCGGTTTTGAAGCTCGGCACCTCGACGCCGCGGGCCGATCCGTCCGGCGACTATGCCTGGGAGGTCTTCCGCAAAGCGGATGCGCTCAAGCCTGGCGCCGCCGCGGCGCTGGAGAAGAAGGCGCGGCAACTTACCGGCGGTCCCGCGAGCGCGCCGCCGCCGGCCGGACGCTCGGTCTACGGCTGGCACGTCGCCGAAGGCCGCGCCGACATCTTCCTCACCTACTGCACCAACGCGTTCGAGGCGCAGAGGCAGAATCTCGGCCAGCAGGTCGTTTCGTTGCCGGAACCGCTCGCGGCCGGCGCCGACTACGGGCTGACTGTGATCAACGGCGCGGCGCCGCAGGGGTACCGGTTCGCCATGTTCATTCTGTCCGCTGACGGCCAGCGCATCCTGGCGGATCACGGCTTCTCGGCACCGGGACTGCCATAGCATTTGGGAGGACGCAGATGAAAATCAGCGCGCGGAATCGTCTCCAAGGCAAGATCATCGATGTAAAGAAAGGTGCGACGACCGCGCATATCCGCATCGACGTCGGGGGCCAGATCGTCACCGCCGCCATCACCAACGAGTCTGCGGAAGAACTCGACCTCGCTGCCGGACAGACCGCCTACGCGGTCATCAAGGCATCGGACGTGATGGTCGGCATCGACTGACTAACCGTGCCTGACGTTCAACGTCGCCACCAGGCCCGGCCGGTCATCGGTCCCGATGATCACCACACGGCCGTCCTTGCGGTAGACCTTGATGCCCTCGCCGGGAACGATGCAATAAAACCAATTGCCGAAGTAGTGGATACCGGAACCCATACACCAGGGTATCCGGACCGATTCGACGCGCGCGACCTCGGAGAGCAATATGCGCTTCCGCCAGAAGCCCGAACCGAAATACCAGCTCAGTTCCTCGTCCGAAACCTCGACGGTCAAGGAACGGAAACAGTAGTACATGGTCACGACGATCACGCACGCGACCAGCAGGCCGGCCAGGGATTGCGACGCCGCGAAGGTGGCGGCAGCCAGAACCCCCAAGATGAGCAGCACCAGCAGCATCAGAGCCGGCGGCGCGGGCTGCGTATGGTGATAGCGCTTCATGTCCTCGTCCTAGCGGGCGACAGAGGTAACAAAATCTGTCGGAGCGGTCGAGAAGCGAAGCACGCCAACGGTCAACGGGGCTTTTTTGGACGTCAAGACACGCCCTGTCCAGACGGTGGGCGGCCGATCGAACAACGGGCCGAGCGTGGTTGCGTCCATCGGACGGCCGCGCCGGGCCATGTCATGCCGGATCAGGAAGCTCCGATTTACTCGAACTTTGCGTTCGCCTGCTTGGCTACGCCCTTCCACATGTCGATCTCCGTGGCGATCTTCTTGGCGAATTCCGCCGAGGTGGTGCCAAGCGAATCGGTCGCCATGGTGCGAAGCTTCGCCTTGAAGTCGGGCAGTTGCGCGATGCGTCGGCATTCGGCCTCGAGCTTGGTGACGATCTCCGGCGGCGTTCCGGCCGGCGCAAACAGTCCAAGCCAAAGCGCAACATCCATGTCGATGCCGCTCTCCGCCATGGTCGGAACGTCGGGCAGTTCAGGCAATCGTTTCGGCGCCGTCACGGCGAGAGCACGCGCCCGCCCGGACGCTACTTGCGCGACGATCGGCGGTGGTTCGGCGATCGTGTAGGTGACTTGATTGCCGATCACGCTCGTCACCGACTCGTTTCCGCTCTTGAACGGGATCATCTGGCCGGGTGTGCCGGTCTTCAACTTGAACAGTTCCGACGTCAGGATGAAGGCCGCGGAGGTGCTGGCATAGTTGGTCTTGTCCGGATTCGCCTTCGCCCAGGCGATGAACTCCTTCAGGTTGGTGGCCGAGTGATCCTTGTTGACGATCATGATAAGCGGATAGCTCGTCATCATCGATACCGGTATGAAGTTTTTGAGCGTCTGATAGGGAATTTTCGGATAGACCGCCGGGCTGACCGCCATCTGACCGGACGCGGCAAACAGCAGCGTGTAACCGTCGGGTGTCGCCTTGGCGGCGATGTCCGGACCGAGCATGCCGCTGGCGCCGGGCCGGTTCTCGACGACGACGCTATGACCGAAGCTCTCTTGCATCTTTTGCGCCACCATCCGGGCGACGACATCGGTGCCGCCGCCGGGAGCGTAGCCGACGATGAACTTGATCGTGCGCGTGGGATAGGCGGTGGTCTGCGCGCCTGCGGGAGAAGCCGCATGTAACGCGACCGCGACTGCGCCAATCAGCATAACTCTTGTTTGCAACATGTGAGGAACTCCTATGGCGGGTGGCCACATCGGTGCAGAATCCATGCCATCGCTGGGCGACAGGGCGCGCAGAGTCGCAATGCTGTGCTGCATCACGCCACTCGACCCGCCGACGCATGCAGCCGCACAATTCTGGATCGAAGCGATCCGTCACGACCCCGTGAACGTCGACCTTATTCAATCTCAATCTGCTCGCGGCCGGATATGATGGGACCGAAACGCAATCATGCGTACCGCAACCCGTTGTTGATCCATGGCGCTTGATCGCCGCGCATTCTTGATGGGCACGTCGGCCGCGCTGTTTGCCCCGCGCGCCGCGCGTGCACAGACCGTCACGGACGGCGCCGGCCGCGCGGTCCCGGTCCCCGCGAAGATAACGCGTGTGTTTCCGGCGGGGCCTCCGGCCGCAATCATGCTCTACACGCTTGCGCCCGAGCTGCTGCTCGGCTGGCCGCGCGCCAACCGGCCGGAGGAGCGCGAGTTCCTGCTGCCCGATGTGGGCGCGCGTCCTGAGGTCGGCCGCATTACCGGCCGCGGCAACAGCGCCAATCTTGAGGTTGTGCTGGCGCTCAAGCCTGATCTCATTCTCGACATGGGCAGCACCAGCGCCACCTACGTGTCGCTCGCCGATCGCGTGCAGCAGCAGACCGGCATTCCCTATGCGCTGCTTGACGGCCGTTTTGCCGGGCTCGCCGCCGGCTACCGGACGCTGGGCCTTCTCATCGGGCGGCCCGACAAGGGTGAGGAATACGCTCGCGTGACCGCAGACACCATCAAGGCCGTTATGGATCGCATCGCCACGATACCAAAGGGCGCGCAGCCTCGTGTCTACTACGCGCGCGGACCGCGCGGGCTCGAAACCGGGCTCGGCGGATCGATCAACGTCGAGACCATCGAACTCCTTGCCGAAAATGTCGCGGGCGGCACGCGCGGCGGGCTCGCGAACGTCTCGATCGAGCAGGTGCTGCTCTGGAACCCCGACGTCATCGTCACTATCGACCAGGATTTCGCCGCGACGGTGCGCCGCGATCCGGCCTGGGCACCGGTCAAGGCGGTGCGCGATCGCCGCGTATACCTGTCGCCGAAGATGCCGTTCGGCTGGGTCGACTTTCCGCCCTGCGTCAACCGGCTGATCGGACTGCGATGGCTCGGCAAAGTCCTCTATCCGCAGCTGTTTCCCGAGGACATGAAAGCGCAGACGCGCGAGTTCTACACCCGCTTCTATCACGTGACGCCAAGCGACGCGCAGATCGAGCGCGTGCTGGCCGGACGGGGTTGAGCCTCCGCTCACTACGCGGAGCGCGCGCAATGACCTACACTTAGCGTATGACCCGATCGTTCCTTCCCGGCCTCCTTGTCGCGCTCGCGATCCTGGCGCTCGGGCTCGTCGTCGCGTTCACGGTCGGGCGCTATCCGGTGAGCCTCGCCGAACTGGTCGACGTGCTGTGGTCGCGCGCGACCGGTGGCGCGAGCAACGCACCGGCGGCGGTCGAGAATGTCGTGCTGCTGGTGCGCGGGCCGCGCGTCGTCGCCGCCCTGCTGGTCGGCGCCGCGCTGGCGGTCGCCGGCACGGCGTTCCAGGGGCTGTTCCGCAATCCACTGGTGTCGCCCGATATTCTCGGCGCATCCTCGGGTGCGGCGCTCGGCGCCGTCATCGGCATCTTTTTTTCGCTCGGCATCCTGGGCATTGAGTTGCTGGCCTTTGCGGGCGGGCTGATCGCGGTCGCGGCGGTTTACGCGATCGGCTCCATGCTGCGCGCCCGCGACCCGATCCTGATTCTGGTGCTGACCGGCGTGGTCGTGGGCGCGCTGCTCGGCGCCGGCGTCGGCCTGGTGAAGTATCTCGCCGATCCGTACAACCAGCTTCCCGCCATGACGTTCTGGCTGCTTGGCAGCCTTGCCGCCACCACAGTGTCCGACCTGCTGCCGCTGTTCGGGCCGGTCGCAATCGGCACGCTGGTGCTTATTGCGTTGCGTTGGCGGTTGAACGTGATGTCGCTGCCGGACGACGAGGCGCGCGCCCTCGGTATCGCCACCGGGCCGATGCGGATCGCGATCGTGCTCGCCGCCACGCTGGTGACGTCGGCGAGCGTCGCGACGTCGGGCATCATCGGCTGGGTCGGGCTCGTGGTGCCGCATCTGGCGCGCGCGCTGGTCGGGCCTGACTTCCCTCGTCTCTTGCCGACTGCCGCTCTGCTCGGCGGCGGCTATCTCCTCTTCATCGACACGCTCGCCCGCACCGCTGCGCCAGTCGAGATTCCGCTCGGCATCCTCACCGCCGTGATCGGCACGCCGTTCTTCATCTGGCTGCTCGCCGGCATGCAGAAGACCTGGTCATGACCCTCGCGGGCCGCCGCCTCACCATCGGCTATCACGACCGCGAAGTCGGGCGCGACCTCGACGTCGCGCTCGAACGGGGCGAGGTACTGGCCCTGCTCGGACCGAACGGCGGCGGCAAGACCACGCTGCTCAAGACGCTGCTCGGCATTCTGGCGCCGCGCGCCGGCGAAGTCGCGATCGGCGGCCGGCCGCTCGCCGCAATCTCAATCCAGGAGCGCGGGCGCCTCATCGCCTATGTGCCACAGGTCCACACGCCGACCTTCGCTTTCACGGTGGAGTCGGTCGTATTGATGGGCCGCACCGCGCACGGCAGCTTGTTCAGCCGGCCGTCCGCTCATGACCGCGAGGTCGCGGCGCACGCACTTGACCAGTTCGGCATCTTGCACCTCGCAGAGCGTCCCTACACCATGATCTCGGGCGGCGAACGTCAATTGGTGCTGCTCGCCCGTGCGCTTGCGCAGGAACCGCAGTTCGTGGTGCTCGACGAGCCGACCGCAAGCCTCGATTTTGGCAATCAAGGCAAGGTGATGCGGGAAATCCGCGCGTTGGCGGCGGCGGGTCACGGCGTCCTGTTCACCACCCACGATCCGAATCATGCGCTGCGGGCGGCCGACCGTGCCTACCTGCTGCGCGGCGGCGAACGCATTGCCGAAGGCGCTGTGCGCAGCGTGTTGACGCGCTCCCAGCTTGAGGCGCTCTACAGCGCGCCGGTCGAGACGCTGAGCGATACGGTAACCGGCGCCGCCGCATTCCTGCCGGGCTGATTTGATGCTGTGCGGTTCCGCACGCGGGAGACCATCGAAGGCATGCACCGCCGCAACGCCCTCGTCCTGATGTCCGCCGCCGCGCTTGGCGCGGCCGTTCCGGCACTGGCCGACGAGCCCGAAATTCGCGTGCTCGCGGCCGGCGCGGTCGCGCAGCCGTTCAAGGACCTGCTGATCGACTTCGCGCGCGAAAGCAGCGTCAAGGTCGAAATCAGCTTCGGGCCTGTCGGTGTTCTACAGACCCGCATCAAGAATGGCGCCCGGCCCGACCTAGCCGTGCTGTCCGAGGGCGCCATCGCCGAACTGGAGGGCGCCGGTCTCGTCGCGGCGTCGCCGCGGGCCGAACTCGGCCGCGGCACCGTGGGGGTTGCGGTGCGCGCCGATACGCCACCGCCAGACATCGCCACACCTGAAGCCGTCAAGCGGACCATGCTGGCGGCACGCGCCATCGCCTATCCGGATCCGGCCGGCGGCGGCACCGCCGGCGTCTACTTTGTCAACCTGATGGAGCGCTTCGGCATCGCCGAGGATGTGAAGAGGAAGGCGCTGCTGCAGAACCGCGGCTCCGAGATCGCGGCCGCGGTCGCTGACGGCTCGGCCGACATAGGTGTGACCTTCATCAGTGAGCTGTTGCCGAACAAGGAGGTGAGGGTGGTGGGCGCGTTTCCGTCCGAGATCGGGTTGGTCGTGCCGTATGTCGCGGCGGTGCTGTCGGCGAGCCGGCAGGTGAACGCCTCCCGCGCCCTGATCGCCTACCTGACAAGCCCGGCGGCGCGGGAGAAATTCAAGGCCTCTGGGCTCCTCGTCAGTGCGGGGCGCCCGGCTGCACGAACCCGGAATCAATGACCGGGATCGTGGACTCCGGGCTCGCGGGCTGCGCCCGCGCCCCGGAATGACGCGGCGGTGGCCGTCGCTTTCACCCCGGGCTGCGATCACCTACATTAGTCCCATGAGCAAAGACCCCTATCTGCTTCGGCCCGATCCGCACGACCCGCGGCTGACCGAGCGTGTCACCGGCGTCGACCAGACCGGCGCGCCGGTCGAAACCGCTGTCACGGTCGAGCGCGCACTGACGATCTACCTCAACTCGCAGGAGATCGTCACCGCGATGACGATTAACGACTATCCGGAGTATCTCGCGCTCGGCTACCTGCTCAACCAGCACATGCTGCTGCCGGACGACGTCGTCACCGGGATCGATTACGATGAGGAGCTGGCGGTCGTCGTGGTGCGCACCAAGCGCAAGACCAATTACGAGAAGAAGCTGAAGAAGAAGGTGCAGACATCGGGCTGCGCGCAGGGCACCGTGTTCGGCGACCTGATGGAAGCGCTGGAGACCATCACGCTGCCGAAGACCGAGCTGCGCACCTCGTGGCTCTATGCGCTGACCAACCAGATCAACACCACGCCGTCGCTCTATCTCGAAGCCGGCGCGATCCACGGCTGCGTGCTGGCGCACGAGGACAAGCCGCTGATCTACATGGAGGACGTAGGACGCCACAATGCCGTGGACAAGATCGCCGGCTACATGTTCCAGCATCACATCCCGCCCGGCGACAAGATCTTCTACACCACCGGCCGGCTGACCTCCGAGATGGTGATAAAGACCGTGCGCATGGGCATCCCGATCCTGGTGTCGCGCTCGGGCTTCACCGCCTGGGGTGTCGAGCTTGCGCGCAAGGCGAACCTGACGCTGATCGGGCGCGCCCGCGGCAAGCGCTTCGTCGCACTCGCCGGCGAAGATCGCATCGTGTTCGACCAGGACCTCGCCTATGTCGAGGACGAGAGCGCCAAGCACCGGCGCAAGGCCGCCGTGCACGATGAGTGATTCCGAACATGCCGCGCACTCCGCCTTACCCTCCCTTGGAGGGGGAGGGTCGCTCGCCGCAGGCGAGCGGGGTGAAGTGAGTTCAGGTCGCGTCGCGGGATTCACCCCCTCCCGCGTCGCTTCGCTCGGCGACCTCCCCTCTCCAGGGGGAGATGACTCGCGGCGCGGTCCGTGACCTATCGAAAGCCGCTCGGTCTTGTGCTGGCCGGAGGGCTGGCGCGCCGTATGGGCGGCGGCGACAAGGCACGCATCCGCATCGGCGACAAGACTATCCTCGATCGTGTGCTGGCGCGGCTTGCGCCGCAATGCGGCGCCGTCATCATCAACGCCAATGGCGATCAGGCCCGCTTCGCCGACACTCACCTGCCGGTGGTACCCGACTCGGTGCCGGACTTCGCCGGGCCACTCGCCGGGATTCTCGCCGGGCTCGACTGGGCTGCGGCCAACCAGCCGGCCGTCACCGACATCGTCAGCGTGCCCGGCGATTGCCCGTTTCTGCCGGTCGA
Organism: Xanthobacteraceae bacterium; assembly: GCA_050179645.1. Lineage (GTDB taxonomy): Bacteria > Pseudomonadota > Alphaproteobacteria > Rhizobiales > Xanthobacteraceae > VAZQ01. Next base: position 24,013 of record JBFXEX010000054.1, on the reverse strand, counting down.
CCTGGTCGACCGCTTGTTGGACGCACGCGCGGCGCAAAGTAAGCCACTGGCCTGCGCCCGCTCGGGCGACTGGCGGCATCCGGTGGTCGGCCTGTGGCCGGTCGCCCTGCGCAATGACCTGCGCCGGGCGCTGATTGAAAAAAACCTGCGGAAGATCGAAGTCTGGACCGCCCAGCATGGGGTGGCGATCGCCGACTGGCCGGCCGTGCCGGTCGACCCGTTCTTTAACGTCAACACCCCGGAAGATGCCGCCGAAGCCAACCGTTTTGCGGTGCAGCACGGCGACATCTGAGACCGGCTGCCAGTCGCACGCGCGCCGGCAACTGTGTTAGATTGATTCCAACGAGGGAGAACGGACCCATGAAGACATTCATCGTTGCCTGCATTGCGGCCGCCGTCATTGCGATCGGCGCCGTCGTCGTCCTTGGCAATCTCCAGGAGCCGGTCGACGTCGCATATGCGACTTCGGGCGTGCGCATCTAGGCTGGATTGTTTGTGGCACTGTGGATGTGCGCCGCTGGTTACACCGACAGCCACAGTCGCGAGCAAGCGAGGCGATGATGGAGGTTGAACCTTCGGACCGCGCGCGCTCATGCGTTCAGCATCATACACGCTCAATCCCGGCACGATACGGAGGGGACCTCGGAATCGTGACGGCTTCCGCGATCGCGGGTCAGACGCTCGGCGTTTTCCGCGGCTGGTTGCACAGGTCGAGCGCGGTCATGACGTAGAGCTTGCTGCCGGTGACCAGGGTTTCGATCGGCATGCGGAAGTTGCCGCCGCCCACGCTGGCACCCGGCCCATAAGTCACTGACGGGATCCGCATTTCATTGAAGCAGTTGATGTCGCGCCACATGCTCGACGTGCTGATCGGCGGCTTGGGCGGCTCGCCTCCCATGACTGCCCGATGGGCGTGCGTGATGGCTTGCTTGAGCGGCGCCACTTTCTTTTCGTCGGCTTGGAAGGCCGGACGATAGACGTAGAGTTCCACTTCTCCGGTTATTCCCGCCTTGTCGAGCAGCCCGCGCAGTTCTTCCCGCACATCGAGCGGCTCCTGTGCCGGCGTCACGCGGACATCGACGTAGATTGCGCACTGCTGCACAGTCTTCGTAATCTTCCACGGGACGCCACCGCGGATCGCGCCAATGTTAACTTTGGGCACGACGGTGCCGCCGGCGCATTCGTAGCGGTTTCGTGTTTCATACTCGACGGCCCACTCCTCGACCGCCTGGATCAATTTCGACATGCGGCTGATAGCGCTCGGATTCTTTTCGATCGATACCGGCCGCTGAATGTAGGGCGTATAGATCGGCAGGTCGTCGCCGAAAACCGTGATCTTGAAGAACGCCTTGCCGGCCTCGACGCCGACGATGCCGAAGTCTGTGCCCTCGGAGACCAAGGCGTAATCGGCAACGCCGCCGTGCGTGATTGCGTAGCGGGTCCCCGCCTCCTTGGCGAGGAATTCGGGCGGCTGAAACTCGTCGACCGGTTCGAGCCCGATCTCGCCCACGACAGACATCAGAAGCAGGTCGCCCTTCAGCTTGACGCCAGAATCCTTGATGGCCTTGGCGGCGAGCAGCCAGGTGGCCATCGGTCCCTTGCAGTTGCAGACGCCATTGCCGACCAGAACGTCTCCGTCCCGCCAGCCGGAGTGAAAGATCGGATCGGCCGCGTGCCGCGTGGTCCACCATTCGTCCTTGTGGATGGTCGTGTCCAAATGACTGTTGAAGCACAGGCTTGGACCACCCCCGGTGCCCGGAAGCGTCGCCAGGATATTGGGGCGGTCCGGATAAAGCCCGACCTTCCGCGGTTCGAACCCCTGCCGTGTCAGCCAATCAAAGACATATTCCGCCGCCAGCCCCTCGCTGCCGGTGGGGCTGTCGAGATTCGCAAGATCGAGCGTCACCTTCACGAGTTCATCGACATCGATGCGTTCGAGAACGGCCTTCGGATCGATAGTCATTCCTGGCATTCCGTTGTTCGGGCGGATTGATTCACTTTCGTCGCTCCGGAGCCGCCACACGGAGCAAGTCCTTGCAATGAACGGCGAAAGCCGCCACCCCGCGAGGCGCGGCTTTTGCCGGTTTAATTCGAAGCTTGAGGTTGGAAGGATGCGAGGCCGGCAGTTGCACGACGCACGACGCCGGCCGGGTAGAGCGTGGTCATTGCGGCGTGAAGATGATGTCTTCGCTCGGGAGTTTCGGCAGGTAGTCGGCGTCGACGGCGACTTTGAACATGTTCCAGAGCAGAGGACGAACGTTTCCGGTGATCGGTTGCACGTCGAAGACGATTCGTTTGGCCTTCACGCCGTCCTTATAGATGCCGGGCTGCATCTTGAGGGTCTTCGTCAGGATCGCGTCGGTAGCATCGACGTTGTCCGCCATGAATTTTTGCGTCTCCTGGAGCATCGCCACCACCTTCGGAACCAGCTTGCCGTTGGTCTTGAGGAAGTCGGTGGCTCCCGCCAGGACCAGGTTCCAGCCACGCTCGTTGGTGATCGCCTTCCAGGCAGCGTCGCCGGTCATGATTACGCGAAAAGCCGAGTTCTCGCGCAGCGCCAGCGTCGTCGTCGGTTCCCAGAGCATGGCCGCATCGACGCGCTTGGCTTCGAGCTGGGCCCGTGCGATCGGCGGAGCGGCCGACACGACGGTGACGTCCTTCCCGAAGTTAAGGCCGAGCTTGCGCCCATAGATTGCGGTGACTTGATACTCGGCCGATCCCATCGCCGCCGCGAGCGACTTGCCCTTCAAATCCGCCAGCGATTTGATGGCCGGGTCGGCCGCGATGACTGCAAGCACGTCGAGGGGCGCCCACGTGCTGATGATCTTGAGCGGCACGCCCTCCAAAAACATCTTCTGGAAGACCAGCGGACCGCCCACAATCAGGTCGGCGTCGCGGTTTGCGATCATGGCGTAGTAGGAGGGAATGGCGCTCTGCGACACGGCTTCGACCTGGAGCCCGTGTTTCTTGTCGAACCCGCGCTCGGTCGCGACATCGAGCATCATCGAGCCCATGGCGGGAAACGCCAAGCGGGCAATTCTGACCTTATCGAGCTGTTGGCTGGAGGCCGAATGACTCGCAACGGCGGTGCCAAGCGCAAGCCCCAGGCCGAGCAACTTGAGAGTGTGTCTGCGATGCAAGGTATCTCCTCCTTGTGGACGAGGAACCCGGACGCCCATTACTCTCGCATGACGCGGAAGCGGTTTCAAGGTAGATAATTCGCTCGCGAACTATCTGCCGCAGAGCACAGCTATCGAGCGGGCGAGCGTCTTGATGATGAAACGCACCAATCACTTGAAGGCACAGCGAAAGTCCGCCCTTGTCCGAGCCGAGCGAACGGTGGACTCGACCGCTACCATTTTGTCGCAGTGGTCAAGACAACGATCAGATTTGAATCTGGAACCGCTTGGAATGTTCATCGGTCTTGCGCATGTCTATTGGCTCACGACGCCGCGCATCGAGAATCTCATGGCGGGTCACGGTATCACCCGGGGCATCTTCGATGTCCTCACCACGCTGCGCCGGGTTGGCAAGCCGTTCACGCTTGCTCCGAGCCAGATCACTCGCTCGCTACTTCTCAGCCCAGCAGGTTTGACCGGCCGTCTTGAGCGCCTCGAGCAGGAGAAGCTAGTCGTCCGGCTGCCCGACCCGAATGATGGACGTGGCTTGCGGGTGCGCCTGACTGCGAAGGGATTGCGTCTCGTCGATCGCATTCTTCCCGAGTTGATTGAACTCGAGCGTACGCTCGCGTCAGGGTTAACCGCCAGGCAAACGGCGCAACTGACCGAACTGCTCGACGTCTGGGTCAGGTCCTTCCAGTCACCCGACCGCACCAGGCTGGATCGGCAACCGAGAAGCGGCAGGCGAACATGATCGTCGATGTGCACGCTCACGCTCTCGATGAAGCCTTTCTGCAGGGTCTGTATCGCGCTCCGCGCTTCGGCCTGACGGTCGATCATGATCCGGCCGGACGGTTCCGCGTGCGGCGAAGCGATGGTGCGGCGGTCTCGCTCGACGACGACCTGAGCAATGTTCCGCGACGATTGGAAAGCTTGTCGCGGCGCCGGATCGAGCTGCAGCTGATCGGACCGCCGCCGGGCTTCGCCTCCTGGCCCTCGGGGGCGGCCGATGTCGAGTATGCACGCGCGCTCAACGAGCACGGCGCAAGGTTGGTGACGCAAGGGCAGGGCCGGCTCGAGCTGATGGTCACGCTGCCGCTCGGTGAACCTGATGCCTGTGGCTATGAGCTCGAGCGCGCACTCGACCTCTATGGGGCTCGCTCGGCATTGCTGCCGGCAACGGCGGGTGGAAAACCCCTGGACACCGGTCTGTTTGACGATTTGTTCCGGGTCGCCGAACGCAGGGGAGTGTTATTGTTCGTGCATCCGGTTTCTGCGGAGCCGCCGGCGCGCTTCCCGATCTACACGCTGCAACTCGTCGTGCAATGGCCGGCAGAAACCTCATTCGCGCTGGCACGCTTGATTTTCAGCGGGTTCTTCGACCGGTTTCCCGGGATTAAGATGCTCCTTGCCCACGGCGGCGGAGGGCTCCTGTTCCTGAAGGGCCGGCTCAATTCCGCCTACGAGGCGAGGGGCGCCGAAAGCGATCCCTACTTCACCGATAGGATTGCAAAGCCTCCCGGCGACTACTTGAGCCAGCTCTACTACGACACCTGTTCGCAATCTCCCGAGTCGGTCGAGTTCACCATCAAGGTCGCGGGCGCGGACCGTGTGATGTTCGGCACCGACTATCCGTTCGAGATCGGCGATGCAGAGGGAAAGCGAGCGCTGCCGGCCTTGGAAGAGCTGCCGGAGGCGATCCGGCGGAGAATATTCAGGGACAACGCTCTCGAAGCGCTGTCCGCCGTGAACCGTTCGGCGTGACTGCGGCAGCGACGTTACGCTTGAGTCTCGCAGCGCCTAATTGGCCGGCAGCAGGCGGTGCAGGCCGGAAACGGCGGGATTGCCGGTTAAGCCATTGCAGAAGTTGACGACGACGGGCTCGATCATTTCCGCCACGCGGCGCGCATCGGCGTTGAGGCCCTGGAGGCGTTCGACGGCCGCGTCCGCCTTGGCGGCGAGCGCGCGCTTGTCGATGCCGACCGCCGAGCCGCCCGACACCACCAGCCGTCCGCCGATCAGCACCTTGTCGACACCGCACCCATCTTCGGCATGCACGATCTGATTGACCGCATTGTTGAACGGCATGAAGTTCACGTGATCGAGATCGAGCAGCACCAGATCGGCCTTGTAGCCTTTTTCGATCTTCCCGATCTTGTCGAAGCCCAGGACCCGGGCGCTGCCTTCGGTGGCCAGGCGGAAGGCCTCGTGGGTCGACAGCCATTCCTGAGGCGGTAGCCCTCTGATGCGGGAGACGAAGCTCGCCGCGCGCATCGCCTCGAACATGTTCTGGTTGTCCGAGCAATGACATCCGTCGGTCCCGATGCCGACGGTGACGCCGTGGCGCAGATAATCGCGCACGGCCGCTATGCCGGATCCAAGCCGCAGGTTGGCGCCGGGATTGTGCGCGACCTGCGCGCCGCGCTCGGCCAGCAATCGCATGTCGTCCTGGTCGAGCCAAACCGCGTGTGCGGCCGAAAACCATGGCCCGACAATGCCGACCGAATCCATCGTCCGGGTCATCGACATGCCGAATATCGCGAAACTGGAGGAAGCCTGATACTTGGCCTCGCCGACATGCGTTTGCATCACGAGCCCATGCTCGCGGGCAACGTCGCGGCAGCCAAGCATGAATTCCTTGGTGCAGTGGTGAGGGATGGTCGGGGCGACGCCCAGCCGCAGGCTGTCGTCCGGATGACGCCATTGTGCCGCCAGCCGCCGCAAGGCCTCGACGATCTCGTCCGGGCCGCCCATCCGCATCGCACCGGCCGCGCCGCCGTCGATCCTTGAAAGCGCCTCGATGAACCCTGGGAGCGACTGGTAGAACGTCAGGTCTGAAACCATCGGGGCGATCACCGCTCGCACACCGACTTCGCGATAGGCACGTGCGACCGCTTCCATTCCGTCGATCGACGGCGCTGGAAATTCGAAGAACAGGTCGTAGCAGGCCGTGGTGCCTTTCTCGACCTGATCGATTGCCGTGATCAAAGCCGACAGATACTTATCCTCGAGGCCTCGGTTGCCGCCCATCCACGGGTTGGCGGTCTGCAGGATCTCCAGGTTCCAGCGGTCGCCAAGACCCTTGGACAATCCGCCGTGGCTGTGAGTATGGGAATTGATAAGACCCGGAATGATCAAGCGGCGCGCTGCATCCAGACGCTCGACATTCTCATCCTTAACCGAGCCGGGCGCCACCAAGTCGACGATCGTATCGCCTTCGATCACGATGTCGCATGCTTCGCCTCGCGGCGACGTTGCGGAGAGAATACGGCCATCAAATACGACTAGCATCGCGCGCGCCCCAAAGTACGTTCTGGTTATATGATGCTTTCTGTTTTTCTTGTGCCGTTGCTCTCTCATTCCCCCAGCCGATTGCAGAATGAGGGTATGGATCAATCGACGCTGTCGCCTCGATCATCTACCATACTGCTTTCGGCTCGACGGATTTGATTCCGCAGTTGCTTGAGGAGGTCTGTTCATGCACGCCCGGATAGCTGCCGCTCCGCGTTCCGCGACTCAGCGCTCCAAACTAATGCGATTGGTACGACTGTTACGAACCATTCCTCTCCACGCGCGACGGTGCTGCGCGGCAACACGCGCGGACGGCTAATCCAGTCCAACCACCCTTCGGAGGATGCTGGCCGCATCGGGCGGCGCCCTATCGCCGGCCCAGGCTACGTATTGATCCGGACGGACCAGCACGAGGCGAGCGCCGAAATCCTCACGTCCGGCCGCGAACGTGTCACGCAGGACCTTGAGCGGTATCTTGAGCGCGCCAGCCGCCGCCTCCAGCGCATGTACCGCATCCGCAGGGGCATCGAGGGCCAGCAGCACAAAGCCGCGGCCCAGTTCTTCGAAGATGTCGCGGCCCGAAGAAAGCTTCCTCGGCGCAAGATGATGGCCGGGCCGCGCCTTGAACATGTGCGTGCCGCGCGCGCCGGTGACGCCACCCGGCGGCCCGAACACGATGGGCGATCCCTCATAATTGGGCTCGAAATTGGCGACGATCGGTCCGGCTCCGGTCTTGAGCTCCGCCCAGTCGTGGGCGAAGGCCTCCGGGTCGCGGACGGGATCGTGGCGATTGATCACCTCGCCCTCCCACTTGATGCGGGCCGCAATGAATTCGTCGCCGACCTGCTTGAACACGGGCCTGCGCTCGAGATCGTAGGAATCCAGCAGCCCTTCGCCTGCCCAGCCGTCGAGGCGCGCCGCGAGCTTCCACCCCAGATTGGCCGAATCTTCGAGCCCGTTGTTCACGCCGAAGCCGCCGTATGGCGGATGCGAATGCGCCGCATCCCCGGCGATGAAGATTCGCCCGGCACGGTATTTCTCCGCGACCGCGACGCGCAGATCCCAGAAGCCGACATGTTCGAAGCGGCACGAAAATTTAAAACCCGCAGCCTTGTGCAGCAGGCCGGCGAAATCGTAGTTGTCACGCGTGGTGTCGGCGGGCACCGGCGCATGGAAGAAGAATCCCTCTTCAGGGTCGATCCGGCCGAAGAACTGCCAGTAGCCGTTCAGCGCGGGGTCCATCGCACGATAAGTCGAGCGCATCGGAAACCGCTTCATTCCCTCGTCGAACTCGCGTGAATGGAAGACTGCGAGCACCATGATCTGGTCGAAATCCGTACCGTCGCGCTGAATGCCCGCCCGCTCGCGCACGACGGAGTGAGCGCCGTCACAACCGACAACGTAGTCGGCCTCGAGAACCTCTGCGGCGCCGTTCCCTTCCTCATGGACAACGCGGACGCGGACGCCGGCGTCATCCTGCGCGACATCCTGGGCGGCCCAGCCGAAACGCGCGTCGACCTGCGGCAGGCTTGCCATCCGCTTGCGTAGGACCGCTTCGAAGAGGTACTGCGGCAGGCGGTCGTTCTTCTGGAAATAATAATCGCCGAGAATTTCACGGCCCTGGAAATCGTGCCAGTAGGCGCTCATCAAGTCGCGATAGGCGACGATGCCTGCCGCCGGCACCTCGGGCGGCAGCATTCGCTGCGCGCGAACCTCGTCCACGCAGCCCCAGAAATAGAAATGCTCGAGCGTACGTTGCGTCAGGTTTTGGCCCTTTGGGATGGTGTGCATTCCCACGCGCCGCTCGATCAACGCGCACGAGACCCCGCGCTGCGCAAGATCGATGGCGAGCCCAACGCCCACGGGACCGCCGCCGACAATGATGACCTGATATCGCTTGCTCACACTCGCTCCTGGTCAAGACTGGAACATGATCGCGTATGACGGAAACGGGCGTCGGACAAGATCATGACTGATATGCGGGGCGGACCCTGATTGGCCTCGCTGGATCGGGCTCCGATGGCAATGCCGACGGGTCTCGAACGCCGCGAGAGTTATTCGATCTTGTGGACGGCCCGGAGGCTTGCGCCGCCCACCCGGGCCGAACGCGATTTCCGGCGCCGTTCACGCCCGCCTGCGTCATCGTTCCAATAGGCAGCCGCGCCACCACCGGATATGCTCCCCCGTGAACGAATTCGATGAAATTCGGCCACCGCACAGGGAGGAATTCTATGAGGATAGTCAAGTTTGCAGTGATCGCCGGCGCGATCGGAATGGCGCAGCCGACGCTCGCTCAACCGTATAACCTCACCGTTGCGGGTTACAGCCCGGGCGGGCTCGTCTCCACCGCCGCCGCCGGGCTCGACAAGGCGCTCAACGCCGCCTATCCGGGGTCGACCGTCACTTACCAGACGGGCAGTGGCGGTCTCGCCAATGCGATGCTGCTGGATCAGAAAAAGGTGCCCCTGGGGCTGGTCTCGGACACCGAGCTCAAGGTGGTGATCGAGGGCCGCCCGCCGTTCAAACAACCGATCAAGGACCTGCGGCTCCTGTTCCATCCTTACTCGGCCAGCTCGCGCTTCCAGGCGACGCACTTTCTTGCCAACAAGGACTGGGCGGACAAGCACGGCATCAAGACGATGGCCGACATTGCGGCCAAGAAACCGCCGATGCGCATCGCCATCAACCGGCCCGGCAACCTCGACGGCGACGTCAGCATCGCGACCTTTACGGCGAACGGCTTTTCGCTCGATGACATCAAGAAGTGGGGCGGTCAGGTGGTGCGTGCGGCATCGCAGGAGTTGACCTCGCTAATGCTCGACCGGCGCCTCGACGCCGTGAGCTTCGGTATCTCCATCGATCATCCGCGCATCCGCGAGATGGCCAATGGGCTCGATCTGGTCATGCTGCCCCTCTCGCAAGAAGCGGCCAAGAAGGTTGCCGACGAAATGGGCGCAGAGCCGTGCCCGATCAAAGCGGGTGAATACAAGTTCCTGAGCACGGACTCGGCGTCGGTGTGCGTCGGACTGAACACGCTGGTGCGCGCCGACATGGACGAGCAACTCGCCTACAACGTCACAAAGGGAATCGTTGAGAATCTCGACAAGTACAAGGCGGCGCATCGACTACTCGAGAAGGCGGTGACGGTGCAGAGCTTTACCGAGAAGTCACTGGTGCCCTACCACCCCGGCACCGAAAAATACTATCGCGAAAAGGGGCTGCTGAAGTAATAGCCTGCGCAGCAAGTTCGATGAACCATGCGGTGGACTTGCTCCGCCGCATGGTTCCCGGGGGGCGTCGCACATGGCGAAGCTGCGAATCTTGGATCCGAAAATCTGGTTCTCGGTCGGCGTCAGCCGCCGGCCGAAGGGTTGGCTCGCCTGGGTGATGACGCCGCTTGCGGTGGCGCTGGCGGTCTATGTCATTGTCGCCGCGACCGTGCTGATCATCGCGCCATGGATGCTGGTCGCGGTGTTCCTCACCGGGATCATCGCCATCGCGTTCCTGACCGTCGGCGCATCGCCAAATTCCAATCCCGACCGTCCAAGCGTGATCGACTACGCGTTGTCGTTGATGAGCTTCGCGACCGGCGTCTACTTCTTCTTCCGGGCGCCCGAAATCATCGATCGCATCTCCCTGCTCAGTCCGCTCAGCGGGTGGGATATGTTCTTCGGCATCCTCACCGTGGTTCTGACCGTGGAGATCACGCGTCGGACCACCGGCGCGGGTCTGACCGCCGTCGTCCTGATTTTCATCGCGTACAATTTTTTCGGCCATCTCCTGGGCGGCGTGCTCCAGCACGGCGAAATCGACCTCACCCATTTCATCGACATCATGGTGTACACGACGGACGGCATCATGGGGCTGCCGGCGCGGGTTGCGGCGACCTATGCGTTCATGTTCGTGCTGTTCGGCGTCGTGCTGTACGCCGCCAAGGGCGCGGAGTTCTTCTATGATTTTGCCGCCTCGCTGTCGGGCGGCCGGCCGGGTGGGCCCGCCAAGGTGGCGGTGATCTCGTCGGGCATGTACGGCATGATTTCCGGCAGCCCGACGGCCGATGTGGTGACGACCGGATCGGTCACCATTCCGATCATGCGGCGGCTCGGCTACAAGCCTGAAGTTGCCGGCGCGATTGAAGTGGCGGCCTCGACCGGTGGCAGCATCATGCCGCCCGTCATGGGTTCGGCCGCCTTCATCATGGCCGAGTACACCGGCATCGATTACCGCGACATCGCGATCGCGGCGCTGTTGCCGGCGTTGCTCTACTACATCTGCGTCTACTCCCAGGTCCACTTCCGGGCTATCCGGTTGAGCCTTGGCGCGCTCGATGCATCGCAGATTCCCGGACTGCTGGCGACCTTGCGCAAGGGGGCCTTGTTTTTCGTCCCGCTGATCGTCCTGGTTTCCGCGCTGCTCTATGGCTACACGCCCACCATGGTGGCGATCTGGGGAACCGTTGCGGTCATTCTCGTTTCCTGGGTCCAGCGCCGGACGCGGCTCGGCCCGCTCGATCTGTGGCAGGCGCTCGCCGACACCACCTACCGGATTGTGCCCGTGGCCGGCGCGACCGCAGCTGCGGGGCTTGTGATTGCGGGCCTGACCATGACCGGGCTCGCAGCAAAATTCGCCCACGTGATCTATGCCATGACCGAAGCGAACCAGTTCATTGCGCTGGCCGTCGGTGCGGCGCTCACCCTCGTCCTTGGCCTCGGCATGCCGACACCGTCAGCCTACATTCTGGCAGCGGTGCTGATGGGCCCGCTGATGAACCAGTTGCACATCGATCCGCTGCCTGGTCACCTCTTCCTGTTGTATTTTGCAGTCATGTCGGCGGTGACGCCACCGGTCGCGGTCGCCGCCTATGCGGCCTCGGCGATTGCCGAATGCAATCCCATGGCCATCGCGGGCCATGCGGTCAAGCTGTGCCTCGCCGCATTCGTTGTGCCATTCGTGTTCGTGTTCGGACCGGAGCTCGTCTGGCAGGGGCCGCTGTGGAAGACTGCGATCACGTTCGGCACGGCGGCGATCGCGCTCATTCTCCTGGCGGCGGCGATCGAAAACTACGCCAAATGGTGCAACTCGTGGTGGACGCGGGCGCTGCTTGCGGTCGGCGCGCTGTGCATGATCACGCCCGACATGCGTCTCACCGGGATCGGCGTGATTGTCGTTGCGATTGCCATCGGAGCGAGCCAGCTGCGACTTCGGCAACTTGCCTAGCGGGACTGGAATCTCTCGCCGTCGTTCCGGGACGCCGCGAAGCGGTGGGGTCGGAAATCCAGTGGCAAAATAAAATCAACTCTTCTTTGGATTCCGGGCTCGCGCCTTTGGCGCGCCCCGGAATGACTCTTACACGGGTGGCGAACGAATGAAGGTTCACTTGACTTTCACGCCGGTCGCTTTGACTACCTTCGCCCATTCCTGCTTCATCGTCGCAATGAACGACGCGAACTCGGCCGGTGTGGTCAGCTTCGGGGCGCCACCCAGATTGGTGATGCTGGCCTTCAGCTCGGGACTGGCGAGTCCCTCGTTGATCACACGGTTAAGCTTGGCGATGATGTCGGCAGGCGTACCGGCCGGCGCGACGATGCCCTGCCAGGCGTCCGGTGGCATGCCTTTGACTCCCTGCTCCGCCATCGTCGGCACGTCGGAAAATTCTGGAATGCGCTGCGGACTGACGACGCCGATCGGCCTGAGCTTGCCGGTCTTGACGAACGGCAAGATGCCGGTCGTGCCCTGGAACGTCATCTGGACTTGTCCGGAGATGGCGTCGGCCGCTGCTGCTGCCGCCGTCTTGTAGGGAATGAAGGTGATCTTGGTTCCGGTCAGAACGTTGAACATCTCTCCGGAGATATGCGGCGGAGTACCGATCGACGCCCCGAAATTGAGCTTGCCCGGGTTCGCCTTGGCGTAGGCAACCAGTTCCGCGATATTGTGGACCGGAAGATCTGCGTTGACGGCCAGCACGAGCGGCGCGGTCGAGATCAAGGCGATCGGGGCGAAACTCGTGACCGGGTCGTATCCGGCATCGGAGTAGATCTGGGGGCTGATCGAGAGCGCGCCTGAGGTTGCCAGCATCAGCGAGTAGCCGTCGGGGGGACTGGCGGCGAGCGCCTTGGCGGCGATGGTGCCGCCAGCGCCGGGGCGGTTTTCGATGACCACGGTGCCGAGATGCTTGGACAAATAGCCTGAGATGACGCGTGCCGCGACGTCAGGCGGCCCGCCCGCGCCGAACGGCACGACAAGCTTGATCGGCCGATCCGGGTAGGTGTCTGCGGCGGCCGAGCCGAGCCCGCAAACCGTTGACAAGGCGAGCCCCGCCAGTACGCCCAGCCGCCACGTGCGAATTCGCCGACCTGTGCGCCAGTTCATCGAGCATCCTCCCGGGAAACGACATTTGTTGTTAGTTCTTTGAGCGTAAATATCGTCGTTGTCGGCCTCCCCCGCAAGGCGCAAGTGCAGAGCGGGGTGGCGACAGAAGCCCGCAGCAATCGGGACACGATCAGCCGGTGTTATTGGCGCCGCCGTCGACGGTGATCACCTGTCCGGTCATGAAGTCGCTGTCCCTGGAGCACAGGAAAATCAGCGTCCCCAGCAGGTCCTCTGGCAATTCGTCGCGCTTGAGCGCCCGCCGCTGGATCGCGCCGGCCCTCGACTGCTCAACATGCACGACGTTGGTGAGGCCGGTGTCGGAGAGCGTATAGCCCGGCGCCAGAGTGTTGACGCAGATACCGTGCGCACCAAGCTCGCGCGACATGCACCGCGTGAAGGCCGTGACCGCGCCCTTCGAGGTGACATAGTGGGAAAAGTCCGGGAGTCCCCGCGCGACCGTGCCGGAACCGATGTTGACGATCTTGCCGTACTTCTTCGCAATCATGTGGGGTGCGACGTGCTTGGTCATGAGGAAAGGCCCGCGGATGTTGACCGCCATCACCTTGTCCCAGAGTTCCACGTCCATCTCGGTGACCTTCAACGTCGGCAGCGGCGCGTAGAGCGCAGCGTTGTTGATCAGGATGTCGATCTTGCCGAACCGCTCCATCGTTCTCGCGACCAGCGCCTTGCACTGGGCCTCGTCGCTCACGTCGAAAATCATGCTGTCAATTGAGTTGCGGCCGTGCGTTGCGGCAATCTCGGCCGCGAGTTCGGTGCCGTCCTTGATGTCGGCGATCATTACCTGCGCGCCTTCCGCGGCAAGCGCCTGGGAATAGTGCCGCCCGATGCCGACCGCTCCGCCGGTGACGATCGCGGTGCGGCCCGAAAGTCGTGCCATTGGGCGTTCTCCCTGAAATTCTTCGGTTTGCGACGGCTCTTCGACGAGGCCTCCGGCATTCCCTGAATGAATCCGGATTTGCGAAGAATATTCGCGGCTTTCCGGCCCGTCCGCAAGATCGCTCAAGAAGCTTGCCGCGGCACGCCTTCAGGGCGAAGCCAACGAAGTGGCAAGATCGTAACCGCCCAGGGCGTCGTCCACCATCCTGGTCGCGCCAGCCCAGTCGAAGGTGCGGTAGCTGTGGCCGGTGGTGACGAAGCGGGCGCCGGCGTAGAACATCTCGTACTGGGTATGGCGAGAGCCGAACTCCGTGCCGATGGCGTCCCAGGCGAGCTTGAGGAACTTGACCTTCTCCTCCGGCTTCATTTTCGCCGCCTGCTGCGTGGTCTCGATGATCTTCCTGAGCGCCGGATCGGCGAAGTCCTGGACCGAGGACGGCAGCATGATAAGCGCGCCGCCGGAAAGCTCGCGCAGCGTGTTGATGACGCGGGGATAGAGATCCTGGGTGAGGACCTGCGCCGAATACATGAAGTGTCTGTTCGGCACCCACCATTCGCCGCGCATGTTGCCCTCGATCTCCATCCCGGCCATCATCGCCTGCACCATGCTGACATTGGCGGCGAGGAAGCCGAGCTGCTCGCGGATCGGCGGCATGGCGTTGGTGCCGATCGACTCCGTTAGCCGGTGGGCGAGCCCGATGAGGAACTTGATCTTCACCGAGAGACGGATCTGCGCCTGGTAGTTCTGGTAGGCATGTCCCGCGGTGTCGTGGAACTGGGCGCGGCACATGTCGGTATCCTTGTAGACGAACACGCGCTCCCACGGCACCTTCACGTCGTCGAAATAGATCAGTGCGTCGTTCTCGTCGAAGCGTGACGACAGCGGATTGTCGAACACCGACACCGCATGCGCCTCGTAGGACTTGCGCGACAGCACGCGCAGCCCCTTGACGTTCATCGGCACTGCGCACGAGAACGCGAGCCGCTCCTCGCCGGGCCTGAGCGGCTGAAGGTTCGCGACAAATACCTCGTTCGCCATGATCGAGCTGGTGCCGAGCATCTTGGCGCCGCGGATAGTGATGCCGGTCGAATCCTCGTCGACGATCGCGGCGACGAGGTCGGGGGCCTGTTCGCCCCAGTCCTTGCCGCGCTCGGCCTGCGGATTGATGATCACATAAGTGAGGAAGTAGTCGTTGCGGCTCGCTTCTTCGAAGTAGTCGGCGAACGCCTTGGCGCGTTTTTCGCCGTGCTTCTGGAACACGTCGAGGCCGATGCGCTGACCGACCAGCGCCGAGGCGAGATGATCCGGCGAGCGGCCCATGAAGCCGCACGAAGGCTCCGCCCAGGCCTGCAGCGCCTTCCTCCGCTGGACCATCTCGGCGTGATTGCGCGGCATCTGCCAGGCCCGGTTGACGCGGCGGTTCGCGCCGTCCGGCTTGAAGGTCATCAGTTCGACGTTTTCCGGACGGGCCTGGAAGTCGTAGAGCGCTGCCGCCGAACGCACCGAATTGCGGAAGGCCGGATGCTCGGTGACGTCCGGCACCAGCTTGCCGTCGATATAGACCGTGCGGCCGTCTTTCAGCGACTTGATGTGTTCGGCGCCGGTCTTGCAGGCACTCATGCTTCCACTCCTGTCGATTCAACTGAAATTGCGTGCCGGTCAGACCAGCCCGTCGACGCCCTTGATCTCGTTCGCCGCAAGCCCGCCGACCCGGTGGTTGGGCCGACCGCGACTCGCATAGGCGCAGATGATCGCAATTTCGTCCGGGCCCGGCGCGTCCGGCAGCATGATGGTGATGCCGTCGTAGTGCGAGCGCACGTAGAGCGCGTCCTTGTGGGCGAGCGGGATGTCGATGGTCGCGCCCGAGGCGACGCGCTTGGTGAAGGAGGAAATCCACGCCTTGCCGCCGCCGGCCGCCTCGCGCATGACGTTCCCGAACACCGTGGTCAGCATGGCGACGGCGTGCTCCTGCTCGCCGTTCGCGCCAACGAGGCCGGCTTTGCCGTAGCTCACCGGTTGGTGCGGTCCCATCAGCGCGACCGCGCGGGCGCAAATCTGCCGTCCGATCTCCTCGCTCGCCGCGGTCAGCGGGCCGAGGTCTTGCACGTAACGCCCGGCAAAAGGGTTGTCGATGACGGCCGCCACCGCGACCTTCACCAGCGGCGGTGCGACCGCCCGGCCAGCGTCGACCGCGGTCTCGTCGTAGAAGCCCAGCATACGCTTGATCTGCATGCCCCACTCCGTGCATCGAAGGCGGCGCCCGCCAATGACGTTGATAATTACCTAATTGGCAAAGCTAATCAAGCTTGCTAATATGCGTCCATGGGCAGAGCTGCAGGCAAGCGCCGTCTCGGAAGCACCGTGCGCCCGGCGTCCGCGGCGAACGGGCCAGTTGCCGCCAAGGGCGGGGAGGGCGGACGCCCGCGCAGCGCGGTCCCGCTAACCACCTCGCGCCCGGAGCTTCTGTCGGACGGCCGCGACCGGGAATTCCGCCATCTGGTGCATGCGCTGTTCGGCTTTGCCGCGCATCACGAGCAGATCCGTGCCGGCCACGGCACGGTGATCGGGCTTGCCGGGATCGAATACACGGTGCTGATTTCGATCGCGCATCTGTCGCTCGAAGGCGATGTCAGCGTGAAGGCGGTGGCCGACCACCTCTATCTTTCGGGCGCCTTCATCACCGCGGTGACGCAGCGCCTCGTGAAGCTCGGCATGATCCACAAGCGGATCGACAGCGGCGATCGCCGCCGCGTTGCACTCACCGTGTCGAACAAGGGCCGCGCGGCGCTGGAGCGGCTGGCGCCGATCCAGCGCCAGGTCAACGACGTCGAGTTCGGCTGCCTGAGCCGGCAGGAGTTCGCGCTGCTCACCGGCATCGTCGATCGCCTGATCGAGAGTGGCGCACGCGCCGTGGCGCTGCAGAAGTATCTTCTGGCGGATTTCGCCGCCCGGTAGCCTTCTAAGCCGGCTGCGGACCGTCGTAGCCCTCCGTGATCGCCATGTCCCAAATCGCGCGGCCTTCGCGCGCCTTGATCGCGGCGGCGTATTCGGTGGAGGAGTAGCACTCCAGCGCCGCGCGGTAGCTCGGAAATTCGACCACCACGACGCGCGATCGCGGTTTGCCTTCCTTGGCTTCGACTTGCCCGCCCCGCGCCAGAAAGCGCCCGCCATATTTGGGCAGCGCCTTGAAGGCCGCCGTCACATAGTCGGTGTAGCCTTCAGGATCGGTCACATCGCCAAATACGACCCAATAGCCCTTTGCCATATCGCCCCTCCGTGAGGGGACGATACACCGTTTGTTGTGAGATGGGCGCCGTGGCATCGCACAGCCGGACTGCAAAATGCGACTGTGCGGCGGTTGCCGTGGCGGTGACGCGCCGTTTCGTCGCATTGTCGTGCCGCCGCCGTCGTTTGCTGCAGCCGCAGTTGCCTGTCCGGTTCGACAAGGGCATTATCGCCTCACGTTGCGACGTTTTTGCAAAGAGTCCGGGCGGGGGGTGAGCTAGGGACGCGAGCCAATCGGTGATCACGCTCAAGATATTTGTGTCGTCGCCGGGGGACGTTGGAACAGAGCGCGGCATCTGCCAGCGGGTTTTCAACCGGTTGGAGCTCGAATTTCGCGGGCTCGTCCACCTCGAGCCGCTGTTCTGGGAATTCGAGCCGCTACGCGCCACCGGGCATTTCCAGCCGCAGATCCCTCGCGCCTCGGAGTCCGATCTCTGCATCTTTCTGATGTGGGCTCGTTTCGGTTCGCCGTTGCCGACGGATGTGGCCGCGCGCCCCGACGGTTCAGCTTACCTGTCGGGCACCGAATTCGAATTCGAAGATGCCGTCGCAGGTTACGCTGCCCGACAAACGCCCGACATCCTCGTCTACCGCAAGCGAGCGACCCCGCCCGACGCCGCCAGGCGGTGGGAGGAGTTCCGCCAGCAGTACGATCTCGTCGAATCGTTCTTCAAGCGCTGGTTCAAGTACGACAATGGATCATTCAAATCGGCTTTCTATGAGTTTGACGAAGCGGCTCGGTTCGAGACCATGCTCGAGCCGCATCTGCGCAAGTGGATCCAGGAGGAACTGCAAGCGCGCGGTGTCGCCGATGCAGAAATTCTCAGCCGTGCGCCCTGGAAGGGTTCTCCGTTTCGCGGCCTCGAGGCGTTCGGCGTCGACGACGGGCTGATCTTCTGCGGTCGCACGCAGGCGACCACCGAGCTGTTGTCGCTGCTCCAGCATCGCGCCAAGGTCGACCCGCCGATCCCCTTCGTGCTGGTGTCGGGCGAAAGCGGCACTGGCAAGTCGTCGCTGGTGCGCGCCGGCCTGCTGCCGCTGATCAGCGCGCCCCAGGTGGTCGAGGGAGTTGCGGCCTGGCGCTACGCCATTGCGCGGCCGTCGACGGATGGCGGCGACCCGTTGTCGAGTCTGGCGGCGGCATTGATGTCGGACAAAGCACTGCCCGAGCTCGCTCGCCCGGACTTCGATGCGGCGAAGCTCGCCGCCTTCTTCGCCGAGCTGCCCGAGCGGGTTCCGGCCGCGACCGTTCATGTTCTCGGCAACATGTTCGACATGGCCCTGGCCGCCGGGAAGAGCGACTCCAGCCGCCTGTTGATCGTCGTCGATCAGCTCGAAGAGCTGTTCACCAACGACAGCATCGGCGCAACTGGCCGCCTGCAGTTCCTGCGTGCATTGAATGCGCTCGTCGGAACCGGTCATTGCTGGGTCGTGGCAACGGTGCGCGCAGATTTCTACCCGCGCCTGGTCGCGCTCGGTCCGGTGTTTTGCGATCTCTGCCCGCGCGAGGCGGTGTTCGAACTGCGCTCGCCCAATGCGGGCGAAATTGCCGACATCATCCGCAGTCCGGCAGCGCTCGCCGGGCTCGTCTACGAGCGGCGCCACGGCGGCGCGGAAGGCCTCGACGACGTTTTGCGCGATGCCGCCGCAAAGAGCCCCGATACGTTACCATTGCTCGAATTCGCGCTCGATGAGCTCTACCACAAGCTCGCGCCCGGCAGCCGCATTCTATCGTTCACGGCCTACGGCGAGATAGGCGGCCTCGAAGGTGCGCTCGAAAAGCGCGCCGATGCCGTGCTGGCGGCGCTGCCGCAGGCCGCGCAGGACAGTCTTCCGGTCGTCCTGAGCCTGCTGACCCGCTTCGACCTGCAAACCGGCGCAATCACCCAGCGGCGGGTCCCATACGACCTGATCGCCGCCGATCCAGGTCGCCGCACCCTCGTCGACCATTTCACCGACAAGCGGCTGTTTGTGCGCGGCACCGACGACCAGGGTGTCTCCACCATCGGCGTGGTGCATGAGGCCATGCTGCTGCGTTGGAAGCGGGCGCTCGAATGGGGCGAGGCGAACCGCCGCTTCCTGCGCTGGCGCGCCGGCATCGTGGCTGCGGAAGCGGTCTGGCGCGAACAAGGAACCCCCAACGGCCACCTTGTTGCTCCCGGCAGCAATCTCAAGGAAGCCGCCGAAATCCTGAGCGCGCGCGAGACCGAACTGGGCGACCCGGAGAAGGCCTATATCCGTGCCTCGATTGCGGCGGCCCGCAAGTCGAGCATGCGGCTTAAGACCATGGCGGCGGCCGCCGCCGTGCTCGTCATCGCTCTCATCGGCGCCGGCGCCTGGTATTACGACGCCCACGTTCGCACCTTCGTGACCTATTTCGATGACTGGGAGCACCGCTGGGGTGTTCCGATCGGCGTCCGTCCAGTCGCGCCCGACGCGATCGGCTCACGACTTGCGACGGTGAAGCTCGAGCATCGCGGCCGCAACGGTCCGATCAGCCGCATCACCTATGTCGGGCCGGACGGTGGCTGTGGCGGGTCCAACAACATCGAACTGCCGATGCAGGAAAACGAGAACACCAATCTCGGCGCCCGCCGGCAGGTCTGTTCGGTGGACTTCCGGCACGTCGGTTCGACGCTGACAGCCGAGACCTTTCGCGACCGCGCTGGTTTCGAATTGTTCACCGTCGACTACCAGCCGATTCGCTGGATCACCGACAAGGACGGGCGGCGCAAGCCGATGCTGTGGGCTTCGGTGCAGGCTGAGGGTGTCGCGCGCCCAATCAAGACCGGTGCCAGCGACATCCGCTACATCCTCGTTCCGGACGGTCCTTTTGCCGGCATGGTCGAACGCGAGGAGTACTTCAACGCGGCCGGTGAGCGGCGGCCCAACACTTCGGGCGACTACGGCTACGAACGTGCGTGGTTCGCGCCGGAGTACAGCCGCTCATTCACCAAGCTCGCCGAGGATGGAAAGCCGCGCCACGGCGCGGCCGATCAGATTGCGACGTATCGCTTCTCGTCACAAACCGACGACCAGGGCGGGCGCACGCTCACGATCACGCGCTTCGATGCCGCCGGTGAACGCGCCGCCCGCAAGGGCGGAGAATGGAAGACCGTGAGAGTGTTCGATCCCCATGGTTTGCGGATCGAGAGCAGGTCCTTCGAAATTGACGATCGTCCCCTCGGCACGACCCAGACACGACCTGTACCGCTGTTGGACACGACAGTGGCGCCCAGCATCTCGCCCGTCGCGACGATCCGCTATAGCTGGGATGCCGGCCCGGATGGCATTACCGAAACACGCCGCAACTTCGATCTGGCCGACCAGCCGGTGCTGGATGAGGACGGCATCGGTATGCGGGTGATCCGCTATGACCGTGCCGGGCGCGAGATCGACCGCCGGTTGTTCGATGCGTCGAACCGGCCCCGGCCGGTCGAAACGCGCGACGGCGTGCATCAATTTAGCTACGCGTTCGACGCGGAGGGAAATGGCACCCTCACCTTATACCTCAACAAGAGCGGAAAGCCGTCGCCGCGCCGGGCTTCCGGGGCTGGCTGGCGCTCGGTTCGCACCTACGATCCCACGACCGGTAGGCTGAAGGAGGAGGAGCAGGTCTATGTCGACGAGCAGGGCAAGCCCCATCCGTCGACGGGGCATGTCGCGCGCATGGTCCTGCTCTACGATGACCGAGAAAATCGGGTCGAACGGCGGCTATTCGGGGTGGGCAACGGACTCATTGCCGGTCGGGAGTGCTGGGCGATCGAGCGCATGACGTTCGACGGTTTCGGCCGTACCGTCGAGTATCGATACTACGACGCTGCGGAAAAGCCGGTACCGCAAATCGCGCCCTATCTCGTGCAAGGCGGAGCGACCATTCGGGTCCAGTACAATTCGCGCGGCCAGCGCACCAGCCTGTCATACTGGGACGAACAAGGCCGGCCGATCAGGACGGCGCGCGGTGTGGCGCGCGTACTCTATACTTTCGATGAGCAAGGGCGGCTATGGCAGCAAAGCTATTTCGACGCCAATAATCGTCTCATCATGGATCCACTCAGCAACTACGCGACGTTGACGCGCGCATATACGGAAGACGGCCAGACCGCCATGATCGAGTACACCGATCAGGCTGGGCGCCTCGTCGACTTTTTCAATCTCGCCGACCGCAGCGAGGATACCAACAGTATCCTGGCGCCGCCGCACGGGTGCGGAACGCCGGCGGCCCGGCTAAGCGGCGATCGGCAGGGCTTCGCGCGCACCACCTTCCGCTATCAGGGCACACGCAAGATCGAGATGGTGGAGCGCAAAGCCAACGGCGAAGCGGTCGGCCACAAGTACGACGACAAGGAGCGGGAGATCGAGACGACCTATCTCGATGGCAATGACGAACTGCGTATGAACGAAGAGGTCGGCTACGCGATGCTCAAGCGCAGCTTCGATTCCGCTGGCCGGCTGACCTTCATAGCCGCCTACGACTCAGCCGGCCATCTCACTGTCCGCAGATATGACGGCTTCGCCGAGGCACACGTCAGCTACTTGCCCGACGGCAGCGAGTTTTACGAGGTATTCGGGGCCGACGGGAAGCCGACCGCCGTAGCGGCGGAGAAAGGCCGTTGGACGCGTCTGACCTTGCGGCCGCGTGATGCCAAAGGCGAGCGACGCGGCGTCTATGGCTTTCTCGACGGCCGAATCGCCGCGGCGTTCCTCGACGATCGCAGTCGGCAACGAGTTCGCCCCGGGGGGCTGCGCTCCTGCATCCAGCGCCTCAACGAGACGATGCTCTGCTACTTTATCGCCGCGCAGAACCGCCCGGCGCGACGCGAATGGCACGACGCGATCGTGGACAAGGTCGCGCCGGATAGCGCGTGGGCAGCCGCCGGACTGCGGCCGGGCGACGCTATCCGTGGTCTCAATGGGGCGCCGTTCGGCATTATCGACGAACTTATCTATCAGTTGCGGGCCGCGCCCGGCGCTTCGCACCGTCTGCATTTCCATCGCGGCAACAGCAGCGGCATCGTCGAGATCGATGGCGGCAACCCCGACGACATTCAGTTCCGGCTTCAAACCTCGCCCGCGAGTTGAATCGCTTGTGCCTTCAGGGTGGCGCCGCGTTGGCGCGGCGCCACCCCACGCGCGCGGCTACTTCGCGGGCTTCGGGCCGATCCGCTCGCCGTGCTTGACGCGCTCGTTCGCCTTGTGGACGAGCGTGTAGGCATAGTCGACGCCCATGCCGTAGGCGCCCGAATGTTCCTGCACGATTCCGATGGTCGCATCGTAGGTGTCCTTGCGGGCCCAGTCCCGTTGCCATTCCAGCAGCACCTGCTGCCACGTCACCGGCACCACGCCCGCCTGCACCATGCGGTCCATGGCGTATTTTTGTGCTTCGACGGATGTCGCGCCGGACGCGTCCGCGACCATGTAGATCTCGTAGCCGCCGTCCTTCATGGCTGAGAGTGCAAACATCAGGTTGCAGACCTCGGTCCAAAGACCGGCGACGACCACCTTCTTGCGCTTGTTGGTCGCAAGCGCATCGCGCACATTCTGGTCGTCCCAGGAATTCATTGACGTCCGTTCCAGAATTTTATGATCGGGGAATACCGCGAGCAGCTCCGGATAGGTATGGCCCGAGAAGCTCTCGGTCTCGACCGTGGTGATCGTCGTCGGCACCGCAAAGACCTTAGCGGCCTTGGCGAGCGCGACGACGTTGTTCTTCAGCATCTGGCGGTCGATCGACTGAACGCCGAAGGCCATCTGCGGCTGCTGGTCGATGATGATTAGTTGACTGTTCTGCGGAGTCAGAAGTTCCAGATAGTCGGCCATGATTGTCTCCCGTGTTGTTGAGTTCTCAGGGCGGAGTTCGTCGCCCCCATGCCAAGCAGATTTCGGTTAAGCCGCCATGTCGAACAGCAGGGCTTCGGCGTCGTCCACGCCCTCGAGATGGAGCGTTCCCGGCGTGCTCACCGAGACGCCGTCGCCCTCCGCCAGCCGCTCGCCATTGAGAATGACGGAACCGCGCGCAACCTGAACCCAGGCGCCACGTCCGGGGGACAACTGGTGCGTCACCGCCTGGCCGGCCGAAAGCAGCGTGGCGTAAAGGTCGACGTCGCGATGGATCGTCACCGATCCTTCGCGGCCGTCGCGCGAGCCAACCAGGCGAAGCTTGCCGCGCTTCTCCGCATCGGCAAAAGCCTTCTGCTCGTAGCCAGGAGCCAATCCCTTCCGTTCCGGGACGATCCAGATCTGCAGGAAATGCACGGGCTCAGTCTTCGATGCGTTGAATTCGCTGTGGCGGATGCCAGTTCCGGCCGACATGCGCTGGACGTCGCCCGGTCGAATGACCGAGCCGGTTCCCAGGCTGTCCTTGTGCGCCAATCCGCCTTCGAGGACGTACGAGATGATCTCCATGTCGCCGTGGGGGTGGGTCGCGAAGCCGCCTCCGGGCGCAACCCGGTCGTCATTGATCACCCGCAGTGGGCCGAAGCCCATGTGCTTCGGGTCATGGTAATGGCCGAAGGAAAAGCTGTGCCGGCTGTCCAGCCAGCCGAAATTGGCATGACCGCGTTCGTCGGACTTTCTGAGCGTCAAAGTCATGATGGTCTCCCGATGTGTCGGCGGCGGATCAGCGCCGCGTTTGACAGGACATGTACGTTGACGCGTATTGTTCCACAATATAGTGTTTATCGCACATATTGCGTCCATTTTGGATACAGTGCCGTGGACAAACTCGACGCCATGGAGGCCTTCGCCAAGGTCGTGGCCCTCGGCAGTTACGCCGAGGCCGGCCGGGCTCTTGGCCTCACCCGCTCCGCCGTCAGCAAGGCGGTCATGGAACTGGAGCAGTTGCTCGGCGCTCGTTTGCTCGATCGCACGACACGGCGGGTCGGCCCGACCGAAGCGGGCCTCGCCTACTACGAACGCTGCGTGGATATCCTGGCGTCGATCGAGGAAACCGAACTCCAGGTGTCGCGTCTGCACGACGAGCCGAAGGGGGTTCTGAAGGTCAATGCACCGATGTCGTTCGGCGCGCTCTATCTCGGAACCGCGGTTGCCG
>JBFXEX010000053.1:0-36384 GCA_050179645.1 Xanthobacteraceae bacterium | reverse complement strand
CTTCACGCCGACCAGCATCGGGTGCTTGAGCTTGCGGTAGATGTCGCCGCGGATATAGGCCGCGACCACGAAGATGCTCGCCGGCCACATCAGCAGCTGGGTGACGTAGTGGGTCCAGCGCGGCGGAGACCAGACGTTGATCCAGTCGGCGGCGCGATAGTCGCCGTAGCCGTAGCCGATCAGGATCAGGCCGATCAACGAGACCAGCGAAAACAAGCCCTTGTACGGCCACTCGCCGATGCGGGCGATGACGGCGGCGCGCTGGCCCCGGCACGTTACGAACAGGTGCGCGCCGAGAAAGATCACGAGGCCGATGATGAGTGTGGTCACGCCCGCTCCTCAGATCGGAATGGTTCCAAGGCAGTTAAGGCAATGGGCGCGATGAAGCAAGGAAGCAACGCGAGAGGCCATCAACTCGCTGCCTCGACTGACCGGTCTTGACAAAATTCCTATAGGAATATATTGATAATCCGCCCAGTCCCACCGAGGGCGCGCTTGAGGGCGCTCGAAACGCGGGGACGGCTGGAGGAGCGGTGGCGGAGATGCGCCCCGCGGCCTTCGGGACCGGCGCCGGAGACATCCGGTCCGGTTGGTGCGGTGGCCGCCGGAAGCCCGACGCAGGGCGACGGCGGCGGCCCAAGCCGTGGGGTCCCGGCGCGCCGGCTGCGCGCCACGGGATAGGACGGCTGGTGCGTTCCTACCGCGTTCGCACCGGCCAAGTCCCACAGCGGTGGATAGGTTCTGGACCCCGAGAAATGTGAAAAGGGGACGGTGCCTGAAAAGTCTGACCACCGGGGGTCCCACGGAGCAAGCCTCAAACACCGCGCGCGGGACGCCGGGAAAGCGGCGGTCTTGCGGCGCTGCAGGCCAAACAGCCGGCAGCACCGGGCCGAAAGGCCCATCCGCCCGGCACGCGGCCGGGCCGCCCTGGAGCCGCAAGGCTTCAAGGCCCGCGGGTCCGTCATGGACCCGGCGTCCCGCGCGCCCTCACCCCTCTCACAGGCGCACCGGACCTGAACTTCGCAATGCGGGCGGCCCGGCGCCCACGCAAAACCCGGGCGGCGGAGCGTTGGCTTTTTGAAAAATGAGGATGCTGATCAAGAGATGAAGATGCTGGCGATGGAGCACGATGAAGTGACGGCTCATGCCGCAGCTCTTCACCCTCCCCTGGAGGGGGAGGAGGGTCGGCGCGCATCGGAGCGCAGCGACGATGCAAGCCGGGGTGGGGTGACCTCGTCAGCGAAGTTTCACCCCACCCCGCCTCGCTCCGCAGGCAAGTTTACGCAGGCTGTGTAAACTTGCCTGCGGTGCTCGGCGACCCTCCCCCTCCAGGGGAGGGTCGACGGAGTTTGCCGCGTCAATGCGGGCAGACTCGCGGGCCGCGGCAGGCTAAATTCCTGCGCCATGTCATGTTCCAAGGCAGTCGAGTATCCACAATGAGATCACGTTTCGCCTTCGCCCTCCTCGCCATGCTGGCCGCGGTCGCGCCCGCCGCCGCGCAGGACTGGCCCACCAAGACGGTGCGGCTGATCGTGCCGTTCGGCCCCGGCTCCACCCCCGACATGGTCGGCCGGGTGATCGCCGATCATCTGCAGCAGACGCTCGGCCAGTCGTTCGTGATCGAGAACCGGCCGGGCGCCAGCGCCATGACCGGCACCGACCTGGTGGCCAAGGCCGAGCCCGACGGTCACACCATCGGCATCAGCCTGGGCGGCGCGCTCGCGATCAACACGCTGCTGTTCGCCAAGGTGCCGTACGACCCCAAGCGCGACATCGCGCTGATCACCATGCTGGCGACACAGCCGAGCCTGCTGGTGGTGAACGCCGGCCTCGGCGTCAATTCGGTCGCCGAACTGGTGGCGCTGCTGAAGAAGAATCCCGGCAAGTACAACTACGGCTCGATCGGCAACGGCTCGCTGTCGCACCTCGCGATGGAGGCGATCGCGCTTACGAGCGGCACCACCATGGTGCACATCCCCTACCCCGGCTCGCCGCAGACGATGACCGCGGTGCTGCGCAACGACGTGCAGATGGCCTGCATGCCGGCGATCGCGGTGACGCCGCACGCCGCGGCCGGCAAGGTGAAGGTGCTCGCGCAGTCGCTGGCGCAGCGCTCGACGCTGCTGCCGGATTATCCCACGCTCAAGGAGAGCGGCATCGACGTCGAGGCCGACGCCTGGAACGGGTTGATTGCACCGGCCAAGACTCCGGATGCGATCATCGCGAAGATCCATGCCGCGGTGGTCGACGCCCTCGGCAGGCCGGCGATCCGGCAGAAGCTCGCCACCCAGCTGATGGAGCCGATCCCGACGACGCCGGCGCAATTCCGCACCAAGATCGACGCCGATCTGGCGCGCTGGACCCCGGTGATCAAGGCGATCGACATCAAGGTCAAGTAGACCTGCTTGCCCCGCGACAAGATGGGCAGATTGTTCCCATTGCGCCGGGTGGGCAATGTCGGTCAAATGCCGCCCGATTGCAGGCAAATTGGCCAGACAAGAAACGAAATACGAGAGGGAGAAACGTAATGACAGTACGGCGATTGACCCTGGCGGCCGTCGCGCTCGCCGCATTCGGCCTCAGTGCCTCGGCGCAGTCAGGCTATCCGTCGAAGCCGATCACGCTGATTGTGCCGCTCTCGGCCGGCACCGGCATGGACACGCTGGCGCGGCTCTATGCCGAGCCGCTCGGCCAGGCACTCGGCAAGCCGGTGGTGATCGAGAATAAGCCTGGCGCCGGCCTGATGCTCGGCACCGCGGCGGTCGCCGCCGCGCCGCCCGACGGCCACACCATCGGCATCTCGACCGCCACGCCGATGGCGGTGAACCAGGTGCTCTACAAGAAGATGCCCTACGATCCGACCAAGGATTTTGCGCCGATCTATTTCTACGTGAAGTCGCCGTTCGTGCTGGTGGTCGACCCGAAGCTGCCGATCAAGTCGGTGCCGGAATTGATCAAGTACGCCAAGGAGAGTGCAAAGCCGATGACCTACAGCACGGCTGGCGTCGGCAGTTCGCAGCACCTGTCGATGGAGTACATGGCGCAGCGCTTCGGCCTGAAGTTCACGCACGTGCCCTACCGCAACTCGCCGCAGGCCATCGCCGACATCGCCGCCGGGCACGTCAATGTCGGGTTCGCCGAGGCCGGCGCCTCGCTGCCGCTGATCCGCGACGGCAAGCTGCGTGCGCTCGCGGCCTCTTCGGCGACGCGGCTGCCCACCCTGCCGGACCTGCCGCCGTTCGCCGAGGCGGCGAATGCGCCGGGCTTCGAGGCGGTGTCCTGGCACATCCTGCTCGCACCGGCCGCGACCCCGAAGGAGATCGTCGAGCGGCTGCACCAGGAGATGCGCAAGATCATGAGCCAGCCGGAGATGAAGAAGCGGGCGACGAATATCGGCCTGCTGCCGCTCGACTCGCCGCCGATCGACGGCATCAAGGACTACATCAAGTCCGAGCAGGAGAAGTGGGGCTCGCTGGTGCAGAAGCTCGGGCTCGCCGGGGCGCAGTAACGAGAGGCGATCCCGTTCGAGTTGGCGCCAACTCTATCCCCGCTCGTTCCCGCGCGAGCGGGAACCCAGAGCCAGGCATTCGGAGTTGTGGTCCTGGGTCCCCCGCTTTCGCGAGGACGAACGGAGAGAGTTACGATTCGATCGAAGCGAGACGCCCGCCCTACACCACCGGCGAGCGGCCGCCGTCGACGTTGATCGCGGTGCCGGTGATGTAGGAGCCCGCATCCGACACCAGGAAGCAGGCAAGGTTGGCGAACTCCTCGGCCTTGCCGGCGCGGCCCAATGGAATCTCCTTGGCGCGCGCCGCGATGTAGTCCTTGAGCTCGACGCCGGCCTTCTTGGCGGCCTGGACGTGCTGGTCGGCCTCGATCAAGCCGACCAGCATCGCGTTCACCAGGATGTTGTGCGGCGCGCCCTCGTGCGAGAGCACCTTGGTCAACGCCATGCCGGCAGCCCGCGAGATCGAGGTCGGCGCGCTGCCGCCGCGCGGCGCCTTGGCGCCGATGTTGAGAACGTTGATGATGCGGCCCCACTTGCGCTCCTTCATCTGCGGCCAGACCAGCCGGGTGAAGCGCAGCGCGGCGAACAGCTTCTGGTCGAGGTCGTGCTGCAGGAACTCGTCGGTCAGCTTCTCGAACGGACTGGTCGCCGACGTGCCGGCATTGTTGACCACGATGTCGATCTTGCCGAATGCCTTCGTCACCTCGCCGTGGATGCGCTCGATGTCGGCGGCGTTCCCGACGTCACCGGTAAAGCCGGCGACCTTCCCACGCGCCTTGGCGCCGATGGTCTTGACCGCCTCGTCCAGGGCTTCGCGACCGCGCGCCACGATCGCCACGTCGCCGCCCGAGCCGGCAAAGCGGCTGGCGATCGCAAATCCGATGCCCTTGCTGCCGCCGGTGACCAGGGCCGTGCGGCCCGCGAGACTGATCTCCATTTCCACTTCTCCCTGCGCGCCAATCGGCGCTTCATGACGGTTGCTGTGACGATGCGGTGAATGACCTTGTCGGTCCGACGTCGCGGCGCACCAACACATTGCGGGTCGGCGGGCGCCGGCCGCGCATGACAGTCGTGGGCGAATGCCTGCGCGTTCGCGTCGTAGGCCGCGAGGGTCTGCGGGTCCATGAGGGGGCTGCCGGAGTAACGTGCGCCATCCTGGCCCCGGCACGCGGCGGCTGTCAAACCGGCACGGCTGCTCTACTATCGCCGCATCGTCGCATTGAGCGGAGGACCGGGATGGAATTCAGCGGGTTGTTTCTCGGCGTCCTGATCGTGATGCTGGCGGCCTGGTTCGGCTCGCGCGTTGCGGCGCTGCTGCTATTCGGCCTCGTCTTCATCGCGTCGGCCGCAACCCTGATGTATCACGCCACCGACACTCTCAAGCTGTCGTTCTAGGTGCGCCGGTGACCCGATCCGCCGCCATCACGCTGAATGCGCTGGGCCTCTATGCAGTCGCGCTGGTGCTTGCGGTCGCGTTCGCAGCGCAACTCTGGCTGAACGAGCTCCCCTGCCCGCTGTGTCTCCTGCAGCGCGTGCAGTTCGCCATGTTGGCGATCGGGCCAGTCCTCAACATCCGGTTCGGGCTGCGCCCGAGCCACTACGGGGTATCGCTGCTGGCGGCACTGCTCGGCGCTACCGTGGCGGCTCGCCAGATCTTTCTGCACATCCTGCCCGGCGATCCGGGCTTCGGCACCGCGTTGTTGGGCTATCACTATTACACTTGGGCGTTCATCGGATTCACTGCGGCCATTGCGTTGATTGCGACGATGCTGCTGTTCGACCGGCCGTTCGAACGGAACGAAGGCGTCGAGCCCACGCCGGCTGGCGGCTTTGCGCGCGCGGCGGTCTGGCTGGTGATCGCGCTGACAGCGCTCAACGTGCTCTCGACTGTCCTGGAGTGCGGCTTCCAGGCCTGCCCGGACGATCCGAAAGAGTACGAACTGCTGAAGCGGTGGCGGTGACGCGCCTTACACCGCCAGCGCCGCGCCGTAGTCGTCCGGCTTGAACCCGACCAGGAGCTTGCCGCCCCCGAGGTCGAGCACCGGCCGCTTGATCATCGACGGCTGCGCCAGCATCAGCTTCATCGCCTTGCCGGCGTCGAGCCCTTCCTTGTCGCTGTCTGGCAGCTTGCGGAAGGTCGTGCCGGCACGGTTGAGCAGCGTCTCCCAGCCGACCTTCTTGCACCAGCGCTCCAACCGCTCCGGCTCGATGCCGGCGGTCTTGTAATCATGGAATTCGTACGGCACGGCGTGCTTCTCCAGCCAGCCGCGCGCCTTCTTCATCGTGTCGCAGTTCTTGATGCCGTAGATGGTGACGGCCTCATGCGCGCTTTTCGCCATGTCACTCCCACTCGATGGTGCCGGGCGGCTTGCTGGTGATGTCGTAGACCACGCGATTGACGCCCTTGACCTCGTTGACAATGCGGGTCGCGACCTGGCCGATGAACTTCATGTCGAAGGGGTAGAAATCGGCCGTCATGCCGTCGGTCGAGGTGACGGCGCGCAACCCGACCACGTAGTCGTAGGTGCGGTAGTCGCCCATCACGCCGACGGTGCGCACCGGCAGCAGCACGGCAAATGCCTGCCAGATCTCGTCGTAGAGCCCGGCCTTCCGGATCTCCTCGATGTAGATGTCGTCGGCGCGCCGCAGGATGTCGAGCCGCTCGCGGGTGATGTCTCCCGGGCAGCGGATCGCGAGCCCGGGCCCCGGGAAGGGATGACGCCCGACGAATGCCTCTGGCAGGCCGAGCTCGCGGCCGAGCGCCCGCACCTCGTCCTTGAAGAGCTCGCGAAGCGGCTCAACGAGCTTCATGTGCATGCGCTCGGGCAGGCCGCCGACATTGTGGTGCGACTTGATCGTCACCGACGGCCCGCCGGTGAACGACACGCTCTCGATCACGTCGGGATAGAGCGTACCTTGCGCCAGAAAATCGGCCGTTCCTTTGCCGTCCTTTGCGATCTTCTTGGCCTCGGCGTCGAACACGTCGATGAACAGCTTGCCGATGATCTTGCGCTTGGTCTCAGGATCGCTGACGCCGGCGAGCGCGCCGAGAAACTGCTCGGAAGCATCGACGTGCACCAGCGGGATGTTGTAATGGCCGCGGAACAGGTCGACCACCTGCCGGCCCTCGTTGAGCCGCAGCAGGCCGTGATCGACAAACACGCAGGTGAGCTGATCGCCTATCGCCTCGTGGATCAGCACCGCGACGACCGACGAATCGACGCCGCCGGACAAGCCGCAGATCACCCGGCCGTTCCCGACCTGGGCGCGGATCTTCTCGATCGCCTCGTCCTTGAACGCGCGCATGGTCCAGTCGCCGCTGCAGCCCGCGATCTTGCGCACGAAGTTGCGGATGAGCGCGGCGCCCTGCGGCGTATGCACGACTTCGAGATGAAACTGGGTGGCGTAGAACTTGCGGGCTTCGTCGGCGATCATCGCGATCGGCGCATTTGGCGAGGTGCCGACGACGCGGAAGCCCGCAGGCGGCTCGGTCACGCGGTCGCCGTGGCTCATCCATACCGGATAGCGTTCGCCCTTGCGCCACACGCCCTCGAACAGCGGCGTGTCCTCGGTGACCAGCACTTCGGCGCGACCGAACTCGCGGTGATGCCCGGCCTCGACCTTGCCGCCGAGCTGCACCGCCATCGCCTGCTCGCCGTAGCAGATGCCGAGGATCGGCACGCCCGCCGTAAAGATCAAGGCCGGCGCCAGCGGCGCACCGTCGTCGAGCACCGACGCCGGACCGCCCGACAGGATGACGCCCTTCGGCTGAATTCGCCGGAAGGCTTCTTCGGCTTTCTGGTAGGGCACGATCTCGCTGTAGACCTTCTCCTCGCGCACACGGCGCGCGATGAGTTGGGTCACCTGCGATCCAAAATCGATGATGAGGATCTTGTCGTGCAAGATCGTATCGCGTGAGGCGGGCCGGTCCGCGCCGGCGCGAAGGGAAGCGGAATCGAGTGCGAGAGCCATCGCACTATGTGCGTTGCGCCTGCAGCCGGGTCAACCCCGGCGGATCGTTTCACTGTGGACGTGGTGCGTTTGCCCGCGCGGTCAGCAGCTTAGGGACAGGCGACGGGTGACACCTGCGCCCATTGCCGGTAGGCCCCCGCGCGTGTCGCCAGCACCTCGACGCAGGCGCCATGGCCGAGCCGGCCCTGCAGCATCGCCGGGTCGTTCGGACCGGGAATCTGCGGTTCCAGCCAGACCGGGATGGCGCGGCGCGCGCTCAGCCGCGCTCCGGGGGGCGGAGCGTTGTCGCCTTCGGCAAAGCCGTCGAAATTGGGTTCACCCTTGTGCCCCGTGTCACGCCGGCTGAGCGCTACCCAACCGCGTCGCTCGCCTGATGTCGAAAGCCCGAAGATGGCGCCCGTTTGCGCGTGGGGGACGGCGTTCGACGTTGTGGCGGACGCCTGGATTGCGATCGCGTCAACCTGTTGCGCCGGCAAACGACTCCCATGGGATGGCATTTGAAGATGCGTGATGGTCGCACGGAACACGGTGTGAATATCGGGATCGATACGGGCGCATTTCGCTTCGAAGAGCCCGAAGTCCCGTTGCATTGAAGCGAATTTGACGTCGGCCGGGACATTGCGGTCGATAATGCTGAGAAAACTGCTGCGCAGGTTCTCGCAAATGCCTTCTGTGGAGATGTGACTGTGATAAAAAGAAAAAGCAGCCGTCAGTCCTACCGGGATCGCGATCAGCGCCGCGGTCAGCTGCACAATCTTGGTCGGATGTTCGAGATTCATGGATCACCTCAACACAGGTGCCCATACCCGAAAAGCGTAAAAAGCCGCCGGATACACGACGACGCGAATTGCTGAAAATTCGATTCAACCTCGCGCGATGACGCTGACGAAGAACCCGTCGGTGTCGGTGCGCCGGGGCGTCATGAGCAGACCCGCGTCGGTCATCAAGACTGCACGCCGCAACAGGAAGGCGCGCTCGCCGAGCGGGGCGATCACCTCGGGCGGCGGCACGAGCGAGAAACCGGCATGCCGGGCGATGAAACCCTGCACCTGGTCGTCGTTTTCTTCGGCCAGCACCGAACAGGTCACATAAACGATGCGGCCACCGGGCTTCACCAGCGCCGTGGCACGATCGAGGATCTCGGCCTGATCCTTCTGGCGTTGTGCCAGGGAGCCGGGCCGGACCCGCCATTTCGCATCTGGATTTCGCCGCCAGGTCCCGATGCCGGTGCAGGGCGCATCGATCAGCACCAGGTCCATGCGGCCCAGGAGGTCATCGAGCTCGCTGCCGACGGATTTCGGCGTGCGGACCTGCACGTTGCGGGCGCCCGACCGCGCGATGCGGTCGTGGATCGGCGCAAGGCGCCGCTTGTCGCTGTCGGTCGCATAGAGCTGTCCGTGGTTCTCCATCGTGGCGGCCAGCGCCAGCGTCTTGCCGCCGCCGCCGGCGCAGAGATCGAGCACCTGCTCGCCGGGCTTCGCCGCCGCGAACACCGCCGCAAGCTGCGAACCTTCGTCCTGGATTTCGATCAAGCCTTTGAGGAACGCCGGCTCGGCATGGATCGCGGGCGCCTTGGCGTCCGGTGCGTGCACGATGCGCAGGCCGACCGGGGACCAGCGGGTCGGCGCAGGCTTGAGGTCGGCAAGCTCGGCCGCCGCAGTGTCGCGATCGCCCTTGAGCGTATTGACGCGCAGGTCGAGGGGTGCGCGGCGCGCCAGTGCGGCAGCTTCCTCGGCGCGGTCGTCGCCGAACGCGCGGGCGAGGTAAGGATCGAGCCATTCCGGATAATCGCCCATGACCCACTTCGGCGCGCCCGAAAGATCGGTCGCGTCGAGGCGTGCGCGTTCGGCGTCGTCGAGCGCATCCGGCGCATGACGCGCGCCGTCGGCGAGCCGGGCAATCGCCGCGGCATCCAGCCCGCGTTCGAGCCGCAGCATGCCGAGCACGGTGGCACGCGGCCGGTCGTCACCCATCATGTAGGCGCTGGACGCCCGGCGACGCAGCGTGTCGTAGGTGAGCCCGGCGATCGCGGCCCGGTCGCCCGAGCCGGCGAAACGATGCGCAAGGCCCCAGTCCTTGAGCGCATCGGCCGCCGGGCGCCGGCGCGCCTCGATGTCGCCGATCACTTCGATCGCGGCGGCGATCCGCGCACCCGGCGTCATCTGAGTTCGAACAGGATGCGGACGATGAACACCACCCACATGACGACGAGGATCAGCGCACTGATAGCGTAGAACCCGCCGCGCAGCCGGACATCGTTGTTGGTCACATGAATGACGGCCTGGAGAATGCGAAAGATGACGAATAACCAGGCAAGTATGACGAACACGTTGTCCGCGTGACGCGTGGCGATTGCCAGCAGGGTCAGGACATAGAACAAAACCGGCAGTTCGAACTGATTGCTGAATGCGTAGGCGAATTGATTTGCCCGCGTCGGCCAGTTCGGCTCGCGCATCGCGATTTCGGCCAGCCTCGTCTCGCCGCTCCTGAGCGCGCCCATGCGGTAGTACATCATGCCGAACATCAGCACGAAGGTCAGGATGACCTGGACGAACAGCGGCAGCAGCACGGTTTGAATGGACATCAGGTCACCCGGTGATATCGAGGCAGAGCGCGTTCACGGCGTAACCCGGATCAGGCGCTTGCCAAAATTCTCGCCGCGCAAAAGTCCGATCAGTGCCCGCGGCGCCTGCTCCAGGCCGTCAGTCACGTCCTCGCGATATTTGATGCGGCCTTCGCGCAGCCAGCCCGACATCTCCCGCAGAAAATCCTCATGGCGGGCGGCGAAGTCGCTGACGATGAAGCCGCGGAAGGTCAGCCGCTTGGTCAGTGTCGCGCGCATTACCTGCGGCACCGAAATCGCAGCGGCGACGGGCGACGCCGCATTGTATTGCGAGATCAGGCCGCAGATCGGCACGCGCGCGAACGGCTTGAGCAACGGAAACACCGCCTCAAACACCGCGCCGCCGACATTCTCAAAATAGACGTCAATGCCCCCCGGGCAGGCCGCGGCAAGCCGCCCCGCGAGATCGGGAGCGCGGTGATCGAGGCAGGCGTCGAAGCCAAGCTCGTCCTTGACGTAATCGCACTTGCGCGGCCCGCCGGCGATGCCGACCGCCCGCGCGCCTTTGATCTTGGCGATCTGTCCGACCAGCGCACCGACCGCTCCCGACGCCGCCGCGACCACGACGGTCTCGCCGGGCTGCGGCTTGCCGATTTCGAGCAGCCCCGTGTAGGCGGTCATGCCCGGCATGCCGAGCACGCCGAGCGCGGTCGAGACCGGTGCCACCTTCGGATCGAGCTTGCGCAGCCCTTGCCCGCTCGACACCGCATGCGTCTGCCAGCCGGTGCGGCCGAGCACGATATCGCCGACGGCAAATCGTTCGTTGTTGGAGGCGATCACCTCGCTCACGGTGCCGCCTTCCATCACACCGCCGATGTCGACCGGCTTGGCATAGGACGGCGCGTCGCTCATGCGGCCGCGCATGTAGGGATCGAGCGAGAGCCACATGGTGCGCAGCAGGACTTCTCCCGGACCGGGCTGCGGCACCGGCACCTCCTCCAGACGGAAGTCGGACGCCTTCGGCTCCCCGATCGGCCGCGAGGCAAGAACAATGCGGCGGGCGATGTCCGTCACGCGCGTCAGCCTCCGCCCGGATAGTTCGGGCTCTCGCGCGTGATGGTCACGTCGTGGACATGGCTCTCGCGCAGGCCGGCGCCGGAGATGCGGATGAACTCGGCCTTGTCGTGCAGTTCCTTGAGCGTGGCGGCGCCGACGTAGCCCATGGCGGCGCGCAGACCGCCGGCCAATTGATGCAACACCGTGCCGACGGCGCCCTTGTAACCGACCTGTCCCTCGACGCCCTCAGGCACCAGCTTGAGCGAATCCTTGATGTCCTGCTGGAAGTAACGGTCCGCCGAACCGCGCGCCATGGCGCCGACCGAACCCATGCCCCGATAGGTCTTGTAGGAGCGGCCCTGGTAGAGAAACACTTCGCCCGGCGTCTCGTCGGTGCCGGCGAGCAGCGAGCCCACCATCGCGCAGTCGGCGCCGGCGGCCAGTGCCTTGGCGAGATCGCCGGAATACTTGATGCCGCCGTCGGCGATCACCGGCGTGTCGTAGTCACGCGCGACCGAGACCGCATCCATGATGGCGGTAAGCTGCGGCACGCCGACACCGGCGACGATCCGCGTCGTGCAGATCGAGCCCGGACCGATGCCGACCTTGATGGCGTCGGCGCCGGCTTCGATCAATGCCTTGGCGCCGTCCGCGGTCGCGACATTGCCGGCAACCACCTGCACGGCGTTCGACAGCCGCTTGATGCGGCCAACGGCATCGAGCACCGAGCGCGAATGGCCGTGCGCGGTGTCGACCACCACCAGATCGACGCCGGCTGCGATCAACTGCTCGGTGCGGCCGAAGCCCTTGTCGCCCACCGTGGTGGCGGCGGCGACGCGCAGGCGCCCCTGCTCGTCCTTGCAGGCGTTCGGATTGGCGACCGCCTTCTCGATGTCCTTGACGGTGATCAGCCCGACGCAGCGATACTGCTCGTCCACGACGAGCAGCTTCTCGATACGGTGATGGTGCAGGAGGCGCTTGGCCTCGTGCTCCCCGACGCCTTCGCGGACAGTGACCAGCCGTTCCTTGGTCATCAGCTCGGCGACCTTCTGCCGGGGGTCGGTGGCAAAGCGCACGTCGCGGTTGGTGAGGATGCCTACCAGCTTGCCGGCCAATGTTTGACTGGATTTGCCGTTGCCCCCGCCTTCCACCACCGGGATGCCGGAAATGCTGTAGGACTGCATCAGCGCGAGCGCGTCGGCGAGCGTCGCCTCCGGATGGATGGTCACCGGGTTGACCACCATGCCGGCCTCGAACTTCTTCACCTGGCGGACCTGCGCGGCCTGCTCCTCGGGTTCGAGATTGCGGTGGATGACGCCGATGCCTCCGGCCTGTGCCATGGCGATCGCCATCCGGGCCTCGGTGACCGTGTCCATGGCCGAGGCCACGATCGGAATGTTGAGCACGATGCCGCGGGTAATGCGCGAATGAATGTCGGCGTCCGACGGCAGCAGCTCCGACAGTCCGGGCTTCAGCAGGACGTCGTCGAAGGTCAGTCCCTCGCGCAGGCTGCCAATATTTCTTGGGTCCATTGCCAACTCCAGCGCTCGCGGGCCGCAGAACCGTTGGGGCGGAGTAACGGGCCGCCGCAGCGAAACCGGGGTTTCGCGCGGCGTAACCGCCCTTTTGGGTTGGCGAGTGGCCTTAGCACGGCTCCCGGTCATTGCCTAGCGCATTTCGCCGCGTCCCACAGGAGACGCGGCGAAAACGGGATGACGATTTGGTGACGTGCTGTTTGGCGGCAGGCGCGCGGCTTCTCGCGGCGCGCTCGTACTCTGTGGCCGATTTACCGCCAGGCCTGAGGCGGCCCGTGGCGCTCGATCGCCTCAACCAGTTCGCGGTGCTTACGATCCTCGCGCCTCATGTAGACCAGGAGCAGCGCGTGGGCCGACGGCAGCAGGAACAGCATCGGGAAGAACAGGCCGAGCACGATGCTGGGCACGATCAGGACGAGGTTGAAGATCGCCGCGAACAGCTGCCCGTTCAGCAACAGTCCCAGCGGCGGAACCAGAGCGGCAAGGATGTAGATCATCGGCGACCTCCCAAGCGGGGCATAACCCGCGCGACATCATTTAGGTGAAGTTTACGCCGTCACAATGCCTGCCCGCCCCGCGCGCAACAATTCTGTTATCCGCCCGTAGCCCTTGCCCCCGCCCCACCGCTCGGGCAACGGTCGCCGTATGCCGGCTAATCGAATCGTACCGCTGATCGTCGCGGTCGCCCTGTTCATGGAGAACCTGGACTCGACGGTCATCGCGACCTCGCTGCCGGCGATCGCCGCCGACATCGGCACCAACCCGCTGGCGCTCAAGCTCGCCGTCACCTCCTACCTCCTCTCGCTCGCCGTCTTCATCCCGGTCAGCGGCTGGACCGCCGACCGCTTCGGTGCACGGACGGTGTTCCGCGCCGCCATCGCGGTGTTCATGCTGGGCTCGATCGGCTGCGCCCTCTCCGGCTCGCTCAGCCAGTTCGTCGCCGCTCGCATGGTCGAGGGCATGGGTGGCGCCATGATGACCCCGGTCGGCCGCCTGATCCTGGTCCGCAGCGTCAGCAAGCGCGAGCTGATCAACGCTATGATCTGGGTAACCTTCCCGGCGCTGATCGGTCCCCTGCTCGGCCCGCCGCTCGGTGGCTTCATCACCACCTTCATCTCCTGGCACTGGATCTTCCTGATCAACATCCCGATCGGGATTGCCGGCATCGTGCTGGCGACGATCTACATCGAGGACGTGCGGGCGCAGACTCCCGATCCGTTCGATCCGC
The DNA here is from genome assembly GCA_050179645.1 of Xanthobacteraceae bacterium. Classification (GTDB taxonomy): domain Bacteria; phylum Pseudomonadota; class Alphaproteobacteria; order Rhizobiales; family Xanthobacteraceae; genus VAZQ01. The sequence goes on along the minus strand of JBFXEX010000053.1, from coordinate 22,522 downwards.
TCGGCGCGGTGCTCGCCGGCGTCGGCATCGGCGGGCTGGCCTTCGGCGGCTCGCTGCTCGGCATGGACTATCTGCCGCTGCCGATCGTGCTGACGCTGATCGCCATCGGCGCCGCCGCGACCTACGCCTACGTGCTGCATGCCCGCCGCACACCGGCGCCGGTGCTCGACCTGTCACTGCTGCAAATTCCGACCGTGTGGGCGGCGGTTGTCGGCGGCTTCGTCTACCGCTGCGGCATCGGCGCAATGCCGTTCCTGCTGCCGCTGCTCCTGCAACTCGGCTTCGGCCTCTCGGCGTTCCAGTCCGGGCTGATCACGCTCTCCAACGTGGTCGGCGCCATGGGGATGAAGACCGTGATCCCGATCATCCTGCGGCGCTTCGGCTTCAAACGGGCGCTCACCGTGAACGCCCTGGTCAGCGCCACGCTGGTCGGCCTCTGCGCCACCTTCACGCCCGGCGTGCCGTTCGCCTGGATCGTCGGCGTGCTGGTGATCGGCGGCTTCTTCCGCTCGCTGGAATTTACCAGCATCAACACCATCGCCTATGCGGACGTCGATCAACGGCGCATGAGCCGCGCCACGTCGCTGGTCGCGGTCGGCCAGCAGGTCTCGATCTCGGCCGGCGTGGCGATCGGCGCGCTGGCGGTCGATCTGACGCTGCGGGCGCGGGGACGGACGGCGATGGACATCACCGCCGCCGATTTCCAGCCGGCCTATGTCGCGATCGCGCTGATTGCGGCCTCGGCGGTATTCATCTTCGCCCGCATGCCGGAGGATGCCGGCGCCGAGCTTTCGCGCCGCACGCCCGAAGCCGGTACGGCCGATACCGCCCCGACCGAAGCCGCCGACCAAAAGCTATGATGGTGAACGAGACGATGGACTGAGGCACGATCGCGCGACAGACCGGAGCGGGGCAATGCAGAATACCGGTTCGCAATCCGCCATCCCGCCCATCGGGCCGACACAGACGGTCGCAACTGCGGACGGCCGCAGCCTCGCCTATCTCGAGGTCGGCGATCCGCACGGGCCGCTCGTCATCCACAACCATGGTGGACCCAGCAGCCGGCTCGAGGCGCGCCTTTTCGCAAACTCGGCATTGAGGCATGGGTTGCGGCTCATCTGCGTGGACCGGCCCGGCACGGGACGGTCGAGCCCGCAGAAGGACCGCACCTTCTCCGGCTGGGCCGACGACATGACAGCGGTCGCCGACGCGTTGGGGTGCCAGGATTTCGGCGTGACTGGGTGGTCCGGGGGCGGCCCGTCGGCGCTTGCGGCCGCCGCCTACATCGATCCTCGCAGGCTGCGCCATGTCAGCTACATCGCGGGTGCGGCCTATGGCGCATTCGGCGACAACTGGGCGGCGGATCGCTTGTCCAAAGCCGATGCGCTGGGCGGATGGCTCGCGCTGCGCTTCAAGCCCGGCTTCCGCCTCATGTACGCGATCCTCGGCATGGACGCGAAATACTTCCGCAAGTCCTTCGTCAGGAAGGTAGGCAAAGCCGTCAACGGCTACGACCAGCGCATCCTGCTTCAGCCGGATTTCGCGGCCGCCTTTGGCGAAACATGCGCCGAATGTTTTGCGCAGGGCAGCGACGGTTTGGTTCGTGATGCCGAGCTTGCGTATCGGCGGTGGGCATTCGACGTCGGCGCTATCCAGCGGCGCGTCCACATGTGGCAGGGGCTCGACGATCGCCTTGTGCCGGCGTCGATCAACAAGCCGGTCGCCGAACGAATGCCGGGAGCGGTGTGGCATCCGGTCGAAGGCGCCGGCCATTTTGTGGCGATCGGTGCGGCGGACGAGATATTCGCCGTCGCGGCCGAGGAGCTGGGATCAAGCAAGTAGCGCGAGTGAAGCGAAGCGGAACCCCCGGGGCTGCAACCCATCGTTCCGGGTTACGCTTCGCTCCGCCGGGGCTACGATCTACGATCCGACCTGGAGAAAGCGACAGCGCCCATGGCAAAAGCGACGACGACCACAAAGAAGTCCGGCTCGACGGAAGAAGCGGGAGCAGAGTCTCCCTCGCGGCTGATCGATGCGCGCATCAAGAAGCTGGGCGACTGGCGAGGCGAAACGCTTGCCCGGGTTCGCAAGCTGATCAAGGAGGCCTGCCCCGGCGTGATCGAGGAAGTGAAATGGCGAAAGCCGTCGAACGCGATGCTGGGGGTACCGGTGTGGGAGCGTGACGGGATCATCTGCACCGGCGAGACCTACAAGGCAGTCGTGAAGCTGACCTTCGCCAAGGGCGCCGCGCTGGATGACCCTTCGGGCCTGTTCAATTCGAGCCTCGACGGCAACGTGCGGCGCGCCATCGATATCCATGAGGGCGACAAGATCGACGACAAGGCGTTGAAGTCGCTCGTTCGCGCCGCCGCAGCGCTGAATACATCGACGCGGGCGGCCAGTCGCTCTGTCAGTTCGCAGAAGCGGCCGAAGCGCGCGTAGCCCGGATGGAGCGCGGCGCAATCCGGGATCCGAGAGTGCGGGGACACGGCCCCGGATTTCGCTTCGCTCCATCCGGGCTACAAATGCTGCTGGACGAACCCGCTTACCCCTGCGCCGAGCCGCGGAAGCCCATCGCGAGGAGATAAAGCTCGGCGGAATCCGAGCGGCTGGCGGCCGGCGTGAGGTGTTTCACCACGGTGAAGTCGCGCTTGAGCTGCGCGAGCAGCGTCGTCTCGGTGCCGCCCTGCAGCACCTTGCAGAGAAAGACGCCGCCCGGCGCCAGCACTTCGCGGGCGAATTCGGCCGCCGCTTCGGCCAGCGCCATGATCTTCAGATGATCGGTCTTGCGGTGGCCGGTGGCGTTGGCGGCCATGTCGGAGAGCACCACGTCGGCGGCGCCATTGAGCAGCGATTTCACCTGCGCGGGGGCTTCGGGGCTGAGGAAATCGAGCCGGATGAAATCGACTCCGGGGACCGGCGCGAGCGCCAGGAGATCGATCGCCACCACCCTGCCCTTGCCTTCGGCGGCGCCGCATCGCTTGGCCGCAATCTGGCTCCAGCCGCCGGGCGCCGCGCCGAGGTCGACCACGCGCGCGCCCGGCTTGAGAAAGCGGTGCTTATCGTCGATCTCGATCAGCTTGTAGGCGGCGCGGGAGCGATAACCTTCGCGCTTGGCGCGGGTCACGTACGGGTCGTTGAGCTGGCGATCAAGCCAGAGCTTGGAAGACAGCGAGCGGCTCTTGCCGGATTTCACCCGAACCTTAAGATCGCGTCCGCTGCCACGGGTGGTCACGTTGGGCCCGCTCCCATGTCGCTGCCGCCCCAGACGCCGTCGTCGCGCATCATCTGCACCAGCATGCCTTCGCGCAACCCGCGGTCCGCGACCCGCAGTCTCCGACACGGGAATACCCGCCGGATGGCATCGAGGATAGCACACCCGGCGAGTACCAGATCTGCGCGCTCCGCACCGATGCAGGGATTGGCGACCCGCGCCTCGTAGCTCATGGTCAAGAGCCGATCGACCACCCGGGTGACCTCGGCATTGTCCATCCAGCAACCGTCGACCCGACGGCGCTCATAACGCTTGAGCTCGAGGTAGACCCCGGCGATGGTCGTCACGGTGCCGGAGGTTCCCAGCATGTGGATGCGGTCGATGCGGTCGCTGCCTTGTTCGGCCACGAACCGCTCGACGAACACCTGCACCTCGGCGATCATCGCCTGGTAGATTTCCGGCGTCACCACGTGGCCGCCATAGCGCTCGGCGAGCGTCACCACTCCGACCGGGAGCGAGGCCCAGCCTCTGATCTGCGGCAGCGGCGGGCCGCGCCGCGTCGGCGCGCAGCGGCCGAGCCGGACGATCTCCGAGGAGCCGCCGCCGATATCGAACAGCACCACGCCCTCGGCCTGCGGATCGACCAGCGGCGTGCAGCCGGTGGCGGCCAGCCTCGCCTCGGTTTCGCGATCGATGATCTCGAGCTCGAGGCCGACCTCCTCGGCGATGCGCGCGCGGAACTCATTGCCGTTGACCGCCGCACGGCACGCCTCGGTCGCGATCAGCCGCGCGCGCGTAACGCCGCGGTTGCGCATCTTGTCGCGGCAGATGGCGAGCGCGCCGACCGCGCGGTCGATGGCCGGATCGTTGATCCGCCCGGTTGCCGAGATGCCTTCGCCGAGCCGGATGATTCGGGAGAACGCATCGATGACGCGGAAACTATCGCCAATTGGGCGCGCGATCAGGAGGCGGCAGTTGTTGGTGCCGAGATCGAGCGCCGCATAGACCGGCTCGCGTTCCAAGGCAGCCCTGCCGGATGCCCCGGCGTGGCGCGATGGCCCATATGGTGATCGACGACCCTCGCGCGACCGGTGCAGCGCCTGCGGCCGGTCACGCGGAGGGCCGAGGCTGCCGGTTCCCCGGGCCTCGTCACTCATTCCAGCCCTTTCCTCCCGCGCCGAAGCTCTCCTGCGGCTCGACGGCTGCGGCGATGTCCAAATTCAAATCGCGAAACTGTAACACGGGGGCGGGCGGCGCAACAGGTGCGCGCGGGGCGCATGACGCGGCAGGATGTCCTTGTCGAAGCGGCCGGTGTCCTTTATCTGAAACGGACCTCTGGTTCCCTTCCGCTCGATCTCGATATCGCGGCCGGCTTTAGGGGACGCGTCGCCGGCGCCCCGCTGCCCACGTGCTTGCGGGCGAGCCATTGATGAAGGCATTTTTTCATGAATCTGCAGAACGATCCGCAAAGCCTCGCCGTGATGAAATTCGGGATCGGCCAGCCGGTGCTGCGTACCGAGGACCCGATCCTGGTGCGCGGTGCGGGCCGCTACACCGACGACGTCAAGCTCGACGGCGAGGTCTACGCGGTGATCGTTCGCAGCCGCGTGGCGCACGGCGTCATCAAGAAGATCGACACGACTGCGGCCCGCCAGATGCCGGGCGTGCTCGGCGTCTATACCGGCGCCGACCTGGCCGACTACGGTACGCTCAAGTGCGCCGTGGCGTTCAAGAACCGCGACGGCACCGACATGCGCAAGCCGCCACGGCCGGCGCTGCCGACCGACAAGGTGCGCTTTGTCGGCGACCCGATCGCATTCGCGGTCGCCGAAACGCCGCTGCAGGCGAAGGACGCGGCCGAGGCGGTCGAGGTCGACATCGATCCGCTGCCGGCCGTGGTGCGCGTCGAAGACGCCGTGCGCGAAGGCGCGCCGCAGATCCATGCCGAGGCCCCCGGCAATGTCTCGCTCGACTATCACTATGGCAACAGCGAAGAGGTCGCGGCCGCATTCGCCAAGGCCGCCCATGTCACGAAGCTTAAGCTCGTCAACACCCGCCTGGTGGTGAACCCGATTGAGCCGCGCGCCGCCATCGGCGTACACGATCCGGCCACCGGCCGGTTCACGCTGCACGTGCCATCGCAAGGCGCGTTCGGCATGAAGGGCAACATGGCGGAAATCCTTAAGGTCGAGCCAAAGCAGGTCCGCATTCTGACCGGCAATGTCGGCGGCTCGTTCGGCATGAAGTCGGCGCCGTTCCCCGAATATGTCTGCGTGCTGCATGCCGCACGCGCGCTCGGGCGGCCGGTCAAATGGACCGACGAGCGTTCGGGCAGCTTCGTGTCGGACAGCCATGGCCGCGATCATGAGATGACCGGCGAACTGGCGCTCGATGCCGACGGCACGTTCCTGGCGGTGCGCCTCACCGGCCTCGGCAACGTCGGAGCGTTCCTGTCGCAGGTCGCGCCGATGCCTTCGACGCTCAACGCAGTGAAGAACGTGCAGAGCGTCTATCGCACGCCGCTGATCGAGGTCTCCACCAGGTGCGTCTTCACCAACACCACGCACGTCTCGGCCTATCGCGGCGCTGGCCGTCCCGAAGGCAACTACTACATGGAGCGGCTGATCGACGCCGCCGCGGCCGAGATGGACATCGACCGCCTGGAACTGCGGCGGCGCAACCACATCCGGCCGCGGGAGATTCCCTGCAAGACCGCGTCCGGGATGGAGTACGACAGCGGCGATTTTCCCGGCCTGCTCAAGCACGCACTCGAGTTTGCGGATGTCAAAGGCTTCGCCAAGCGCAAGCGCGAGAGCCGCAAGCGCGGCAAGATCCGCGGCATCGGCTTCGGCAGCTTCCTCGAAGTCACCGCACCGCCGTCGAAGGAAATGGGCGGCCTGCGCTTCGAGCCCGACGGCACCGTCACGATCATCACCGGAACGCTGGACTACGGCCAGGGCCACGCCGCGCCGTTCGCCCAGGTGCTGACCGAGAAGCTCGGCGTCCCCTACGAGCAAATCCGCCTGCTGCAGGGCGATAGCGACGAACTGCTCGTCGGCGGCGGCACCGGCGGCTCGAAATCCATCATGCATAGCGGCACCGCCATCGTCGAAGCCGCAGCCAAGGTGATCGAGCAGGGCAAGCAGATCGCCTCCCACGTGCTCGAGGCGTCGCCTTCCGACATCGAGTTCGCGCGCGGGCGTTTCACCATCGCCGGCACGGACCGCTCTATCGGCATCATGGAGCTGGCCGAAAAGCTGCGCAGTGGCCTCAAGCTGCCGGAGGGCGTCCCGAACACGCTCGACACCCGGCATGTCAGCGACGGCCCGAGCGCCGCGACGTTCCCGAACGGCTGCCACGTCGCCGAGGTCGAGGTCGATCCGTCGACCGGCGTCATCGAGGTGGTGAAGTATTCCTGCATCAACGACTTCGGAACCGAGGTCAATCCGATGATCGTCGAGGGCCAATTGCACGGCGGGGTCGTGCAGGGCATCGGACAGGCATTCATGGAAATGACGGTCTATGACGACGACGGCCAGTTCCTGACCGGTTCGTTCATGGACTATGCGCTGCCGCGCGCCAGCGACACGCCGTCGTTTACGCTGGAGAGCCACCCGGTACCGGCGACGACCAATCCGCTTGGCGTAAAGGGTTGCGGCGAGGCGGGCTGCGCCGGTTCTCTGACGTCATTAATGAATGCAGTTGTGGATGCGCTGTCCGAATTCGGCATCCGGCATATCGACATGCCGGCAACGCCGTACCGGGTGTGGCGCGCCATTCAGGACGCGGGCGGAACTCGTTCCGCCTGATCTGTCGCCGCCGGGGCGAACATGACTCAAGCTGCCGAACTCCTGCCCACAACGCGGGCAAGCGAAACTCGACTCGTCGCCAGCGTCTGCTTGGCGCACTTGGTCAGTCACTATTACATTGTCCTGCTCGCGCCGCTGTTCGTCTTCATCCGGGCGGACTACGGCGTGACCTACACCGAGCTGGCGTTCGCGCTGACCTTCTTCCATCTGGTTTCGACCGTCTTGCAGACGCCGGCCGGCTTCCTGATCGACCGCACCGATGCGCGCCTCAACCTGGTCGCCGGACTGCTGCTAGCCGCCAGCGCCATCGCGGTCGCTGGGTTAGTCAACTCGTTCTGGGTCTTCGTCGCCATGTTCGGCGTCATGGGCATCGCCAACACGGTCTTCCACCCCGCCGACTACTCGCTGCTGTCGACGCACGTGCCGCCGGAGCGCCTGACCAAGGCGTTCTCGTATCATACCTGCGCCGGCATGGCCGGAGCCGCGATTGCGCCGGTGACGCTGTTGTTCATGCAGGACCTGGTAGGCTGGCGTGGCGCATTCTTGGGTGCCTCGGTGTTCGGCTTCGCCGCTGCATTGATCCTGCTGCTGCAGCGCGAGCCGCCGCTCGAGCGACCCCATCGTGCCGCGCCGGTGCACGATCGCGCGCCGATCAAAGAAACCAGCGGCGGTTGGAGCTTGCTGCTGTCCCGGCCGATCCTGCTCAATTTCGCATTTTTCATTATGCTGTCGATGGTCAGCGACGGGCTGAACCAGTTCCTGGTCGTCGGTCTCGCTGCCCTGCACGATACCCCGCTCGCGCTCGCCAACTCAGCTCTGACCGTCCTGCTCACGATGGTTGCAGTCGGCGTCCTTGTGGGCGGCGTCGTCGCTGCGCGCACGCCCCGTCACAATCTGGTGGCGGGCGGCGGCCTTCTGGTTACCGGCCTTGTCAGCGCGACGATCGGGCTTTGGGATCCGGGCGTCCTGCTGCTGTTTGCGCTGGTGACCCTAAGCGGGCTGTCCACCGGCATCACCATGCCCTCCCGCGACATGATCGTCAGAAGTGCCACGCCGCACGGGTCGTTCGGCAAGGTCTTCGGCTTCGTCAGCACCGGCCTTCATGTCGGCGGGGTGATCTCTCCCCTGATCTTCGGGCAATTCCTGGATCATGGGCAGCCGCGCTTCGTTTTCCTCTTTATTTCAGCCTGCGCCCTGGTCGCGGTCGTCCTCGTCAGCTTCAGTTCGTCGAGTCGGCGCCAGGCGTAGTCCGCGACCGGCAACCGGCCTCGTGACGTCGCTTGTCTTGCGTTAGACTTTGGCGAGAAAAAGCAGGCTGGAGGAATCCCCATGGCGACCGCTCGACCGTGGCTGTGCTGCTCTCTCGTTACCGCTGTGGCGACCATGTGCGAGCCGGCACCCGCAATGGCGGCCGACTTCTATGCGAACAAGACCATCGAACTGGTGGTCGGCAGCGCCGTTGGCGGCGGTTACGATATTTATTCCCGCGCCATCGCGCGGCACCTGCCCCGCTTCATCCCGGGCCAGCCCACGATTGTCGTCAAGAACCAGCCCGGCGCCGGCAGCAGCCGGGCTGCATCATACATCTATTCGGTGGCCCCGAAGGACGGCACCGTGATCGGGATGGTATTTCCCGGAGTGATCATCGCGCCACTGCTCGAAGAGCGCGCGCAGACGTTGCTCGACCCGGCCAAACTGCAGTTTCTGGCCAGTGCCGACAACGCGACCCGCGTCTGCGCGACGTACGAACGGTCCAGCATCAAGACCTTCGCAGATGCCTTGAAGCGGAAGGCCATCATGGGCGCGAGCGCAGTCGGCGCCTCCACCCGCGACTACGCCAACATGCACCGCAGGTCCTCCGGAGCGCTGTTCGAGGTGGTCTCGGGCTACAAAGGCACCGCCGACATCCTGCTCGCCATGGAACGCGGCGAGGTCGACGGCCTGTGCGGATGGGACTGGTCGAGCCTCAAGTCGCAGCGCCCCGACTGGCTGCGCGACCGCAAGGTCAACATTCTGGTGCAGGTGAACCTCGAGGCCGAGGACGAACTGACCCGTCTCGGTGTGCCGCCGGTGTGGCAGTTCGTGAAGGACGAAACCGACCGGCGGGCAGTCGAATTGATCATCGGTCAGCAGGTGTTCGGGCGTCCGTATATTGCTCCGCCCGGCGTCCCGGCGGAGCAGATTGCCACGCTGCGGGCGGCGTTCGCCGCAACTCTGAAGGACAAGGACTTCCTGGCAGACGCCGAGAAGCTGCGGATCGACGTGAGTCCCTCATCGGGCCAGAAGGTACAGGAGACGGTCGAAAAGCTCTACGCCACACCGAAACCGATCGTCGATCGGGCGCGCGAACTGATCAAACCGTAGAGCCGCGCCCGCATCAGAGCACATCTCGCTTCGATAGAATCGCAGCTCTCTCCGTTCGTCCCCGCGGGCGCGGGGACCCAGAATCACAAGCTGCGAACGCTTGGCGCTGGGTTCCCGCTTTCGTGAGCGAACGGGGCTAGTCTAGAGTTCGCGTCAACTCGAATGGATAGGCTCTAATCTTCACGCTTCCCGGTCACCCGCAGGAACAGTTCGCGGGCGTTGTCAAAGGCCCGGTCTGCGCCGATGCGGTGCGACGCGGCCGCGATCGCCTCGGCGACCTGCAGCAGTGCCTGCTGCGGCGCGCCGGGCTCGAAGGTTTTCGCCCAGTTGACCAGACCGCGCGGTATTGTGACGGCGAGCAGTACAAGCGTCGCGTAGATCACCACCGACGTGGTCAGCAGCGGTCGCTGTTGCGGCAGACCCTGCGTCGGCGGCATGTGATCGGGGTCGGAGATGCTCAAGGTCCCCTCTTCGTCAGAACTGAAAATAGATGAACGGCGGCACGCCGCTTGGCGCAGCTATCGCGATCAGGAAGATCACCGCGAACGGCACCGCCACCTTCACGGCGAGCGACGCGCGATCGTAGGACGCTTCCAAGGCATTGGACCAACGGTCCGGAATGATCTGAGTGAGCGCGCCCATCACCAGCATGGTCGCGACGAGCGGGGTGACGGTCGTGCCGAACACGGCGTCGCCCGATACCAGCGTGGTCAGGTAGGCGATCGCGGTGTCGAAATCCGCGGCTCGGAAGAACACCCAGGTCAGGCAGACAAAATGCAGGGTGACGAACCACCACAGCATTTTCGCAATGCGGCCGTGGTGACCTCCCGTCACCCCGAGCAGTCGCTCGACTACCAATGCGGCACCGTGCAAGCCACCCCAGATCACGAAATTCCAGCTCGCGCCGTGCCAAAGGCCGCCGAGCAGCATCGTGATCAGAATGTTGCGATAGGTGAACCAGGTGCCGCCGCGGCTGCCGCCGAGCGGAATGTAGAGGTAATCGCGCAGCCAGGCCGACAGGGTGATGTGCCAGCGGCGCCAGAAGTCCTGCACCGACGTGGCCCGGTACGGCTGATTAAAGTTCTGCGGAAACTTGTAGCCGAGCAAGTTGGCGACGCCGATGGCGATGTCGGTGTAGGCGCTGAAATCGCAATAGATCTGCAGCGCGTAGGCGTACATGCCGAGCAGCAGGTCGAGCCGCGAATATTCGGTCGGAGAGCGGAAGACGCCGTCGACGAAATCGGTCGACAGGTAGTTGGCAACGACCACCTTCTTGAACAGCCCGCCGACGATCAGGAACACGCTCATGGCGAGGCGGATATCCTTCGGGTCGGATTTGCGGATGGTCTGTTCGAGAAAGATCCTGGCGCGCACGATCGGACCGGCGACCAGATGCGGAAAGAAGCTGATGTAAAGCAGGATATCGACCAGCGAGCGCGTCGGCGCGAGCTTATGCCGGTAGACGTCGATGATGTAGGACAGCGCGTGAAAGGTCAGGAACGAGATTGCGATCGGCAGTCCGACCTCGAAAAAAGGGAGGCTGAGATCCCACCCGATGCCGTGGGCCGCGTTCATCGCCGAAGCAACGAAGAAGTTGTAGTACTTGAACGCCGCCAAGATGCAGAGATTGAGAGCGATCCCGAGCCAGAGCACGGCCTTGCGCGCGGCGCCGCCGGCGAGCGACCCGAGCCAGAGCGCCAGCGCGAAATTTATTACCGAGCTGGCGAGCAGGATCAGCGTGAAGTCGACGCGGAAGAACGCATAGAAGACGTAGCTGACCGCGACCAGGAACCATTTTTTTGCGGTGTTGTGATTGTTGAGAAGCCAGGTAACGGGGAAGACAACGGCAAAAAATATCGCGAACTCAATTGTTGGAAATAACATCTGCTCCTACCCGTACCTTTTCGATAACGGGGATCAGGGTGGTGAGGAACTGATCAGCGCTCTTCTTGTAGCCCTCAATCGTGAAATGGACGTGGTCCTTGGCCATGAGCGGCGGCGACGCCAAGTACCAGCGATGCGCGCCGCATTCCTGCGGCATGATCGAGGCCCAATTCCAATAAACGAGCCCGTGACGCTGCGCAATGTCGCGCTGGACTTCGCGTATCTGATACAACTTGGGTGGCGTCCGCCAGGCGCACTCACCTGCCGGCGATGCGCCGTTTGCAGAGGCCACGGCGGTGCGGCCGCAGGTCGCTGCGGAATTGCCCTTGCGACACGCGGCCGGCAGCTCGGCAAAATCGGGCGGGCCGATTACCACGATGCGGGCTTCCGGCAGCGTGGTCTTGATCTTGTCGATGATGCGCTCGTAGCTGTTCCGGTAGTTCGTCAGGTCCAGCCTGTCGTTCGAGGCCTCGTTGGTGCCGAACGACAGGATGACGATCTGCGGATCGATCCGGACGAGATCGTTGGCCAGGAGCTTGGTGTCGAACTTGTTGATCAGGCTCGCCTGCGCGCCTGGATAGCCGATGCTGTTGAAGGTGAGCCCGCTCTGCTTGTTGTAGATCGCGACGCTGGCGACGGTCACCGGCCCGCGCCCGGTGGTGGTGATGGAGATGTCCTTCACCTTCTCGGTCGCGCCGCGTGTCGGCAGCAGCCGGATGACGACGGGCTCCGGCTTCGACGAAGCCAGGTCGTAGCTGGTCTCCACGTGGCCATCGAGCTTGATGTCGATCTTGCCGCCACCGGGCTGGCGCAGCACCTCGATCTCGATCATCTCGAAATTCACCGGCCGGTCACTGGCGAAGCTCATCGTTTCGCCCGGAGCAGTCGCGATCGCGTTGTAGCCGGACAGCCAGAACTCCGATGCTACGGCGCCGATCTTCTGCAGCGATTTGTAGCTCCAGCCGGACGACGAGGTGACCTTCAGCGTCGACGAACGCACGCCGACATGCGGGCGGCCGGCGGTGACATAACCCGGCGCGCCGCGGCCGTAACGCTCCTGCAGCCGCCGTCGCAACTCGCCGGTGAGGAAGTCCGCCGAGGTATGGCTGTCGCCGATCTGCAGGATGACGATACCCCGTTCCCCGAGCGGGCGTTCCGATTGCACGCCCGCGGGCTCGCTCGATCCGGGCATGGCTCCCGCGGGCGGAACGATCGCCGACATCTGCGATTCGGGCGCTCGCTCCGGTACAGGAGGGTTTGGAGGGGGTGGCAGACTGCCGCCGGAGGTGGTCTCCAGCGCGGCCAACATTACCGGCCCGTCTGCGGTCGCGACCTGGACCGGCGCAACCGGTTCCTTGCTTGCAGGCGTCAGCGCCACCGTACTGGTGCGGGCGCCGACCTTTTCGCCTCTGGGAAACAGAGGCTTACGGACGCCTTCCAGTCTTGGCTCGCGCTCGACGAAGGCCGCAATTTCGTCCCAGCCCACGTAGAGGCAGCCCGCGCTCACCGCGCCGACCATCAAGATGGCCGTCATGCCGACAAACCGGCCGATCCCCATCCCCCGTGGCCCCCATCAACTTGCGCAAGCATCGCCAAGCTTGGCGCCCCGACTGAGGAGGATCGCGGTGATTTTAGGCAATAGATAGGCGGCAGCGAGCATATCCCCCGCCGGCGTAAAATGTTCCCCGTCGGAGGCCCGAATCTGGATGATTTTACCGTTCTGATCGGGGCCGTAGGAGGCGAACTTATCCTCCCCGGTCGGATTAAGCCGCCAGGGCGGGACATACTGGATGGCGGAATCGCCGAATTCGGCGATTGCTTCGGCGAAGAACGTGTTCTTCAAGCGCGCATCACGGTCGGCCGCAGCGTCGCGCATGGCGGGCAGGCCAACCCAGAGCAGGCTGGACCGGCTCGCGGCCGCGCTCTTGAGCACGGCGGTCACGCGCTCTTTGTACCTGGCCGGATAGTCTGGCGAGGTATCGAGCGTGACCTTGCCGCCGAACACCACCGACTGCCGGTCATTGAGCCCGAGCGACATGATGAACAATGCCGGCTTGTAGCTGTCGCCGATGCGCTTCACCTCGTCCGGCCAGTTGTATCTTTCGGGACGCGTGAGCCCGGTGCTGTTTTTGGCGAACCGGCCGAGGTCGACCGTGCCCTTGAGGCAGGAATTGCGGGGAGCGAGAGGCGAAAAGCCGCCCCACAAGCCATCCGAGGTCGAGTCGCCGACGAAGGCGATCTTGGCTTTCGTCTCCTGTGCCACCGCAGCCGTTGTGGCGCCGCCGAGCCCCATGACGAGCGCGCAGAACAAGATCGCCAGCGCCAGCGCGGCGTGCCCCACCGCTCGCAACCAGGCAAATTGCTGCCAGGCAACCCGACGCACATTCATGGCCAAGCCACCATCACCTGGATGCGCAAACAGCGATGCTCGAAGAGGACCGTGCCGGATCGTCACGGCCCGGCATCATTATGGAAATGGCCTGCGCGGTACCGGCAGCGGGATGCGCTGGGCCTTCTTTGATTTTGACGAACCGACGGACGCGATCTTCAGCGTCGTGTCGGCGGACGCAGTCCTGATTGCAGCGTGTTTCTTGGCCGAACCGGTCCGGGTCACTTCGGGCTCGGCCTCCTCGGCGGCGACCGCAAAGCCCGAAGCCTCACGCGCCCTTTCCCACATATGGGCGTAGCCCTTCATCTTCAGATGAACGCCGTCCCGCTCATGGAAGGCGCCCGAACACATCGCGTCGTCGCGCATGCTGATGTAGCGCACCGCGGTGTTCTCGAACCGGCTCTGCAGCATGGCGTCGAGGTCGCGCGCCCGGGTGTCCCAGGCCTTGCGCACGCAGGGCGGTCCAAGCCAGATCAACGTGATGTTCTTTTTCTCGACGGCCTCGACGAGGCGGTCGATGTGCTTGTCGAGCCTTGCAATACTGCCTTCCGCATCATTGGTCCCGAGTACCAGGAAGACCGTCGACCCCGCCGGGGTCTTGGCGATCTGCTCCTGCATCTTGCGGCCGCGGATGTGGATGCTGATTTTGGAGAGATTCTTCAGCTTTCCGGCGCGCGAAACGCCCAGTCCCAGGCTGTCGCCCAGCACGTAAGCGGCAGCCTGCGCCGGTGCGGCGGCAAGACAGAACAAGCCAAGAGTGGAAAGCGCCCAGGCGACGACCGGAATTCTCACGGCCCAAATCCCCCAATAATGATCGCTTTTAGAAACGCCGACGTTAAAAAATAAGAAACTAATCATGGCTTTCCAATGGACAGGACGCCGCGGCGGGCCGCCCCGACCCGGCTTGGCGCACCGCAGTGGCAGGAAATTCCCGCCCGGCTTCCCCCAAGCGGGGTAGACCGCGCGTGTGTTTCCGCCTATATCGACGCCATTCCAGCGCGATTTCGCTCCACGAACGTGCGGACCTGCGGGCCAAGCCCGGCACCGCAAGGCGAGCCGCGACGCGTTGGGGGATAGTTCAATGGTAGAACATCGGACTCTGACTCCGAGAATCTAGGTTCGAATCCTAGTCCCCCAGCCAAGCAGTGCGGTCTCTCCGATGAGATTTCCACCTGTGGGAGAACTGCCGACATTCCCGCCGGTTAGCTCGGCGTTTGGAGTCTCCGGCGGGCAAATCTCGATAACTCGTTCCCGATTTCCGTGCGTTTGCGACGCCAGTCTCTGCTGGCGATTTTTCGATTTCCATTTTGGAATGCCGTAGACCGGTTCGACGTCAACAGAGACCGGTTCGCCTGCTGGTTCCTACTGAATTTACCGCGCGAGCCCGACGCGTTGTTCTTGCTCGGCCCAGGAATGCGGCAGCATCTTGGCAAGGCTGGAGACCGTGAGGTCAGTGGATAGGCTTCCCTCGACGATCGCCGCGACGACGCAGGGAGAGATAAAGGCCAGAGATGCAAGCTGCCGGACATAGCGCTCCCCTCGGGATTCGTGGTCGGCGATCTCCTCAAACGAGCCGACGCGATCGAGCCTGATATCTTCGACCCATCGGCGCGCTTTGGCGATGGCGACAAGCAGAGCATCGCGGTTCTCCGGCGACATCGCGAGCTCGCTGACCGGTGAATGCACAATACCTTTCAGGGCGACGAAGGTTTTGGCTGTCCATGGAAGCGCCATCGTGGTGTTCGATCGCACATTGTCATCGGCGTCGACGTCGGAGCTGTCGGCTTGATCCGAAACCTCCCCCGGAGGCACAAGACAAACCTCCAGCGCCTGTGGTCTCACAATCACGCGGTGGACGTATCGTTCGATCAGATCGCTCTCGTCCACCAGGGTGACCGGTCCGCCGGTGGAGCCCGCGGATTCGATGTGCCGACGGACGGCATCGAGCACCCGGGTCTCAATCTCGGGTGCCGACACCCGGGGAACGCTGCCCGCGTCCGCCCGGCGACCCTGAACGACGGCTTGTGAGACGTAGTAACGGTAACGAACCCCGAGCTTGTTGGCGTGCGTCGGGCTCATACGGTTGCCGCGGTCATCGTAGATGCGGCCCGCCAGTATGGCGGATGACGCCTTGAGGCGAAGCCGCCGTGTCACCGCGCCGGCCTTGAGCTTGGCCTGCACGGCGTCGAACAGGTCGCGGTCCAGGATTGGCTCGTGCTCGCCGCGATGAACCTCGCCCCGGTAGGAGATTTCCCCAACGTAGAGGCGATTCTTCAGCAAGTAGGCAAGCGTCCCGACACCAAACCGCACTCCCCCACCCATATTGCCCTTCCCTCCCGGGCGCTGCTTGGTCCGGACGCCACAGCGGTCCAGGTCCTGGGCCAGGGCGCCGACCGAACCCAGTTCGAGGTAGCGACGGAAGATCGACCGCACAGTCTCGGCCTCTTGGGGCTGCACCACGAGCTTCTTGCCGATGCTCGCATAGCCCAGTGGGACCGGTCCCCCGACCCACAGACCCTTGCGCTTGGAGGCTGCGATCTTGTCGCGCACCCGCTCCCCGATCACCTCGCGCTCGAACTGCGCGAAGGACAGCAGCACGTTGAGGGTGAGCCGGCCCATGCTGCTGGTAGTGTTGAACGACTGGGTGACGGATACGAAGGATACGGAATGCTGGTCGAACAGCTCAACCAGCTTGGCGAAGTCTGCCAACGAACGGGTCAGCCGGTCGACTTTGTAGACCACAATAATGTCGATCCTACCGGATCGGAGTTCGGTTAGGAGCGCCTGCAGGGCCGGACGATCGAGAGAGGCACCCGAGAAGGCGCCATCATCGTAGCGCTCCCGGATCAGCCGCCAGCCCTCATGAGCTTGGCTCTTGATGTAGGCCTCGCAAGCCTCCCGCTGGGCGTGGAGCGAATTGAATTCCAGGTCGAGGTTATGCTCGGTGGATTTACGGGTGTAGATGGCGCAACGAAGCACCTTGCGTTGGGTCGACTTCACTGGTGATCCTTCGACGTCGGACGTCGGGTCGCACGTCGGCCTGGAGCAGTCTCATTGACAACCCCACCGGCGCCTTCATTCTCCTTGCCTTCAGGGTGCGTCGGAGGATTGTGACCGCGCCCTTGTCCAAAGAAGCGGTGTCCGTTCCAGGCCGTGCCCGTGATGGCGCGCGCGACGGCCGAGAGGCTTGCGTAGCTGGCCTCCCGCCACACGTATCCCGTCGGCACGACCGTTACGGTGTGACGCATTCCCCGATACTCGCGCACCAGCACTGTGCCGGGCTTAAGGCGCCGGTCCGGCTTGGTCCTACCGCCGCGGGCCAGACCGTCCAGCAGCTTTGCGGTGCCTGGGTCGAGTCCGCCGAACGCCTGCTCCTGCAGGTGCCAGCAGAGGAAGCGCACCAGGAGGTCCTTGCCGAAGGCTGCGGGCGGCGGCGATGCCAGCGTCTTGCGCCACCGGTTGCGGAGCGCGTCGAGGCCGAGCGACCGGATGCGGTCGATCTCGGCCTCGATTGCGGCCGCATCTACCGATCTCGCCGCCATGGCTCAGGCGGCAACCGGACGACCACCGGGAGTCTCGGGCTTCGAAACCGGCCCGCCGGGCTTGCGGGCGACAATGCGGTAGCGGCGTTCGCCATCGGTCTTTTCGGATTTCAGGGTCAAGCCGAGCTTCTTGCGCACCACACCCGCGAAGAACCCGCGCACCGAATGCTGCTGCCAGCCGGTGGCCTTCATGATGGCGGCGATCGTCACACCGCCAGGCTGGCTCAATAACCCCACGACGGCTTGCTGCTTGGACTTCGCTCGAACGGACGAGCTGCTGCGACTTTCCTTTTGAGCCGCCTTCTTGGCCGAGCGGCTGAGGCGCGAAGTCTTGAGTGATCTGGGGGCATTGCGTGACATTCTGAGATCCTCTCGGTTGCAACGGCATTGCTCGCCGTCACCACCAAGGCCCCGCAATGGCCACACGGCCGGCGGGGCAGGATCTCGCGGAGCACCCTATCGGCATTCCCTCGTCGCGCAGTGACGCTCTGTGTGGGGCTTAAGTCCAGTGCTTTCTGGATCCTCTTATTGCTGATTTCGCGACAAATGCGTCATCGAATGATCGTCGCGCCAGTGCACAGTATTCTGGGTGGCGTACACCCTCGGAAAGGACGCCCCGATTACACGCGCTATTCAGCGCATCGGCCACCTCCAATATCGCCCCGTACTCAGCCGTTTTCATCACCGATATGTGCGAGTTTGATTTACGATAGGGACAGACTGGAAATCGAGGCGCCGCGTAGGACGCCATACCCGTCGATATTCGCCAGTTGATCCGGGAAATAAGCATTGCTAGTCCGTTATGGGGAGCGCCGCGAATTCATGGCGAACTCCTCAAACTCGGGATCCCAAGCCTGCGGCTGGGATCTGTTCCCCGCCGTCTTCGATCTCTTCACCGATATGCGCAAGTTTGATTTACGACAGAGAAAGCCTCGACAATGTCGTGGCGTTCGGAGAGCGACACCTGCGCCATGTCGCTCGCCCCGAGACGTTGGAATTCGTCACATCATGCTTAATCTTGCCGCGATTTTGCCGCTCAGTTGACGCGTGCTTGCTCAGCCACGGAAGGCCTCGGCAAACTGGGCCGTATCGGTAAACTCGCGGAACGCCGCAACCTTCCCGTTCTTGATTGTGAAAATGTGCACCCAGTCGCAATCGAACGGTCGACCAGTCTTCTTGAGCGATCCAGCATAATGCCCAATCGCAAAGACCAGGTCGCCCGTCGCATGGAACTCCTTGGGCGAAAACGTCGTGAATTTCTCGGTGTCGTCGACCTGTTTACAGAACCTTTCCACATTGTCTGCGCCCTTACGGGACCCGAATAGCGGATAGTCCTGCTGCCGCCCATTCACTGTCCAGTCGATGTCAGCCATCATTTTGTCAGCCAGAGTGACTAGATCGCCATGTCCGAAGGACTCATAGAAGCTTTGAACCAGCTCAATATTGGCATTGCTCATGTAGACCTGTCCTTCCCGAAAATTATATCCGCGCGTAACGATGATGTAATCCGCACAGAATCGGTATGGCGACGATGGTCCCGGATCGCTCGACAGCTCGCCCGAGCGGTGCGTCCTTGCTCAACCTCAGATGCGTGCGCGTCTCATTGTAATAGACCGAGTACGAAGTCAGCACCCGCAGCAAATGCCGTTCGCCAAAGATCAAGACGTGATCCAGGCAGTCGCGCCGAAGCGTCCCGATTAGGCGCTCGGCATAAGGGTTCTGCCAGGGCGACCTCGGTGAGATTGGCCGGTCCCGTATCCCCATAGCCCGGACACGAACTTTGAAGGTTTGCCCGTAGGCACCGTCATTGTCGCGCACCAAATAGCTCGGCGCCGTATCCCACGGAAATGCCTCCACGATCTGCTGCGCCAACCATTCGGCGGTCGGATGCCGCGTAACGGCAAACCAGAGCAGTTGTCGTCGACCGTGGCCTATGACAAGAAACACAAACAGGCACTCAAATGTCAGGGTTCGAACCACGCAAAGGTCGCTTGCCGCAATGGCATCCGCGTGGTTGCGCAGGAATGTTCGCCAGGTCTGCGACGGCAGCCCTCGGTGCCGGACCATGTATTTGGAGACTGTCGACTCGGCGATATCGGACCCGAGCTTCAGCAGCTCACCGTGGATGCGCGGGGCGCCCCACAATGGGTTCTCCTTGCGCATCTGATGAATGAGTTCGCGCAACTCACGACCGACCGGGGGCCGTCCTGGCCGAGCGCTGGATCTCCAGCGCCAATAGGCGCGAAAGCCTGCCCGGTGCCATCGCAGTATCGTCTCGGGCTGTACGATCCGGGCCAACCTGAGCAGGCTTGGCCAAACCCGGCACATCCAAACCAAAAACGCCCGGTCGCTCCTATGCAGCCGCGGACGATGCGATGCACGCCGAAGCGCGATGTTGAGCTGGTGACGAAGAAAGAGATTCTCGACTTCCAGCTGCCGCCGCGGTTTGAACCGGTCGGCCATGAACATCGCAAGCAGGTGGAGGATGGCAAGCATCGAATAGGATGTTGCCCTGATTCTCACTCAACCGCGAACCCCCGCGGACGAGATTTTCGGGAACGACACCTGCATCGGCACGGCCTCGCCCGATTCTTTCGGATACGGCAACGGGATTCAATTTCCGATAGGGACAGGTGCTTCAGCAACGCGGATTCGGCCACGACATCGCGTAACCCGCCTGGCCGCATAAAGTTTGGCAATGGTGGCCAGGACGTAGACGGCGAGGATAAGCAGGTGAATCATCGACCGGGATTAGCACGACTTCGGTTCAAAAGATTGCCCGCTGCGCCGTTTTGTGGGGAATTACGAATTCGCCATGCACAGGGACAGCTACTTCGACTTCTACAATCAGCGCGGACCTCATGCGAGCCTTGACGGCGCAACGCCCGGTCAAGCTTACTTCAACCCGCTGCCACTTCGCTCGGCAGCTCAACCTTTGTAGACGCGGCACTTATCTATGCAGAAAATCTGTTCAGACAATCGGGGCAATTTCTTTGCGTGCGGATATGATTTCGGCAGGGACAGGTGCTAGTGGACCGGCTTCTACTAAGTTCACCTACCCTTAGTGGAGGCGGGAGTCGCCTTGCAGCAGGTATAAGTGGTGCCCTTACACGTACAAATGGAAGGCGTCGTCCCAGTAGGGCAAGAGGTCTGATTGACGGCTACGCACTTTGGAGGCTTCGGCTTCGGTTTGGCTTCAGCTGGACCTGGTACCGACAGAGCCATCACGCCAGTCACGATAGCAGATGCGGCAATCTTGAGAGCTCGGTCGGCTGGCATTTTGCGCGTCCTCATGTGTAGTGGCGCCACGGTGTTGGATCAATTTGCCCGTCGTCAGCAAGCCGCTCTCCAAGGACGGCGCGTTTCTTAAACTCTATGCGACGATCACTAGGAGTGGGCGCACATGCCGAAATTTCTACTGCTCACTGTCGCAAGAATGGCCTGAGCGTGCGCCCCCGCCATTTGTCGCACCTGATCAATGGTGCCGACCCCGCTGCCATTCACGGCAAGCTTCTTTGCCTCAGAATGGCTCGCAACGGGCGCCCCGGCGGCGCGAAATGATTTCGTCGATCCTTTAGGCACTGACGAATCCGGTTACCCGAAAGTCCATAGGTGCGGTGGACGCAAGCCTCAAATATGCTGGCTACATCAATGTCGGCAGGAGGGTAGAGATTCCAGGCACGAGGAAGATTAGAACCAGCGCGATCAAGATTGCGCCGACAAACGGCATGATACCGGCGAAAATCGAAACAAGCCGCAAGTCTGGCATCACCGCCTTCACGACGAATACGTTCATGCCAATCGGCGGGGTGATCAGTCCCAATTCGGTCACCAAAACGACGACAATGCCGAACCAAATCATGTCGACTTCGGCTTGATGGAGCGACGGCAGGAACACCGGCACCAGCAACAGCAAGATGCCGATCGACTCGAAGAACATGCCCATCAGAATGGCAATGAGTACGACGGCGATGACTAGGCCGATCGGTGTGAGTTTCAATGAGCCCACGATGTCGAGCAGATCATAGGGCAGGCCTGAGAGGTTGATGAATTGGGCGAAGACCAGTGCGCCGAATATCACGATAAACAAGGTCGCGGTAATACTTGCGCCCTCCGCAAGCGTCGAAATCCACTCCTCGAACGTGCGCAGGTGCCCGCGCATGAAAGCAATGACCATGGCACCAAATGCCCCGATGCCGGCCGCCTCCGTAGGTGTGAAGATGCTTCCGTTGTGTGTGCCGAAAAGCTAGATTCGAACATATTGGTGGTCCAACCCACCGATCATGGCATGTGACACGATTTGGCCGATCTGTTGGACCGGGCGCGTAACGGGTGCATCCATGTCCAGTGAACGGTGTGTTCTCGCCGAATTGTAATAATCAGCGTAGGATTTCAGGATTCGGCGCAAATGCTGTTCACTCAGTGCAATGACATGGTCGACGCACTCGCGACGGATTGTTCCGATCATCCTCTCGGCAAAACAGTTCTGCCACGGTGAGCCAGGCGCAATCGGCTTGTCCCGGATGCCCATAGCACGCAATCGGCGGGTGACGGCCGTACCGTAGACCGTATCGCGGTCGCGGATCAGGTAGCGTGGGACCTCATCATCCCACGGAAATGCTTCGGTGATTTGCTGTGCAATCCATTCCGCCGTCGGATGGCTGGTGACATTGATCCAGACCAGTTACCGCCGAGCCAGCCGAACAATGACCAAGACGTAGAGCAGATTGAAGCCAAGCGTGGGGACCACGAACAAATCCATGGCGGCAACCTGCGGCATGTGGTTGCGCATGAAGGTGCCCCAGCGTTGACCCGCGGGCGGCGCTTTGCCATCCGGTTTGGTTATGTACCGGGCGATCGTCGACTGCGCGACCATAAACCCCAGCTTGAGCAGTTCGCCCCGAATGCGCGGCGCACCCCAAAGCACATTCTCGATGCTCATCTGTCGGATCAGCGCCCGCAGAGCGGCATCGATCCGCGGCCGGCCGCCGAGATTGCGAGACTTCCAGCGCCAATACCGGCGGAAGCCAGCGCGATGCCAGCGCACCAGCGTCTCCGGCCGAATGATCTTGATCGCGTTCAGGACCGAGGGAAACCAGCGATAGAGTTGGATGAAAAACAGCCGCTCATGGTCGGTGAACTCCACGCGGCCGCGGATCTTGCGTTGTAGGACGATCACCTGCTGCCGGAGCGCGGCATTCTCAGCCGCAAGGCAGCTCCTGGACTTGAAGGGCAAGCCAAGCAGGTTCAACAAGAATAGTAGTAGTGCGACCATCGCGACCGACGGTAGGCGATTCTGTCACCAGATCAAGCCGGACGA